>JAGWGC010000015.1:7909-23543 GCA_028867615.1 Nitrososphaerota archaeon | reverse complement strand
AAAAAGAAACCTGTATCAGATCAAGAAGAGCCCACCAGTGAGTCAATTATGAGCTTGGCAGCAGTGATACCAAGCACAGCTATAACAAACAGGCGAAGCTTTCCCTCATCAACACGTGTAGACAACCTGCTTCCCACAATCCCTCCTACAAATGAGCCAATTGAGAGCATCCCTGCCTCATAGTAGTTGGGATGACCAAGTGCAGAGTGTACTAGCATGCCAGAGGCTGCCACAAACATCAAGATGAACTGTGATGTTGGTGCAGCAAGTTTCATGGACAATCCAATTGCAATCACCATCAATGGTACAAAGACCGTACCACCCCCAATTCCAAACAAGCTAGAGATTATACCCGCAAAGAAACTTGCGCCCACTGCAAGAACCATAATCTGCTTTGACAGGTTGTATTCTCTTGGTTCCATTTTTCTTCTTAGGTAAATGTATGCACCTGATGACACCAATACAGCTCCAAACAGTAACTTGAACAACGGGGCCGAGACATCATCTGAGATGTATGCTCCAAGTACTGTTCCAGGAATTGCAAAGAGTGCAAGCTTTATTCCAAGCGAGTATGCAATTCTTTTTTGTTTTGCATATGAAACAGTTGATGCCACCGAATTACTAAATGCCGCAAAGAGACTATCGCTTGCAGCAAGTGTTGACGAGAACCCAAAAAATGTTAGTACTGGCACCATTACGAATCCACCTCCTAGTCCTACCATGGATCCTATTACGCCAGCTACAAAACCAAGTGGTAAGAGCCACACATATTCAAGCAACGATAATACCAAAACCTATTTTCCCCAGATTAAAGAGTCACGTCAACCTTCGTAAACCAAGGTGAATTAATTACTTGGCAACTAAAAGCTTCCAGAGATAACCACCCTCATTTGTAGAAAGCTCAATTTCAAAATGCTTGTTTCCAAGAGGTACAGTATGCGTAGTGCTATCAGGTTGTTTACCATTTACGTGAAAGTTTCGTAATGCGTCAACCATGTCAGAAAGAGTTGAATATCCGCCAGGGTTCTCCTTGTCCCAGCATTGACAGATAGTACTGTTTAGTACAACCCCAAAGACTGTCTTGACAGCAGCATAGTCACTCATGGTAGGATCTAACTGGAGAGCCACAACTACAAGCCCTGGCACATCAGGCGAGCCCACCATATCAATATCGCCAAGGTTGCCCTGTTTGTCTTTGAGTACTGTAGATGTACAGTGTGTGACAAGTGCCTGTTTTTTTGGATCTGTGATGAAATTACAATATTGTTTGATATCAGCTGCACTACTCAACGTGATGGGATTTGTCATGTTGATATGATGCAATGCCAGAGTAGATTTTAGATCAGAGTTTTCTTCATCATACGTAAAATCAAGAAATGCAACTTGATTTGCAGTGTCATTGGGACTTGTCATTTGAGGAATAAGTTGAATGACTAGAACAATTGCAACTATGACTATACCAGATATTGCTGCATAAAGATACTTTTTTGCTACCACGCGATAGTTTTTCTCCAATGCTTTAATAAAGCAATCTCAGAATTCGTCAATCTTAATTAATGCCAAAATGTGTCTTGAAAATATTGCGAATAATATTATCAGGTTTTGGAGTTGTGGGACAGAGTTTTGCAAAACTTTTGCTTTCTAGATCAGAGGACTTGTATGCAAAACATGGATTAAAGCCAAGAATAGTTGGTGTCTTTGACTCAAAGGGTTCCGCAGCATCTTCAGCAGGACTTGATTTGAATAGACTGTTAGAGGTGAAGAAAAAATATGGAAACATACGAAAATATCACAATAAGGAAAGAGATGCAAATGGCCTTGACATGATAAACGGTATGGATGCGGAAGTTCTGATAGAAACCACTCCAAGCAACTACAAGGATGCAGAGCCCGGCATGTCACATATTGTAGGTGCCATGAAAAAAGGACTTCATGTCATCACAGTAAACAAGGGGCCGCTTGCACTTGCATTTCCATCTCTTATTGAACTTGCAACATACAACCAAGTTCAGCTAAAATTCAGTGGAACGGTCGGAGGAGGAACTCCAATCTTGGATTATGCAAAGAATAGTTTACGAGGAGAAAGAATAATCTCTTTTCAAGGAATACTAAATGGTACCACAAACTACATCCTGACAAACATGGCAGCAGGCCTTACATTCAAGGCAGCACTTGCAGATGCCAAGAAAAAAGGATATGTTGAGGCAGATGAGTCATTAGACATAGACGGTTTTGATGCTGCTGCCAAGCTCGTTATACTTGCCAACTGGATAATGGACATGAAAGTTACAATAAAGGACATCAAAAGAATAGGAATTAGGGATGTTACAACTGGAGACATAAAAAAGGCGGCAGCACATAATTGCGCAGTAAAACTGATTGCATCGTGCAATAGGGACCTAGTTGTATCACCAAGAGAGATAGCACTCGATGATCCAATGTGTGTCAATGGGACCCTTAATGCCATAACGTTTAACTCTGAACATTCCGGCCAGCAGACAATAACTGGTCGTGGTGCAGGAGGCATTGAGACTGCAAGTTCAATTTTAAGAGATTTGTTAGATATCAAACAGGAAATGTCAAGAATTGAAATCGCATAATCTCTCAAAGAGTGACATTTCAGTAATCATCGACAAGATGACCAAGCAATGGCATGTCGAACTTTCAAAATCAAAGACTTTGATATTGCATGAAATTGATGACAATACACGTCTGATAACCGGAGATAACATAACATCAATACAAATCGGAGACTCTTATCTTCCGTTTCTTTCAGAGACTACATTACTGGAGAAATTTCCAAAAGCAATTGTGGATGCTGGTGCAATCAAATTTGTTTGCAATGGAGCCAATGTAATGCGTCCAGGAATTAAAAAATTTACAGAGTTTCAAAAAGATGACATTATTTGTGTAGTTGACGAAGTACATAACAAGTTTCTTGCAGTTGGAAAGGCCTTGGTATCAAGTGCTGAAATGTCAAACATAACAAAAGGCGAGGTTGTAAAGAATTTGCATTATATTTCCGACAAGTACTGGGAAGCTGCCAAGCTTATCAAAAAATAACTAGTTTGCTGTAAATTCCCTTGTACCGTTCTTATCGACAACAAGTACGTCAATCCCGTCACCACTTGCATTATCTCTCATTATTGCAGACTTGATAGATTTTACTGCCAAGTTTACTGCATCTTTTTCACTCATCTTTGGTTTGAACTCTTGATCTAGGACACCAAGTGCCATCTCTGCGCCCGTACCGACAGAAGCATAATCATCAGGCAAAACAGAGCCCAAGGGGTCAAGCGTATAAATTACTGCATCACCATCAACTCCCCCGACTATAACCTGAGTCAGAAGAGGATAGTAACGTCGTTCATACATCAAAGTAGACATCATCTTGGCTACGGAATTTGGTGGGATTTCGCGTTTGATCTCCATCTTTCGTATCTTTGTCATGGCTCTCATTTGCATTGCTAAAACTTGCATATCTGCAACCATTCCAGCACAACATGCACCAACAAAATCAGTAATTTTGAATGTCTTTTTGGTATTCTTGCTTACTACGAAATTGCCATAAGAGATTCTTCTCTCACTTGCCATGACGACACCGCCGTCATATGTAATACCCACCGCAGTAGCTCCTGGCATGTACATGTAAGCCATATTTGAATTGCAAAATGAGCACAATAAAGGCCTTTCTGTGTAGTTAACCATAGATCAGCAGGTCAGAGGCAAGAGATCCCCCAGTTTCTGATTCAAAAATGATCTTGTAAAGAATCTACTTGGATGCAAAATTTCGAATTATCTTGCACATGCATTTTGTTGTTTTTTTGAGCAAATCAATTCTTGCAAATTCATTTGGAGAGTGGATCCTAGAAAATATGTATGTGCTTCCTATTGCAATACATGGAGAGTGCAGAAATTTTACAAACGAGAACATTGGTCCTGTTCCTGCAGACGAAACGCTAAGAATAGATTTTCCAAAAGACGCATCCGCTGCTTTTTGCACAGCACTTACAAAAGGATCAGATATTGCGGTCCTGGCAGCTGCCTCGCCGTGAATTAGTTCAACCCGAATGTCCCCAAATCCATTTTGTCGTAGATGGTTTTTCAGGCGTAGAAGTTGCTTTTTTGGGTCCATCTTTGGAATAAGTCTAAAATCAATTTTGACTAGAGCCTTTGATGGTAGAACTGTTTTTGCGCCAGGTCCGTCATAACCTGATGTAAATCCTGCAATGTTGCATGTTGGTTCTCCCACTAGAGCTTTTTTTATTGCAATACCTTTTTTGTTTCCAACAAATTTTTTTATCCCATATTCTTTTTTAAACGAAGATTCATCAAATGGCTCCGATGCAATTATTTTGAGATCCTCTCGTGTAAACGTGTCAACCTCCTTGTACCAGTCTTTTATCAACACTCTACCATCATCATCACGAAGTGTCTTCAATGCTCCAACAAGCCTCCATGCTGGATTTTCTATTATTACTGCAAGGCTTGAATGAGCATCACGGATTGACTCTGTTTTTGACAATTCGACATAAAGTAATCCTTTCATTCCAAGGCTGATTATCGGCCTGTCTTGTTCATCAACGTAGCCAAATTCCCATATTACTGCATCGCATGATAATTTTTCTTTGTATTTTTTTAAATAGTCTTCAATGTGCACACTGCCGATCTCTTCTTCCCCTTCAATGAAAAATTTGATGTTGCATGGTACATCACCCGCTGTTTTCAAAAATGATTCAACTGCTTTTATTCTTGTAATTAATTCCCCCTTGTCATCAGCAGAGCCCCTGCCAAAGATCTTGTTTCCTTTTATTTTTCCGCTAAACGGCTTGTCATCCCATAGATCAACTGGCTCTTCAGGTTGCACATCATAATGATTATAGAACAACAGCGTCTTGTCAGGATTTTGTCTTGACTTGACTTCTCCATATATCGCAGGCGGAACACCCTTTTTGGTATAAAGCATCTCAGCATGTATTCCAGACTTTTTCATCATCTGAACAATCATTCTTGAGCACTCTTCGAGTCCCAGATTTTTTGCTGAGACACTTGGTTGTTGGATCAGTTTCTGCAGATCCGAAATAAGGCTTGAAAAATTCTTGTCAACATAATTTTCTTGCATGGGTTATTTCACTCTGTCAAATGGTTTCATAGAATACGGTATAAAATCTAGCAGATCAGTTGCCACAATGTGTAATCCATATTTCTTTTGAGCCAAGTATCCTGCCTTGCCATTTACAAACACTGCTGCAGACGCTGCCTGTACTGGATCTTTATTTTTGGCAAACATCGCTGCAACAACGCCTGACAACACATCACCTGTTCCACCCACTGTCATGGCTGCAATGTTTTTTGGGTTCAGGTATGTTTGCGTACCATCGGAGACAATATCTGTTGGCCCCTTGAGCAATATCGTCACACCATTTTCTTTTGCATGTTTTTCAACTATCACAGTGCGTTGTTTTATTGCAGTAGGAGGTAATTCGCCAAACAGCCTTTGAAACTCTCCTGCATGAGGAGTAACAATCACCTTCTTGTCTTTAATCACGGGAAGGATTTCTGGCACAAGTGAGCTTGCGTCAAGAGACAGTCTTACCGCCCTGTCAAGAAGAGAGTGTACTAGAATTTTTAGTGCCTCTCTGTCTTGTATTCCAAGACCCATTCCAATTGTAGCAGAATCAAGATTTTTTGGGATTATTCCAAGTAGCTTTTGGACAGAACCACGCGTCAGTTTTACATCAACCAGTGGTACAACAATCAGATTTGGCGAGAAAGCGCGCGTTGCCATTACATTGATCTTTGGTACACAGGTATACACCAAGTCAGATCCTGTACGCAGTGCGGCAATCGATGACAGAATTGGAGCGCCGTGATAAAGATAATTTCCACCAAGGACTAGGACTTTGCCATTATCTCCTTTTCTTGACATAGCATTACGTATAGGTATGAAATTTTTAACAACTTGTGATTGGAGAATTTTTGCCAACAATCATTTTATTTTTTAAGAGATGATAAACTTTCGTCTTCAGAGGAATCAACTTCCTCAGATTCAATCTCCGGTTGTTCTACTGGCATCAGCACTTTGCGCAAGCTTGCAGGTGTGATAACCTTTCGTGCAAACGCAACGTATGTTGTATGTCCTATTGCCCTAAATGAGTGTCTTGTTTTGCCATCTCTTGCTTCTATTGTTCGTACAATTTGTTCCGAACATTCAATATCAAAGAAATCATTTTGTCGCAATGCGGCTGCAAGTTTTTCAAGTTGGTTCATTGTGGGGCATATAGCAACAAATGCACCGCTTCCCTTGAGCATCCTCCTTGCTTGAGGAACAACCACCCATGGATCACCAAGATCAACTATTACCACATCTACATCTTTTTGAGGCATCTTTTTTGCAGTCTTGAGATCAAGTTTTGTCATGGTGACATACTTTGAGACTCCTGCCTTTTCGATATTTTTTCTTGCAATTGCCATAAAGTTTTCATCCACATCATATGTGTAGACATGACCCTTTGGCTTGACAATGCTTGCAAGAAAAGTTGTAAACGACCCGCTTCCTGTTCCAATCTCTACTATTTTGTGTCCACTCTGCAACCCTATTCGTGCTGCAATATATCCCAGGTCTTTTGGGTAGACTATCTGTGTGCTGCGTTGACTCTTCATCACATAATCATAGATAGTAGGCTCGAGTGCAAAAATTATCTTGCCTTTGTTTGTCTTAAGTGCACTTCCAAATGGTTTTCCTATCACTTTCTTGTGATCTATAATTCCAACATGTGTATGGAATTTTTGTTTTGGTGCAACCCTCATCAACCATTTTTTACTATCATTATAAAAAAACAACACATTGTCGTTTTGCTTTATTTTTTTCAACAATTCAACCTGATCAAGTGTGGATAAATATCTTGACCCTAGAAAATTTCTTTCAGTGGGCTAGACTTTATTTTCTTCGCCTGTCTTGGGTTTTCTTTTGAGCATCTTTCCAGATACAATGGATGCCACCCACAATCCCACTCCAGTCCAAACCATTTCTTTGTGAACTGTAAACATTCCCAGAGTTGTAAAGACAAGACCAATTGCTGCAAATATGACTGGGATTGTTGCTTTTTTTGGTGGCAATTATGTCTCACATCCGTTCTGGGGCGTCAATCCCTAAAAGTTGCAATGCTTTTGCAAGTGTCTCTTTGAAAGAGTAAACTAGACAGAGTCTTGCATTTATGACATCTTCAGAGTCTGCTGTCAATACCTTGATGTGTTCATAGAAGGCATTGAAAGATACTGCGAGGTGGTAGCAGTATTTGGCAATTATCTTTGGCGATAGATTCTTTGCAGCATCTTCTACTTGAAGATCAAACTTGCCAATGATTTTTACCATGTCTTTTTCATATACAGTGTTCACTGCATCAAGGCTTGCCCCAAAATTTGGGCTCTTTCCATATTTTTCCAATATCCTCATTGCACGGGCATGTGCATATTGGATGTAAGGTCCAGTATCACCTTCTAAGCTGAGTGATTCGGTCAGATCAAATGTAATTATCTTGTCAAGATCTTGCTTTATCATCGCATAACGTAATGCCCCTATTGCCACCTGTTCAGATATTTTTACAAGACTCATTTCATCAAGTTCTGGATTTCTTTTCTTTGCCTCATCAAACGTTCGTCCACTTAAAACATCAAGTACATAGTCCGCACTCACATAGATTCCCTTCCTACCAGACATTTGCATGGATTTTCCTCCAGTATCAAGATCAAGTGTCTTGGCAGTATCAGAACTGAGTGTGACAGATTCATATCCCAGGTGAATGTACGAATCAGGTTTTGATTTGAAGTCAGACATTATCTTTGTTATGATATTCTGAAGCCGCGACTGCCTAGAATCAACAACTGTGATTACGCGGTCTCCTGTAAAATGCATCGCGGTCTCCTTTGAGTCAAGTGTTGTCTGCCACAAGACACGCCCTGTTTTCTGTACTGCATAATGTTTGTAATAAAAGGGGTCTTCTAAAATTCCAAGTTTCCATGCAGCATACGGTATATCCTTTGCAATGTATGTGGCAGTTCCATTGCTTCGAACCAAGACCTTGTCTTCTTCTGATTCTGCCTTGATGACCCAGCATCCAGCATTTTTTCCTTCTTGTTCTAGATCAGTTATTCCCATTGATTTCATCTTTTCAAATGCAACTTGCCACAATTTAGAACGGACGATCTGAGATTCAAAGTTGAGACAGTCATACGTAGCACCAAGACGCCAGCATGTTTTGAGTTGTTCTTCAAGGACCCGTCTTGTTATCTCGTCTCCAAACTTTGCAAGATCTGATGTTCCTTCTTCAAGTTCTTGCAGCACATGTGAGCGTAGCTCTGCAAGAGCCTTGTCTGTTTCATATCTTTCAGTGATTTTCACATAAACTATATCACCGCAATAGTGATCAAATTTTTGATCATCAGGAGGGGTATCAGAATATCCACCATACTTGAAGCCAACAATAATATCTGCCACCTGTAGCCCCGAGTCGTCTACGTAATTTAGAACACTGACATCATAGGATGCCTTGTGCAAAATCCTGGCAACAGTATCTCCAATTATTATATTTCTGACGTGTCCAACATGTAAAGCCTTGTTTGGATTCACACTAGTGTGCTCTATTACCATCTTGGAGTTTTTTCCAAGATCAACTGAACCATAATTAGCTCGAAGTGACGAATGGACCACCTGTGGCACAAGCAGTGAATAGTTTGCAATAAAATTAAGATAGCCAGATGCATGTGCAGAGGCTTCGGAAACATATTCACCAAGATTTTTTTTGTATTCTTCTGCAATAGATTGTGAAACATCAAGTGGTCTTTTCTTCAGTATCTTTGCAAGCAAAAACCCGACATTACAACTCACATCCCCAAACTCTGGCCTTGATGCCTCAGATACATCAAACTCTGTTTCAGGGTATCCAAGTGCACGACAGGCTTGTTTTACGCCAAGCCTTATTTCATCATAAACTAGTCGCAGTGTCATGAAACCATCATTCTACCAGCAATTGCAGTTGTACTGCCTCTAATGCCTCAATCATACCATCACCCTGATGTCCTAGGACGGACAAGGTTGCCTGAGACTGGACATCTTTGGGAGCATTTCCAAGTGCCACACTTGTTCCTGCCAACTTGAAGAGCGGCACATCAGTCTCGCTGTCCCCTATTGCAATTATATCTTCTTTTTTTGCTGAAAACATGTTCATTACTTCAAGGAATCCATTTGCCTTGTCCACACCCTTGGAATTTATGTGGTATGCATATTGACTATCAGTAAGAGTTACATCGAGATTATTGTCAGCAAAAAATTTCTTGCCAACATTTACATCAAAGTTTCTTTCAAGCACCACCTCGGTCAATCTTGGAAAGACTGGCTTTTCCATTACTTCAGGAATTTTTGTTTTAAGAAATTCGAATGCATCAAGGCATTTTTGCTTGTTGCCAATTAACTTGTGTTCGTTAGGCCCCGAAGTTATAATGCCACCATTTTCACCCACTGCGATTCTTGTGGTTCCACCAAATACTGATAACACATAAGCCTCGATAGAAGATCTTCCAGTTACATAGATTACCTTGTGTCCAAGCTTTACAAGATATCGTAATGCGCCAAGTGCATCGAGATCAACTCTTCCTCCCTTGTTGTCGGTAATGGTACCGTCGATATCTATTGCAAATATCTTAGACTTCATCAAAATCACGTATGGCATGGGTCATAATAACTGATGACGTAATAAAACTCGCGGTCTTCATCATACAATGAAGTATTTTCATCCTATCGAATAATAAAACACATGAAGTTGTGCAAAAAACTGATGTAGGTGCAAGTAGAATTAAAATTGTTTTGTTGTAGGGACGGGTCTTATTAGCTCCGACCTTTGCAGGAGTTGTTTTGATCATCTTGTAGTTTATTGGGTGATTCTCAGATGATATCAGTTATTGATTACCCCTACATTTTAGGAAAAAACAATAATAATATAAATATGTAGGGGTAACTAATTTCATGACAACAGTACGGAAAAAGACGTTGAAGGGTCAAACATACTACTATCTGGAGCATAGCATAAGAAACGGCAAGCAGATTAAGAAGAAGGAAATCTATCTGGGAAGAAAGATTCCATCCAACATAGAAAAAATCAAGAAGGATTTCCTCAACGACATACACAAGCAGAGATGGTATGTGGACGTAGACAGGATCAAGCAAAAATTCTCAAAAGAACAGGGGCTCATGCCAAAGTCTGTCAGAAGAAAAGAACTAGAAAATTTCGTAACTCAATTCACATACGACACCCAGAGGATAGAAGGATCGACGCTCACCCGTCGAGAGACAGCAGATCTCCTAGAAAGAGGCATCACACCGAAGAGCAAGCCGATGAGGGATGTACAAGAAGCAGAGGCTCATAGAGATCTCTTCTATAAAATTCTAAAATCCAAGAAAGATTTGTCTCTACAGATGACTACAGATTGGCACTGGGATCTTTTCAATAAAACAAAAGCCGACCTAGCCGGAAAGATTAGAAAATACCAAGTTGCCATAGGAGGTAGTAAGTTTATTCCTCCATCTCCGGTTGAAGTCTACCCAATGCTAACAGAATTTTTCCAGTGGTACAACAAAAACAAGAACAAAATGCATCCAGTCGAACTCGCAGCTCTTGCACACTTTAAGTTCGTGACAATACATCCATTTGGAGACGGTAACGGAAGAATTTCAAGACTCATTATGAACTTTATCTTGAACAGGAAAAACTATCCAATGCTCGATATTCCATATGAAAGAAGAAATAGCTACTACAACTCACTTGAAAGATCTCAAGTAAAGGGAGATAACGGAACATTTCTTCAGTGGTTTGTGAAACGATACATCAAGGAATACAAGAAATATCTCAAATAGGAGTTAGCATTCGAATCCCCCCTTCCCCCGAGTCAGCACTGAAATTTATTGAAGATTTCTGGAAAGTAAAAAAGATAATCAATTTTTAAATTATAGCCATGCGACAAATCGCAAGTGTGAGAACAATAGGTACTTCAAAAAAACTAGTCACAAAATATGATACTCTATAAAAAAAGACGAGGTAAACATCCATGACAATAACTGTTATCTAAAATAGTTCAGTCCCATAAAACAAGCATGGTAAGAAAAGGCATAGTTGCCGAGATTTTCAGCAAGGCCATGTATAGTGACAAGCCTCAATCATATATTGTAGGATATATTGATCGGGGTACAACAAAAGAGACAACACTTGATGAATTTTTAAAACTGTCTGAAAACTTTGAACTAATCCCTGCTACAAGAATTGCATATATCAAAAAAGAAAACAACATTCTGTATTCAAAAATACACAAGATCTCACAATCATTTTAAAAAATCAGGTAGTGCTATTAGTGGGTAGATTTTGTTCTAATTTGTGCTAATTGATTTTTTAAGGCCCATACTTGAGAATCCGTTTTTTGTAAAATATGGATTAACTGGCCTTTTTCTCAACGCAGTATTTGCCTCAGTGGTACCATTTCCAATCGTAGTCACATCAACTGCTTTGCTTTTGGATGGTCAAAGTGAAGCAATGGTGTTTATTGTAATGTCAACTGGCTCTGTAATAGGCGGAATTCTGACATATTACATCGGGTATGATGGTGGCAAGGTCTACAAGATTTTGAAAAGGACTCATAGAGAAGAGCAGCAACAAAAAAGTGTTGTATGGCTAAGCAAGTACGGATGGAGCATAATCTTAGCTTTGAGTCTGGTTCCAATACTGACAGAGATTGTGACAGTAATTGCAGGAGTAAAAAAATACAGCTTCAAAAAATTTTTCATATCCATGAGTATTGCAAGAGTAGCTAGTGCGTTTGCCATGGTTTATTTTGGCAATATGTTTCTACAATACATCAAGTCATAAAAAAATCACGTGTAAACACCAGTAGTAAGATTTTATTCAGCAGAATAGTATCAATTCTGAAGATGGGAATTCCAGAAAAAATCCAAGCCATCAAAGACGAGATGTCAAAGACGCAGATAAACAAGGCAACTGAACATCACGTCGGTCTTCTCAAGGCAAAGCTTGCCAAGCTTAAAAGAGAGCAGGAAGATGTAAAATCAAGATCAAGCGGAAGCTCAGCAGGCTTTGATGTTAAAAGGACAGGCGATGCAACAGTGGTATTCATCGGATTACCAAGTGTTGGAAAATCAACACTGCTCAATAGATTGACTGGTGCAAAATCAGCTGTTGGTGCATTCCAGTTTACAACAACAACAGTAGTTCCCGGAATGATGGAACATAGAGGTGCCAAGATTCAGATCCTAGACTTGCCAGGAATCATCAAGGGTGCATCAACTGGCAAGGGCCTTGGAAAAAGAGTTTTAGCAGTTGCAAAAAGTGCGGATCTCGTATTGATAATTTTGGACGTGTTTCAACCATATCATGAAGATGTCATAAGGACAGAGCTTGGAAATATCGGGATTAGACTTGATCAAAAGCCCCCAGATATTGTAATTGAAAAAACAGGAGATGGTGGAATATCAGTCAGTCAGCAGGTCCCACTTACAAAGATGTCAATTAGTTTGCTGAAGGACATACTTCGACTGTACGGTATGAATAATGGCAGAGTCTTGATTCGAGAGGATGTTGATGCTGACCAGATAACAGACTTTATTTCAGGCAACAAGTTTTACGTCCAATCCCTCACAATAATGAACAAGATTGATCTTGTAAACCAGGGTTTTGTAAATGAATTACAGGAAAAATCAAAGTCAAAATTTGTTCCAATTTCTGCAGACTCGGACATTAACATAACTGCACTAAAGGACACAATATTTGAAAAACTAGACTTTATTCGAATTTATATGAGGCCAAAAGGCGGCGAGACAGATTACAAGGAACCGTTGATAACAAGAAACAATTCTACAGTACTAGATATATGTAACAAGCTTCATCGTGATCTAAAAAAAGATTTCAGGTATGCACTTGTGTGGGGCAAGAGTGTAAAGTTTGGGGGACAGCGAGTTGGCATAAATCACATTCTACAAGATGAAGATGTACTCACAATAATTAAAGCAAAATAGCAAAAACTCTTTTGTGTCAAAAACATTTTGTGATATTATGGAGGAAAACGAGTACAGATGGTGTAAGAAATGTTTTTCAAAAACAAAACAAGAAATTATTTTCATGCCAAACATGGCAACATACAAGAGAAGAAGACAGTACAGATGCACAGAGTGTGGACAGACATCATGGTTACAGGGAAGAAGACCATCTGCAGAATCAGTTTACTAAATTTTTGATCAAAAAAATAGTTTTTTATGAAAAAAATCGTGTCTAATTACTCATCATTTGGTGTAACTTTCTTAAGCGCTACAATAGAAAAACTAGTAAATTCAACAATTGTGCAATGGCAAAACGATCAACACGAGCTGTTAAAAAAAGATCAGCTCCAAAGAGAAGATCAGCTGCAAAGCGATCTGCTCCAAAGAGAAGATCTGCTCCTAAGCGAAGTGCTCCAAAGAGAAGATCAGCTGCAAAGCGATCTGCTCCAAAGAGAAGATCTGCTCCTAAGCGAAGTGCTCCAAAGAGAAGATCAGCTGCAAAGCGAACAGCTTCAAAAAGACGAAGATAAAATTTTAAACAGATTATCGCTTACTATAAGCGATAATTTGTAATATTTTAGCTAAACATTTGACCTGGTGGAGATGGCGGTTTGCTTTTTACTGCATCAGGTTCTACGAAAAATTTTCTTTCATTAGGAATTATAGACAGCTTCAGCGATGCATTGACTGCATAGTGCGGTGTGCCATCAGGATTTTTGTAGTTGGTTGCAATCCCAACTCTGTCAAGATCAACTTTTACCTTGACCATCGTTCCATCTTCAAGCTTGAAAGTAACATGTTCTTCTCCTACTCGTTGATGATCTAACATCTTGAATTCTATTTTTTCTTTGGGTGTACTCATATTATTTGAAAATAGATCTGAGTTATTTGAATATTAGTAAAGAAAGCTCATTAGTTTTATCTGCTGTTCTGTCGTCAATACATTCTTCGAAGATAAAATCTCAAGCAATTGAGTTATCAGAGCACGCTCTTGCTCTGAGAATCCAGTTGGGCCCTTGTCACCTGGCGGTCCGGGAGGACCTCTTGGACCCTGCTCTCCTGGAATTCCTTGTTGTCCTTGCGTACCCTGTGGACCCTTGTCTCCAATAGGACCTTGCTGACCTGTCAATCCCTTGTCGCCTTGTGGACCCTGTACACCTTGTGTACCCTTGTCACCCGGAGGTCCCTGTGGACCTTGCGGACCTGGAGGACCTGGAACTCCTTGAATTCCAGGTGGGCCCTTGTCACCTGGAACACCCTGTGGACCAGTCGTGCCCTTTTCACCTTGTGGACCTTGGATTCCTTGCGGACCTGGAGGACCTGCCGGACCGGACGTACCACGCGGGCCTTGATCACCAGTTGCACCTGGCAACCCTCGTGGTCCCTTGTCACCTTGTGGACCTGGGATTCCTGTAAGACCTTTTTCCCCAGCAGGACCCTGTGGTCCCTGCGGACCTTTTTCTCCAGGCGGACCTTGTGGACCAGTTAGACCCTTATCACCTTGCGGACCTTGAGGACCGGACAATCCTTTATCACCGGGTACGCCCACTGGGCCTTTTGGACCCTGTTCACCAGGTGGACCAATGATTCCCTTATCACCACTAGGACCAGGCGGACCAGTCGGACCTTTTTCTCCAAGTGGACCAATCTCCCCTGTAAGTCCCTTGTCACCTTTGTCACCTTTGTCACCTTTGTCACCACGTTCTCCTTTTTCTCCTTCATCACCACGTGGACCCTTGTCACCCTGTGGACCCTTGTCACCAGTAATTCCTTTATCACCAATCGGGCCCTTGTCGCCCCTGTCACCTTTGTCACCAGGCGTACCTTGTGGACCTTTATCACCATGTGGTCCCGGTGGTCCTGGAGGACCCTTGTCACCAGTAATTCCTTTATCACCAATCGGGCCCTTGTCGCCCCTGTCACCTTTGTCACCTGGAGGTCCAGGAGGACCCTTGTCACCTTTGTCCCCAGCAGGACCTTGTGGGCCTTTATCACCTTGTATACCCATAGGGCCTGGAGGACCGGACACACCTGGTTGACCCATCGGGCCTGGTTGACCCATAGGACCTGCAGGGCCCATAGGACCAGATGGACCGCGGTAACCTCTTTCACTTGTAAAATGTTCCATGGTTTGTTTTGGCCTTGTATCAGAATCTGATTTTGTATATCGAGTGATTACTTCTGGTTCCGGAGTTGGTTCGACATAATCAGAGCCTGTTCGCGGAATATCAACTGGAAAACTGATATGAGCTGATGAAAACTGGTCAATTACAACAACCCAGACTAGCCCTCTCTGAAATACAGACGGGGGTAACGGGTTTTTTACAGAGCCTAAAACCTGGGAAAATTTTTTGTCTTTAACCCTAAGATGAAAGTTATCTTTCCATAAAGCATGAAAACTTCGCTTCTTGATATCATCAGCAGACGGGGAAGCATCACAGAGTGCAATCTGTACCTCAAAAACACCAGATGGGATCTTAAAAGGAGATTCTCCTGAGACCTCTATAGTGTTATCTTTTGATGACATATTCTACGTCT
>JAGWGC010000015.1:0-7899 GCA_028867615.1 Nitrososphaerota archaeon | reverse complement strand
TTTTTGTATTTTCAATATGATATAAAGCCCATTTGTGAATTTTTAGACACTTGGAAATCTGTTTTCTACCTTTCTTTGCTGCCTGATTTTCAAACTAATCTATTTATCTACGGCTAATCCACATTTTGTTGACCGTGAAGAAACTATTTGGAGATAAAAAGGAAGAACCTGCTACTAAGATAACAAAGTCAGAGGAATCTTCCAATACCAAACTGACAGATTCCAACTATAACAGAAACAAACTCTACAAAAAGGGAATTTCTCTGATGGCAGACGAGAAAATGGATGATGCAGCAAGGGCCTTCGAAGATGCATTACGAATCGACCCAACTCATATTGAATCTCTTTTGAAATTAGGATACACCCGTTTTCACATGAATGACCTGTCAAGTGCCATGGAGGCTTACAACAAGGTCCATGAAATCGACGTGACAAATGCGGAGGCGTGGAACTTGAAAGGTCTAATTTACTATAGACAGAAAAATTACGACAAAGCACTAGACAGTGTAGAAAAGGCAATCGATTCCGATTCCATGGATGGAATGTCGTGGTACAACAAAGCATGTTATCATTCGCTGTTAAATCACATACCAGAAGCAATTGAGGCGCTAAAGCGTGCAATTGAGATAGATGTAAAAAATGCCAAAAAAGCAGTAAAGGATAAGGACTTTGAAAACATCAGGGCGGATGACGGATATAGAAGAATTGTCGAAGTTGTTGTACTGGAATCTGTAAGACAGGGATATCACAAGGTCGGGCAGATTGTCTGGACCACAATGGTGGGTAAACTGGAAGTAGAAGATGCTGCAAGAAAACTAATTGAAAAGGGATTGCTCATCAAGACAGAGAAAAGTCTTGGACTTCAAAAAGTGGAAGAGTATGAAATTGTTCCAGAACTTGCTGAAAAAATTGGTGTTGAAAAAAAGACTTTCTTTGGAACTACAAAAAAATCCCAACCAATTGTCATACAAAACCTCAAGGAGATAAATGAGGCTGTGCATGCTGCCAAGACATCAATTGAGAAAGGTGATGTCAGTGAAATCATTTCAAAACTTGATGTGTTCATAGAACCATCAAAGAAAGGCAGTCAGATGATCGAATACTTTTTTGAGGAGCATCGAGACATCAGGCTGTACAAGGTAAGACTAACCGACAAGGGTTCCGAATATCTCCAAGTAAACAAGCAGAAAATAATTGATTTGTTCGATAATATAGAAATGATGATAACCAAAAAACTTCGTACCGAAGCTGCCGGGCAGTCCTGATTTATTCGGCAGACAGGTCCCAATAGTTTGCATCCTTTTGCTGTTCTATCGGTTTTTCAAGAGACTTCCACTCTTTGAATGAGCGGACATAGAGTTTTACATTTTGCATTCCAAGTGACTTTAGTGCATAATATCCAAGTCCTGAGAGTGTACCTACACTTCCACAATATGTGATTATTTCAGATTCTGGGAGGATGTTCCTATTTTGAATCATCCGTCTTAGATCCTCTTTAGGTCGCAGTATATTTTGCCCTGATGCGAGCATTCTGTATGGTATGTTGATCGCACCTGGTATGTGTTGTTCCAGATAATTGAGCCGTTCCCTATTATCTACCAAGATTGCACCCCTTTCTTTGGCAGGAACAAGATAATCAGAGGTTGCAAGAATTTGTGGCTGTAACTTTAGCGAGTGGTTTGTTTTTACTAGAGTTGGCGTTTGTGAGTTCACCTCAAGACCTAGCTTTTTCCATGTACCGTATGTAATATCAAGAAGCGAGACATCTTCATGGCCAATATATTCAAGTGTCCATGCAATTCGTGATGCAAGTGCACCAAATGTATCATCATATACAACGACAGGAGTCTCATCTCCAATTCCAAATGACTGTACATATTGGAGAACTTTTTCTGGACTATCATCTGCAAGAAGGTTTGCAAGTGGAAGATTTATCGCATCTGGAATGTGACCTTGTTTGTAATCTTCTTCTTTTCGGATGTCAAGAACTTTGACACTCTTGTCTCGAATTTCAGAACGTAGTTTGTCGGCTTCAACTGTAACGCGGGTGGTTTTTTCTTTGCTCAAGCCGCACATTCGCCCCTTCCTGTCTTGGTGTGATAGCTTCCATCATTTCCGTAATCTGCATAAAAGTCTGAATCTTTGTCTTTCAAAGGGACTGCGACAACAGACTTGAGTAACTCTTTGATGTCATCAATTGATTTTATTATTGGACCTCCATTCCCTTGTATTACTCGACGCATCCACAAGTCAAGTGTCTCACCTTGTTTTTTGTCAGACTTGAATATCTCTATTATTTTCAGAATTGTTGGAATTACTCTTTTTGCTGGAACCTTGGTACACATGTGACCAAGCGTAGTGTCTTCATCAGACCTACCACCAAGCGACATAGTATACAATGGGTACATATCTTTTCCAAGCCTTCCGCCTCCACCATAGAATCCAATTGTTGCGATTTCATGCTGACCACAAGAATTAGGACAGCCACTTATTTTTATTGTGGAATTTCGTAGATCATCATCTTCGTCAATTTTTAGCTCGATAAATTTTCTCTGTACTTCTTTTGCCAATCTGTGCGAGTTTGTCAGCGCCAAGTTACATGATGTTGTTCCAGAACAGCCAACAACGGATGCCATTGTGAGTGCACCGGGATTTGCAAGGCCAACTTCTAAGAGCTTTGAGTAAACTCTTTGGAGGTCTTCGTCTCTGACCCATCGAAACACCATGTCTTGTGTAAAGCCGTTTCGTATTTGCCCGTCTGCAGTAAACTCTCGGGCCATTTCTGCAATAGCACGGAGTTGGGTCGATGTCACATCACCTGACTCTAGTGTAAGAAATACGCAACTAAACCCAGGTTGCTTTTGTTTAAATGTGTTTGATTTTACCCATCTAGAATATCCCTGTGGAGCAGATGGCATTTCAGAATTGATAGATATTTTTCTCATTGGCTCCTGAACCTTGTCAATTTCAAGTTTTACCAGAACAGACAAGAGCATCTTTATCATTGCCCTCTCTTTTAACACCAAGTTTTGGAATTTTTCCCATCCCATTTC
Organism: Nitrososphaerota archaeon; assembly: GCA_028867615.1. Lineage (GTDB taxonomy): Archaea > Thermoproteota > Nitrososphaeria > Nitrososphaerales > Nitrosopumilaceae > Nitrosotalea. The sequence continues at coordinate 4,846 of JAGWGC010000015.1, read as the reverse complement.
ATTTACAAGATAACGCATTCTTGCTCGTGCCATATTATCCCTGTTTCCTAACCTGTCAAAAATTCTAATCACTGCAACAATGGTATACAACAATTGATCCTCTGACGTAAACTGCTCTAGCTGGTGGCCAACAAAGGATTGTGCGCCAAGTCCTCCTCCAAGAAATATTTTAAATCCGCGCTGTGACTTGCCGTTTACTTCATCTTGTTGTGGAATCAATCCAATATCCACCATTCTTGCCATGCCGTGTTTTTCACAACACGTGAAATTGATCTTGAATTTTCTTGGAAGTGATTGGCACAGTGGATTGCGCAAGAGGAACTTGGTTGCTGCAACGGCATAAGGAGTCGGGTCAAAGATTTCGTCTGGGCAGACACCTGCAAGAGGACTGCACATTATGCTCCTAACAGAATTTCCACAGGCTTCCCTTGTTGTAATTCCTGCCTCTGCAAGCCCTCTTAGAACCTCGGATACATCCTCAAGTGCAACCCAGTGAAGTTGGAAATTTTGTCTAGTAGAGACATGCGCACTGCCTATTGAGAACTGTTCACTCAGGTCTGCAATCTTTTCTAGCTGCTCAGAGTAAACTTCACCTGCTGGAAGTTTTAGTCTAATCATGCTGTAATCATCACTCATTCTGCTACCATAGGCTCCATGTTGTAGTCTGAACCTTCGAAAATCGTCACGGTCTAGCTTTCCTTGTCGGTATAGTTTCACTAGTTCTGAAAATCTTTCTGCCTCTTCTAATCTTCCCCAGTTTATCTTGTGCATTGGTGCACTAGTGGGTTTTGACTGGCTAACGCTGGTATTACTCAATTATTGATAGCTTGTCTTCAGAAAGCATATAAATTTTGTATTATGGGAATTTTCGCTAGATTTAGTACAATTATGGCAAAAGTTGCATATTTTGTATGCAACTTGTGCAATGAAAATACGAGTCTACGAAGAACCAGAAAAGAGTTAAATGATCACCGGCAAGAAAAAAATAATGTGGCAGATAAGATTAGTATTGCTCTAGTTGGAACAGGCAATGTATCCAGCACTCTAGTAAGAGGTTTAGAGTTTTACAAAAATTCAACCGAAGGCTTGTGGCATCCAAAAGTGGGAGGAATATCATTAAACGATTTTACAATTGTTGCAGCGTACGATATAGATGCATCAAAGGTTGGAAAAAACGTTTCAAGTCTGGTAAAAACCAAGTCAGACTTTGGAGACATTACAGTTCAGCCAGGTATTACCGAAGATGTAACGCCTCCGCATATTTCAAAAAATGGTCAGATAAGATCAGCGAGTTATGATGAATTTGTCAACGCTCTTAAAAAAGCAAAACCAGATTTTCTTGTAAACATCATATCGTCTGGAATGGAAAAAAGCAGTGTAAAATATGCCAGAGCTGCACTTGATGCGGGATGTTCTTTTTTCAATGCAACTGCTGCCAAGACTTGCACCGACCAGACAAGAAAAGAATTCGAATCAAAAGGACTGGTCATACTTGGTGACGATCTCATGAGTCAGTTTGGCGGCACTGCATTTCATAGAGGTATGATAGATTTCATGGCAAGTAGAGGAATTTACTTGAAAAAAGCATACCAGCTTGATGTGGGTGGCAACCAGGACACACAGAATACTATGGCAGAAGAGACAAGAGAAAGAAAAAGGTTGATCAAAACAGAGTCGATTGCAATCGAATCACCGGTTCCTTTCATGTCCACTGCTGGAACTACAGAATATGCAGAGCAGCTTGGAGATTCCAGGGTAAGTTACTATTGGATGGAGGCAAAAGGATTTCTTGGCTCTCCAGTTGAGCTAGACCTATCACTTCGAACAAACGACAGTACAAACGGCTGCAATGTCATAGTTGATTCCATAAGGGCTGCAATGAAAATAATGTCAAACAAGGACTTTGTAAAGACCGACATTATTTCCGCATATGCATTCAAGAATCCTCCAAAGAAGATGCACATAAGAGAATGCATCAAGGCTTTCGAGGATGCATTTACAAACTGAGCAAACTATTTAGCTAGTAAAAATACACATTAAGTAGAGTTTTCATTTTTGTTTTAATATTTTCTTACATTTTGACAAAAGTTTAATGCCGTTTTAAACTCTCTTAAACTCACGCATTAAAGTTCCTAATGTTTTTTAGTCAACTGTGATACGGTGGTCTAAACAGGTTTTCGAGTAAAAAATCATAAAGACTTTTTAAAATATGTTTTTTGGGGTTTAAAATAGTAGAATTATTGCGTTTTTATTTATTTTCCACACTTACTAGTAATTTCATTTTTCCATCATAGAATATCAAACCTGCTTGTGGATTTGCATGATCGCTAAACATAGATGGCATTGGTAAGTTACAGACTGATGGAGAGTATGCAAACAAATGCAACAATTCATGAGTATTATCTGAAAACTTGGAGTCAACCCAGTAATACGCTCCCAATCCAGATCCTTGTAGACCACAATGAATTGCGGGAAGTCCTCCTCTAAATCCACTTGGAAACAAGGTAAAGATTACATCATGAAATGAAATTTGTGGTGATTTAAAGTAAGCATCATGAGAATAATTTGGTGTCTCAAAATAATATGCCTGATTACCTATAGTAGTTATTCCTGTATCATTACCCAAGTTTGCCATCGCATTTGTTTGTGTCGTGTTTGATTGTATAACATCAAAAGTTGCCTTTGTAACAGTTATCTTTGCCCATCCTCTCTCAATCAATTTTTGAGCAGTATCAGGTTTTACACAAGCTGGAGATCCATCTTCTGATTTTAATACAAGAATCAAACCGTTACTGCATTGTATATTTTCTGCAGATATGCCATAGTTTAGCTGTTCTAGAGGTGGGCTCCATGGTATAGTTCCAACTAATTTGTTGTAATCTATCGTGCTCGGTACAAAGTTCATTGGGCAAGATATTGGAGGTAGTGGATAACCTGCTGGTACACCATAAGGAGAATATTCCATAGTATTCGTAATCTGTAGTTGTACATCTAGAGTTATGACTAACACTTTATCATAAGAACAATAGTTGTTGGGATCCTTGTAAAGAGAATAGACCAAATTGTATTCTATTGTTGGATTACTGGTGTTTTGTGATTCTGGTTTTAGTATAACGGTGGCTAAAGAATAATGCGCATATCCATTGATTTGTTCCTTAAATGTCGTGCTATTTTCTGCAATTGACATGAATTTTGTTACATTAACCGGAGGATACACTCCGTGAATAGTAGATCTTGACATGTTTTCTCCCGCGTTCACTTGTTGTATGGACATATTGCTTGCTGGCGGTCCTAGCTTCAAAGTATTATTTTCAGCAAACACACTTGGTATGCACATAGTTACAAATATGCCAATTATCAAAATTGCAATTATTGAAAGATGTAGAGTTTTCATTTTTACTAGTATATGCCACGATGCCAAGGTATGGGACCTGTGTACGGCTTGTCACCAACTGTCAAGAGTTCAATAGGGCACGTATATGGAATACCCAATCCGTATGTCCCTTCCTTTGCAGAAGGATCTATTTTGATAACATATGTCAATCTCAAAGTATGATTTGTGACATTATCAATATTGGTTGCAAATATGCTAATGCCGTCTAGATTTTCCATGTGGGGAGAAGAATATGGTTCATCTAGTGTGTATATTGCAGTTTTGTTGAAAAGATCTGAAACTGTAATGGTACTACCAAGTACCGATTGTATTGTACCGTTGAATGAAGTATTACCAATATCATAACCTTCCCCAATAAATTCAAAAGACATGTTGATGTAACCTGTAGAATTTGGCTTTAAAACAAAGTCAAAGAAATCCTTCCAATCCACTGGTAAGCCCTTCTCTGGTTCATTTGCCTTTGTAATGTTGATAAATCCGCCGGTATCAACAAAAGTAGCTATTTTTCTACCACCCCCACATGTCCACACTGAAATATTCGTAAGATCAACTTGAGCACCTTTAGGTAATGGATTGCTATTTTTTGTATTTGTTGTCTGGTTTGTTTGTAATGTACTAGAGCTATGATTTACTGGTTGTGTATTTGACGTCGATAGATAACTCAAGAAGATGAAAGACGAAGCCACAATCACTATTCCTATTCCAATAATTATTGAGAGATGTACAGTTTTCATTTTCATCATTAACCCGGAGGTAATACTCTAATCCATCCTTTCATCCATGGATGCGGTTCACTGTGGTATCCATAATTTCCAGCGCATTCAAAATCGTATTTCCAATCGGCACCGGAGAGAATTGGACCAGAATCAAAAAGATTCCAGTCACTTGTTACACTGCTGGGAGTATCATCTTGGTTTATCCAAGATATTGTGTTATTCCAACCAATTACAACTGTACTGTTTTCTGGAAAATATGACTTGCCAGAAAATTGATTGCTTGCATTTTTTTCAATCATGATAAGATCCTCTACTCCTGCGGTAAAAGAACCATGAACATACTCACAATTGGTAGGATAAGACCAGTTCCGATGCAACAAATTGGAAACAGAGTCTAATTTTACACATATTGGAAAGTTTTCTTGATTTTGAATCAATAGTTGCATGTCAGGTCTACAGATGACATCATTTGCTGTAACACCTGACTTGAATTGTTTTAACGGTGATAAAATTACAGGATTTCCCATAGTATTTACTCCATGAGCAAAAGATTCGTGGAATGAAAATGCCAATACAATGATAACAAAAATAATAATTGTGGAAGAATGGAAAGTTTTCAGTTTACAACTCACCAAAATGATGTCGTAAGCTATACTTGATTATGTCAGGATATTTGCAATCAATTCCGTTCTTAGTATCTCCAAGTGTATGCCATGTGATAAAATATTCAATTCCG
>JAGWGC010000159.1 GCA_028867615.1 Nitrososphaerota archaeon | reverse complement strand
CACCGCGTCCATCTCTTGTTGAGTGAAGACTCAAAAACCTACAGGCCTCGTTTTCTGAAAAATCACATTTTGTAACTTGGTTTAATTTTGCAATGTTTTTTCCAATCTCCAAGGCTTGCTGGTTGACATCATTTACTATTACTTTTTCTACTGATTTTATTTCATTTGCAACTCTGATGCTTCTTGCTCCAATTCCAGCGAGTGAATCTAAAAAGATCTTTGGGCCCTTGAAGTTTTTAAGAAATGCAGAATATGCTATTATTGAAAAATCTCTACTAATTCTTGCCCTTGGGTTGAAAAATGCAGGTTCCTTTGGAGGAGTTTTTTCTGACAGCGATTCCCTTGGCACCAAAAGTTTTGTACTTCCTTCTGTTATCTCTACAAGTTCAGATTCCACAGGTTGCCTTGCCAAAATTGATTTAATAAATTGAAATGGCCACACTGGATTTGGTAAAACGACCGAAATGACTGTTAGTTTTTTCCTCAAATGAGAAGAAAGTCCTTTGTTTCAAAAAAACCTGAAAGCTCCTTTGAGAGCTGGTCTGAGAATATTCCTAGAATCTCAAAATCGCTCGGTGAGAGGGATTTCACACTGAAAATAGCTAAAACAGCTGCGACTTCGCCCTTGTATAGTATCGGATATCCTGCAAAAGACTTGAGCTTCTCTTTTTTTGCCCATTCGTGATATTTTATTCTGGGATCATGTACCACATCATTTGAAACTACGGGTTTCTTTGTCTTGGCAATGGAGCCAATTTTTAAAGAATTTTGAGATACTCTGGAAAACTCACCATTTATGTTCTTGTACTTGCCTGCACTGTATTTTAGAATCAGTATTTTTGATTTCTTGTCATAAAACCAGATTCGTGCAAACTTGGCATTAAAATATCTTACAAGACTCTCTACTATGGACTGAAGTCGATCATTTAGACTGTCATGCTTTTTGATAGAATTCAATATGGTATACACCTGAAGCTTTTTTTCATTAGTTGTATGTTCATCAAATAGGACATAAGGCGAAGATTTTGTAGCTTTTGATTCATAGGAGCGAACATCAGATATCACATCTGCAAATCTGTTTAGAAAATTGTTTGTTTCAAGATCGTATTGTTCTATTGATGAGAAAACAAAATGACAAATCCAGTCAAAATCTCCGCTCAATCTTGCTGAATAGATGCAAAAGGGAGACTCGTTTAGATATCTTGTCAACCTGTCAATTCCGTCTGAACTATTTTTTGAAAATTTAAATTTAACAAGTATTGTCCTGTTGACTTTTTCTGATACTAGATTTGGATTCAAAATAACAGAATATCCTAGAATAGATTTGTTTTTCTCAAGCCTTACAAGTCTTTGTCGTACTGCTCTGTCGGTAATTGTAAAGCCAATGCCTTGAAGTGTACTGGCTATATCTTGTGAGGAAATTCTCGCATTTCTTCCTAGATGCAAGAGTATTACTTTGTCTATCTCATCAAGCATGATTTTACATTGGTATGTGTTACTAATATTAATTTCCGATTCGGAAATTAGGGTCTATACTGTATGATATTACAATGTAATTT
>JAGWGC010000158.1 GCA_028867615.1 Nitrososphaerota archaeon | reverse complement strand
ATAACATTGTAAGGCCGTGAACTGTAAATATTCTGTTAAATGTTACAGAATCAGAGATTAGGACGTTTTGACCTGGGAAGAACAAGTGCGTTCTTATCATCATTGCCAAGACTCCTGCCATAAACAAGAATGCAAGACCTGTAATTGTATACAACAGACCCACATCAGTGTGGTGTGTTGAGAACATTATTTGCCAGACTGGACGTGGCTTCTTTAGTTCTAGTACCATGCGAATTCCCCTATCTCATTTGATATTTGAGTAAATAAAACGTTTTTGATAATTTTCAAGATTTATCATCCTCCACTATTAATGAACCCCTCATGTTGTAATGCAGCAAGCCACAATATTCCCTGCACTGGATTGGGAATTCTCCTGTTTGATCTGGTGCAAACCATGCGTGGTTTACATGACCAGGTACTGCATCTTCAAAGACCACCCAGTCAGGAATGTTAAAAGAGTGCATTACATCTTTTGAATAGATCTCAAAATTATACGCGTGTCCCTTCTTTAGGTGCAATGTGCTTATCTCCTTTGTTCCATCAGCATGCTCAAAGCTCCAGAACCACTGCTGGGCTGTAACCTTGATTGTTTCAGCATCTGCAGGAACCTCCTCTACTTCTTTTTGCACAACCCAAGAATCAACACCGACATAAACTAGAATTGCAATTACTACGCCAACAAATACCCATTCTGCTGTATCATGACCCATCTCTAATGGCCCTCCTTTTCATAATTACCGGCTGTTGGATCATCCAACTTTTCCCATCTGGTGGGATTCTTGTTCTTTGGATGTGATTCACGAAATCTCCAGACAAGCCAGATCAATGTGCCTGACACCACAGCACCGACCGTAAAGGCTGCAGTTGTCATTCTAAAGAACTCGTTCCACACCTCAGCCCTTAGGTTGATGTATTGCTTTGCAGACTTGTCCGTACCTAGCTGGGCGTTTGCAAAGTGAATTTGTGGAACAACCACTAGTGCGATTAATGCAATAATTGAAACAGCAATGACTTTCTTCATTTGCTATTTTGACGTGGATTTAATTTTCTATTTAAGCGTTTTGTAGATTGTCAGTGATCTACGCTTGCTTTTTATTTTTAATAAAAACTTAATTGCGATCAAGCAGGTTTTGGAGATACAGGTATTTTATCATGGTAGAAAAATCAGTCTGTGAAATTTCACCATTTATGACTAAAACTGCGCCGATGCGGACCCAGTGCGGTATGTGTGTTCCATGGACACCATAATTGTACAGCAATTTTGCTATGGCATTTGAGTTATTGGGGTGTTTTGACCAAGCATCTAGATCATCATACAAATAAGCAGGATTTTTGTCCTGTATCATGTGTATTAGTTGGGCGTTATGCAAAATGGCAAACTCTGGATAGCAGTTTAGCATCGAATAGTTTCCCGACCTGTAAATATTCCAGTTGTTGCAGTCAATGTCATACTCGTATCTTGAATTGTCATACTTCCAGTCAAACCCGTTTCTAATTGCTGAATCTGGATAGCCATGACCGCGTACTAGAGTGATGGTATCATTGTCATAGTTTGTTTGGACTTGGGCATAAAGTGCATT
>JAGWGC010000157.1 GCA_028867615.1 Nitrososphaerota archaeon | reverse complement strand
TGGAGGAAAAACCTGATTCCATGATAATTATAGGAGGAAGAGTACTAGGGCTAGAGTTTGCGCAGATGTACTCACGCCTTGGAACAAAGGTCACGCTATTGCAGCGAAGTGACAGGATAATACCGGAAGAAGAGCCTGAGATATCGGACTCCATTAGATCATACCTTGAGGAAGAAGGAATAGAAATTCACACAGGAGTCAAGATACAAAGCGTCGGAAATGATGATGAAGAAAAAGTAGTTTTGGCTTCAGGGTTGGAGTTCAGGGCCAAAAAACTCCTGATGGCCACGGGCAGAAGGCCTAACACTGCTGATCTTGCTCTTGAGAATGCAGGAATATTGACCTCAGAATCAGGTGCCATCGTGGTAGATGACGAGATGAGAACTAACATTCCAAATATCTTTGCTGCAGGAGACATCATAGGAGAACCTATGCTTGAAACGGTCGCTGCAAAGGAAGGCTCCATTGCAGCATCTAACGCTCTTTTTGGTACAAACAAAAAGATGGATTTCAGCGCTGTGCCACACGCAGTTTTTACCTCCCCCCAGGTGGCCAGCGTTGGAATTACTGAAAAAGAAGCCGTGGAAAGATACGGAAAGTGTAGCTGCAAGACACTTTTGATGGCAGACGTTCCAAAAGCACTTGTAGTGAACAAGACTAAGGGACTGATCAAGATGGTAGTAGAACCGCAGACCAATAGAATAATAGGAGTTCACATTCTGTCAGATCTTGCGGCGGACATAATTCACGAGGCTGTTCTTGCTGTAAAACACAAACTGACAGTAGACGACATAATCGATACTGTCCACGTATTTCCTACAATGAGCGAGTCAATCAAACTCGTTGCTACCTCGTTCAGAAAGAACGTAAAGCAGCTAAGCTGCTGTGTGGAGTGATGATATAATGAAGACTAGAAACAAAATAATACTCCTTGTAGCAATTGCATCTCTTGCTGCATATGTTTCCCTTGCGATTAGTCCTGTGGTAGGACTTTCATTGCTTGCTGTTTCTCCCCTATTACTTTGTTTAACAACATGTGGAATAGCTGGCGGTGTAATTGGTGGTGCGGCATGGTTTAACCGCTCAAAAACAAAACAACATGATTCGATGGGAACAGGAAAGAAGTCCAAGGAATGCTGCTAGATGGAAAAAATTAGACAAAACTCTAAATCAAAATATCTTGCAGCTGGAATTGCAGCAGCTGTCGCCATATCTGCTATTGCATTTTTTGTAACTAACAACTCTAACCCAACACCCACTACAACTAGCGGATTGACAACTGCTCCGCAGTCTACAACCGCAGAAGGACTTCGGGTAGGTAACTCAGCTCCCGACTTTTCTCTCACAGACCCGCAGAAAGGACAGATAACAAAACAGACCTTTGCAGGAAAGCCTCTGTTCATCTTCTTCACAGCAACATACTGCACTCCGTGCCAGATTGGTGCGCAGAACCTTGCAAAATACTACGACCAGACAGGCAAGGAGTTTAATGTGCTAATTGTTTTTGTTGACCCAAGCGAGACAGACAGCCAGTTCGTAGACTGGAAGAACAAGTTCGGAAGGGATGGATGGTACATTGCAAAGGGAACGGACATGGCACAGGCGTACCAGGTCC
>JAGWGC010000156.1 GCA_028867615.1 Nitrososphaerota archaeon | reverse complement strand
CTTAAACCATACTTTTTAGGGCTTAAACTCGGGTTAGTTCTAGTTAAATTATGAACCAAGTATCAAATATCTACTTGGTAGGCGGTTCCAGAACAACCAAGTTTCCTGTCATGGTCGGAGGATGAAATGTACATATGTAACGATATATTCCAGTGGCATTGGCATTAATGGTAATTGTTTTATTCTGACCTGGGTTCAGTACTACGTTAACATTATACGGCTTGCTATAAATTGTAAATGAGTGTGTATCACCTCCTTCAGCCTCAGTGTTGAAAAAATGAATTAGTAATGTATCACCTTTGTATACAGATATTGTGTCAGGGGTGAAAGTATCTTTTGGCATACCCATTTTGGTTTCATTAAATTCTGCCATTTCTGAAGTGAATAAGAAAATGTCTCGTTTTACTCCTACATATGAAGAAGCATCATGTACTGGTGTAGTAGATGTGACAGTAGAAAGGACATAACCGATAACAATGATGATACTAGATATGGATATCAGTAAGGCAATCTTGTTGCCATCTTTATTCATAAAGATATCAAAGATTCGTTGCATTTTAAGATAGAGTATAAGCACTTGTCAGAAATTGTTTGGTAAACTTGACCGTTACACAATAAAGACTTTTTAAAGTATGCTTTTTGTGGTTTAAAATCGAACTAATGAAAGATGTAGGTAGAAAAAATTCTGTTTTAATGAGGGCATGTACCCGGTCCCCCAATGCAAACGCCTTGCAGTTCCTTAGATAATGATGACAGAAGAGGAGCAGGATAATCTATTGTGAATTGTTTTGAAACGTTCACATTCTGTGTCATGCCGTGGTCTTCATACTTAACTGTGATTGTTGCCTTTGTTGTTCCTACCGAGGTTGCATTATACAGAATCCCCATACTTGGACCGACAATTCTTGCTTCTTGACGGGATGATATCTCCTGTTTAGTTATTGCAAAACACGATACTAGTGCAGTATTTGTTACTTCTACATGTTCATCAAAGACCACAGAGAGTGGAGAAACACATCCAGAATTTATGTAAATAGAATATGGATTAGGGTTGTACACATCTGCGTATAGGAGGAAGGTTTGACCGACAGTTAGTCTATCTGGTGACGTTGTGACATCTCTTATCTGTAATTGTTGATTTGGAGTAGTCTGTGCAGGGCAGAATTTGCATGGGCTTTGACTACCGGGATTAAAAAATAAGGTAATTGACGCTATTGTTGCAACTACTATGCTCGCAATTATAATCGAGAGAAAAAGAGTTTTCAAAATACATTATTCTTCAATATTCAAACTTTAAAAAACTGGCGTAGATTCCCACAATAACATTCTTCTAAGAAATACAAAATTGTTAGATTTACCATAAAGACTTTTTAAAGTATGCTTTTTGTGGTTTAAAATAGAATTATCGCAAGATGTGGAGTTTTCAATTCTAAAGATCAACAGGTATGATGCCCTATAGGAACATCATTTGGAGAGACCTGAAGATTATTTAGATCTACATCTGCTGAAGTGTACCAACCGCAATTACCATAACCATTCATTATGTGAGGTATCATAAATTCCACATTTGCAAACCAGTGGTCTGCACGAGCATGAATGAGAAAATGGCTAAATGTAATGTCAGGATATTGGTTCTTCAATCCTATCACTTGCAGAACTCTATCTATTACTTGTTGTT
>JAGWGC010000155.1 GCA_028867615.1 Nitrososphaerota archaeon | reverse complement strand
GTTATCTGGATTATTTGATGTATTTCTAACTGGAGGAGCGGTTGCTAAATTTCTCAGGTATTGATATGCTGATGTATTTGATGAAGCCCCCAAATTAGGAATTGGTGTATTTGATGTTTTTGTACTAACAGTAGAAGTAGTACCTGTAGCTAATATGCCTGTATTTGGATCAAATGGATTAGTTTGTTTTTGTGGTTTAGTTGGTGATGATGAATTTCCTGGAGGAGAATTTGGAGGAATATAAATTGGAGGAGGACTTGAAGTTGATCCACCGCCGCCTTTTCCTGAATCACATGGACATGCAACTGATTTTATTGCGGCTACTATATTATTTGAAGCAATACCAATAGCTGTATTTACTCCAGCAAATAATCCAGCAAGTCCAAGCCCTGCAAGAGTAGCTGTTAGTATAGTAGCAAGCAATGGATTTTGGGAAAACCAATTCATTATAGTTCTTAAATCTTTTGCAAAGAAATCTCCAATTATTGTTCCGTATTGTTTAGCAAGGGGATAGAATGTCCTATAGAATGGTAATACAACATATTGTAAAATAAGCAACATTATTGGCCTCATAATGAATCCAAAGAAATCTCCAATTGGCCTGAGAATTAAGGAAATAGAATTATCCATAAGTTTGAGCATTGCCTTGAGCATTGGAGAAGAAGCAACTGTGGCATCTGCAATTTTCTTAACCAACATTACTACACTTCCTACTCCAGTTGCAATTGCCGTTAGTTTGATCAGATTTTGAGCAACATTGGAATTCTGTCCCCCACCGCCAGGTGATCCACTTGAAGAAACTCCAAGCAATTTAGATAGTCTTTGTTCTAATGCCTTGAGCGCAGTATCGTCTATAGCTAACTTTAACATATATGTTTCAGTCATTTCTTAAAGGCAACTCCGATCACATTTTGAATCATCTGAACACTTATAAATATTGTATCCAATAGATATCTAGCCGGTTGTTCATCTACCTTATCTTTATCCCATCCAAACAATAAAGCCGCTGTAGCGTAGGTTTCTTTTATCTTTAAAGTTGTGGGATCAAATTGTCTATCTTCAGGTTCTGAGAGTATTTCTCTAAAGGGAGTCTTGAGATAATTTCACCCAAAATGAAAGTCATTTCCTTTGCTGATAATTGAAGCATTTTGGCCTTGTTCGTTACATCCAATCCATCTGTTACCGCAAGTTCCAACACTTTATTATAGAACATATTCATATCAATTCTCTGCCCGCCTCTGCCATCTGGAACTAGAATTGATTGTGTAAGAGCTTGAACTTTACCCCATGAAGGATCTACATCAATTGTAATTTGTGTTTCCTTACCTTCAACCATTGCTGTGAAAGTTTGTTTCTCCATGTCAATACGTTTATATTAAGGAGTTATTAAGGCTTTCGGTTCTTAATATAAACCTTTGTTTATTCGTTCTACTCTTTCAAGATAACAGCTATAGAGTTTACATTCTGAAAGATGTTTGTTAATTTCTTGTCGTAATTTTAATTCCGCTTCACTTCCTTCTTTAATTTCTTTATCTAATATCTTTTTAAGTTCAGAACAAATATTATTTGATTGATTATCTGGATGAGCCACATTTGGATCATATTGACCTAATTGAGATTTTATATGATTATCTTCAGTACTCATATCTAATATGCCGCCGCATTAGGATCATCTGTAGTTGTTGTTG
>JAGWGC010000154.1 GCA_028867615.1 Nitrososphaerota archaeon | reverse complement strand
AGCCTTTTTGATTAGTTTTTTTTCTTTTTTAGCCATATTAATCACTAAATTACAACATTACTCCAGTATTACTGGCACTCGTGCAATATAATAACATATAATTTTCTTATTGTACCCTAATGTTAGCCATTACACTAATGCTGTTTTGGTTGGTCTTGTCTTTCATTTCTGCCATGATTTGATATATACCAGGTTTGTCAATCACAGAAGAAAATGTATCCTGAATTGGCAGAGATGAGTTGGTTTGTGCAAAGCATTGTGTAAAATAAGCGTGCTGAACAATTACCTGTTTTGGAGACGTATTTGGATCGTATATCGTCATGTACAAGTCACCGCAATCAAATGAAGTGTCATTCACCATCACTTTAAAATTCAATGGTGTTGATACGGTATAGTTACTTACAAGATTTAACAGTCGGATTTGTTTATCACCTTGTTGCTGTCCAATGTTTGATGGAAATTTAAATTGCCACATATTTAATTGCCTATCAGGCTGTCCCAAAACATCAGACAATACATATCCCCCAAAAATCAATGATGCGATTATAGGAAAGACAAAAACAAGATAAGCAATTTTTTTTACTGCCAATTATGATATAACCGCTCTAGTTCCCATATATCTATTTGGTCGAAAAAGATTCAAGTAACAAATTTGACGAATAAGTTAAATCACAGCCAAGACAATAGCCGCTAGATGCGACTTAGAAAATTTAGAGTTCAAGGCTATCGTTGCATTCATGATTCAGGGGAAATCAAAGTTGGGGATCTTGCAGCATTTGTTGGAAGAAATGAAAGTGGCAAAACTACAATTTTAGAAGCTCTTACGTTACTTAACAAAGATACAAAACTTTCTGAATTAGATTTGTGTGATGAAATGAATGAGGAACTCAAGTCAGAGATAAGACTGGCAGAGGGAGAGTTTGTACTAAGTGAGAAAGAGACCGCATTAATTCGAGAGAAATTTCCAAACCTTCAGGACATAAGAAAGATGAAGATCTATAGGACGAATAAACATGCTAGAGTACAATATGATTTTGGTGATGTAAAAATCAGCGGCGAGGCAAGTAAAAGACTCAACTCTTGGGAAAATTTTGTAGAGAGAATCAAGTCTTTTGTAGCAGCCATGCCAAACCCAATACGAATCAGAGTTGATACCAAGTTTCTAAATGCCCCACCACCACGAACCCGAGAAGTCTTTATGGACATGATGGCCGAATTTAACAATAACATTTACCTGATTGCATCACAGGAACCCCAGGTGATTTCAGAATGGAAAGACATCTACCAAGATTTGGAAACCACGTTTGACAACATGTTAATAGGAACAAACGAACGTTCTGCCCTAGATAATTTCATAGAGGATAAGCTACATCCAAGATTTGTCTACTTTTCAGACTACAAAAAAATACTTGGAAATATTGATCTTGAGGAATTTGTCAGGGAGACAAAAGGGATTAGATCAAAGGGATTAGAATATGTTGAAGAGTTTGACAAGGCAGAGACTGTAAATAATTTATTTTATTTAGCAGAGCTTGATGCCCAGAAGCTAGAAGAGGTTAGAAGCAGCCCATCAAGATTGATAAAATTATTACACACTGCAAGCAGAAGGCTCAGTGAGAAACTCAACCCGGCTTGGAAGGGAGATCCCATTCATGTTGAACTCAGATGGAATCCTGGAAATGTTTTGAGTGTAGTCATATCAGACGTACACAAGGACGGTACTGTGACAAAT
>JAGWGC010000153.1 GCA_028867615.1 Nitrososphaerota archaeon | reverse complement strand
TTGCAATAGCCGCGGCTAATACTTCAGCTCAACCATTATTACCATTTGATCAAGTGTTATTTTTCAAGACATATATAATTCCAAAATTAATTACGGATGGATATAGACTAACAGTAGCAGATTCAGTAAAGTTAGGAAATATAACAATCGTCAATGGCGGAGATGGAAGTCCTTCATCTTCATATTATCAACCTATATTTTCTGCCGCTGGACAACCAACTGATCCAGTTACTGGAAGCTCTTCATATTATACTGAATCTGGAACAATAACAAAATTTTCAATTATAATGTCAGGTGATTCTCAAGTATCATTTGATGCAACATTAGATTTTATGGTAGGAAATGTAGTTTCACTTTATGAAGCAAATACCCCATCATCTCCTCAGAATTTTGCTTCAACTGCCGGAGCTGGTGGAAGTCATACAATAAATCTTTCATGGAAAGATCCAATTGATTCAGCCGGAGGACTTACTGGATATAAAGTATATAGAAAAGTATGGAATGGATTCTATGCTCCAATTGCAACATTAGGAATAGTTACGTCATATAGTGATAATACTTGTACTACTGGAACATTTTATTATTATATAATAACAGCACTTAGTAGTGGTGGAGTTGGAATACCATCAAATGAAATATCAAGAGTTGCTCCATAATGGTCAATGTAAATCAATCAGTTTCAGATAATATTACGTTTGATGATTCTATTCAAATAAAATTTGAACTTAGTCCTAATAGTACAGGTTTAAGACCATCAAATATTCGTTCAATCATTGAAACATACAAGTCAGATGGAACAATAAACACTAGAAAAATTGTCGGGACTACAATAAATGCCTCAGTTCAAAAAGATAGTGAGAGGGCAGTAGATACAGCCTCATTTACTTTTCCGGCACAAACTTCCGTAGATATTGGAAATGGAGTACTTTATGTTCAAGATATCGTTGATACATCATATCTTAGAGCATTATGGAATTTTCACTATAACATATTAGATGAGTCAGGATTTGCTTTAGATGGAACAAGCACAAATGAGGCAGTAGGGCTTTACGATACTGATGTTTATAGCAATATTAGATTCTACAATACAGTATATAGAAAATTCACCGCTGATGGAGATCACATCACAATAACAGATCCAACATCAAGAGCGGATGGATTGAATGGCCAGATAATGGACTTTTCAGGCCAATTTGATATTATGTTTTGGTTCACATGTGATAGTACTAGCTCTAATCCCAAAGTAATATTAGACAAGTTAAACGGCGGAACTACAGGAATTTCCATTTATGTTTCCACTGGAGCTTCAGGAGTGATTACAGTTGATATGTACAATAGTTCTGTACTTACAAATATAACAGGTTCTACAGTAGTTAATGACAGCAAGTGGCATTTTGCTCGAATTGTAAGAAATGGAGTAAGCGACATCAAATTATATGTTGATGGAGTTCAAGATGGCTCAACTACAAATTCATCATCAAGTTTTCAGAATAATACTCCATCACTAGTAATTGGTAATGTTCCAGCTTCTCATACAACACACTTTTTCTCAGGCAGAATACTACAGATGAGAATCTATTGTGGTGGAATACTTTCAGATAATGATGCAAGCCTAGTATTCAGTAGCAAGCCTCAACCATATACAATGAAGTTTGGTGGGCCAGTTTGGAAGATTGATGATAATACAGATAATAAGATAGTATCTTGTAAGAGCTTTGCCCAACAATTGGGATTAATCTA
>JAGWGC010000152.1 GCA_028867615.1 Nitrososphaerota archaeon | reverse complement strand
AGCATATGGAGATGGTTTTACTCAAGAAAATGTACAGGCAAACATTGGAAACAGGGTCATTACACTTTTCATCAAAGTCAACCCTCCTGTCATAACCTCTGATAATTCCGGTGACAAGTATATACAATTTAGATTTTTTGATGCAAATACCAATACCACAATAAACAATGTTTCATTTTTTATCAACGCAACAAAGGGGGATCAACTATTGATGAATGACTTGTTTTACACTCACTCGGGATATCTTACAATAAAATTAGAACCTGGGGGTCAGGTTGGTCACTGGACAGTACAAGGCGATCATGACCCGGTATTGGGTGGATGGACATCACAAGATGATAAAGTAAATGTTATAGCACCAATATTGACAGAGGGTGGGCTTTATCATTTTCATATGGAAATTCTAGCCCTTGATTATGCTAACACCCTTGTTGACGCATCAAATCCGCCAAAATTTGATTCCTATCTCAGTGTTGGAGATGTCTCCACACAAAATGTCACATACCAAAATAATTCGTATAATACTACACTAATTTCATACTATGACAAGACATCGAATTTTAATTTTGATGAATCAACAAAACAATTTTCATGGAGTATGCCATTTGATTGGGATGTAAGTAGATTCCAAGATAGGCCCATATTCATACATGAAGAACTGAGAGTTCCAAAGTCACTTGCTGCCTTTTCTGATACGCCGACATATGCTGCAAGTGCTGAAGGGTTTGGTCTTACTGGAAGCAGAATAATTGTTGATCCATACACGATTGGAGATTACATGATAGTACATCTATTCCTTAACAAATTTGATCTGATAAACATGTCAAAAACTATTCCAAGTGGAACTAGCAACATCGAATTTAAGGTAGCACCAGAAGCGCCAAACGTAAAATCGTCTGCTTCGTTGTTGACAGACTTTGGGGGTTGGCACATAAAGCTTGGTTGGAATCCTACGAGCCTATCAGCAGACTCGCAAAATAACCTGAATATTAGCTTCTATGATTCATTTACAGAACAACAAGTAGCAGGTGATGTACATTATGATGTTCAATTACTTGACAAAGATCAAAATATACTTTGGTCAAAGAATGACGCTGTTGCACAGAATGGAGCTGATACCCAAACAGTAAACTTGCCTGGTAACGGCATATATAGTATAATCATACATGTGAAATCAATAGTTACCAACGGTGTTCCTGATATGACAAGAATTGGTATGGCTAGAGGAAATGTTGTGATACCTTCTACCGTAACGGAAGATGATTCATTGACCCAGTCAACCAACCAATCTAGTACTCAATCGACTAACCAGTCTACTCAAACTGGACAGGGAATTGTAATTCCTCCATGGATAAAAAATAATGCAAAATTGTGGAAACAGGGACAAATTGATGACTCTGTCTTTGTATCAGGAATCCAGTATCTCATAAAGCAAGGAATAATTCAACTTCCCCCAACTACCTCTGGTCAAACAACCTCTGGTATTGCTGTACCTCCATGGGTCAAAAATAATGCCGGGTTATGGGCAGATGGTCAAATTGATGACCAAACTTTTGCATCAGGAATTCAATACCTAATCCAAATTGGAATAATTGTAGTCTAATTCACAGAATGCTATTATAGAAATTGAAGTGAATTTATCAACACATGTTACCTATTAGGGATGAAAATCCAAAGCCTGTAGGATATAGACCTTACATAACTTATTCTTTAATCGCAATCAATGTTCTTGTCTTTTTTTGGGAAATAGCTGTAACTCA
>JAGWGC010000151.1 GCA_028867615.1 Nitrososphaerota archaeon | reverse complement strand
GCAACAAAGGCACGCATTAGTGGAACTCAGTTGTGGCATCTATAATAATTTCCGGTAGCTTCATAGACTGGAGGATAAAATTTGTGAGTGTGAAACTAATCATATGTCTTACAGGAATGCCCGGAGCTGGAAAAACCACAATAGCCGAGGGTCTAAAATCAAAAGGCTTTGATAAAATTACAATGGGCGATGCTGTAAGGGCAGAAGCTACTATGAGAAAGATAGATCCGACTGGGGCCAATCTTGGCAAGCTCATGATTGAGCTGCGAGAAAAAAATGGCCCAGGTGCAGTGGCTGAGCTCATAAAAGATGGAATCCAAAATTCCAAGTCTGATGTTATACTTGTAGATGGGGTGAGATCGCTTGCAGAGGTAAATGTCTTGAAAAAAATTGGCACTGTCAAAGTTCTTGCAATCCATGCATCTGGTGATACAAGATACAAGTTTCTAACAGAGAGAGGAAGATCTGACGCTCCATCTGACCGTGAAGATTTTACAAAAAGGGATTCAAGAGAAATTGGGGTAGGCATGAGCGAATCGATTGCACTTGCAGATGAAACAATCTCAAATAACAACATGACAATTCAAGAACTTGTTGATACTGCATATCGAGTAATCAAAGGTTGGATGAATTGAAGATTCCAAATGTTGTCTGCAAGATCGAAGTCTATGCTGCAGTGAATCCATCCGAAGATCCAGACAAGGTCAGGCTTGCAGTGTCTCATGTCATACTGGAAACAGATTACCAGTACAAAGAAGGGAGTATCAAAGCAACCTCAAACCAGTTGGGCTCACTTGCAAAAATTCAGGAGACGATCAAGAAGCATCGAACCGGTAGAATCTACCGAAGACAGATGCGATTTAATACCAAAGGGGATACTACCTGGTTTTACCTCAACAAGCAGGCAGCCTTTGTGGATGTCATTGCAATATGCGAAGAGGCAGAAGAATCTGCTATGGGTCCAATCAAGGTGATACTTCATTCCAAGGACCTTGACAAGGTAGTGGACTGGCTGGCTCCTGAGATGACAGAATAACTGGATAAATTTACTACACTTGCTCAACTAGTGTACATTTACACTTTTTTATGAAAACCCCAAGAAAAGTATTGTTTGATAGGAAAACTGATCATTATCGGAATCATAATAGCTACAATAGCTATCTTGGTGCCAAACGCATCCAAATTATTCCAAAGCGTACCGTCATCTATCGATACTGTAAAAGGCAAGATTGATCAAGTCGCAGGCAACAAAGGAATCATCAATGATTCCAAATTAGCCATCAAGGAAGTGGGCTTGGGTGCAAAATTGCTTACCAATAATTCTCGTATCTTGACAGGCGCAAATTCAATCTTAGGTACATCTTCAACAAATAACAATTCAACATCTGTTTATCAACTTGCTCCACAATATGTAACTCAACAAAACTATACTGGCCAAGTCTTTGAAAAGACTGGCAACACATGTCAAATCTCTGTTCCAGAATTGGCCCAGACAATAAATGGAATAAAGCAGCTTACTGGAATAATTCAACTTGATCAATGTAAATCAAATGTAGGTGATCCTGTGCAGGTGACAGAACTGACGGCAAAACCAAGTTCTCCGCCGGTAGATGTTCCAAGCGGTCTAATCATTTCTCCTTATTCTAATGATGGTAACACGGCCTCAAATGGCGCACCTTCAACTAGTACAACATCCCCCAGTACAACATCCCCCAGTACAACATTACCTAGTACAACATCCCCCAGTACAACATTACCTAGTACAACATCCCCCAGTACAACATTACCTAGTACAACATCCCCCAG
>JAGWGC010000150.1 GCA_028867615.1 Nitrososphaerota archaeon | reverse complement strand
TGTTAGCGGCAGACCAAGCAAAAGAACTATGGAATCAAATGCTCACTCAGCGCATGAGAAACATGACAAGTGCTAATTACACATATCATTTACTTGATATTGAGTCATTAGACCAAATTGTTTCATCTGAAGCTGAAGCAACTGCATATAACAGCAACTCAGTCACCGGACTTTATAACCCGTGGTCTGACACTGCAACTATATACAGATCAGGTGGTAGCGCAGCTACTACATGGGACTCTTATGTAGCTTCCCCAAGAGGAGATAGCGGATTCACTGATGATGTCTTAACCGACTCAGTAATCAGAAACGCTCTCGCTCAAGTCAGAATTGCTGGAGGTAAAGAACCAACAGTTATGATAGGCGGACAGGATACATATTCAGAAGTCCAGAGCATTTACATGAACGCATATCGTATTCAGAACACAACTGATATTCGATCAGAGTTCAATGTAACCACAAACGGCATTAGTACCTTCACAGGTACAGGTGTTGGATTGCATATCAGTACAGTGTACGGATTGCCATTCATCCCATCAAAAGACGTAGCTGAATCAGCGGGTGATGTAGGTGACTTGTTCATCCTCAATACCGGCTCAGACAGAAACGCTCCAATGAAACCAATGCTCGGATTGCAAGTTCTAAAGCCAGTAGTTTACTACGAGGCAAGCAAGAGAATTCAAGGATGGCCATTCGTAAACGGCAAGTTTACCGATAACGCCATGTATGAAGCAATCATGCAATGCACTTGTAGAAACTTTAAGGCTCAAGCAAAGTTGGTAAATATAAAACAGGGTATATAAACCTTTCCTATCTTTTTTATTTTTAATTTAGCACTACTTAATAATAACATTTAAATATATGTAATAATTTTATTATAACATGAATATTTGTAAAGCGGAAAATTGTAATAGAGAATCATACAGACAGGGATATTGTTCTTTACATGTTTATAGATTTAGACGTTATGGTGATCCAAATATTACAAAGTATATTACAAATAATAAATGTGTAATTGAAGGATGTAATGATAAATATTGTGCGGGAGGATATTGTGCAAAACACTACCAAAGATTCAAAAAATATGGAGATCCAATGAAGCGATACATTCCAGAGATTAAAATATGTCAAGTTAATGGCTGTACAGGAATATATGATGCCAGAGGATATTGTAGAAACCATTATAATCAATTAATTAGATCAAAAAAACCCAAATGTCTTATTGAAGATTGCCAAGAAATCACAGTTTCACAAGGATATTGTAATAAACATTATTTGAGATTAAGAATTCATGGAGATGCAAATAAAACCATTCGTGATGTAAATCCGCATGATAAATGTTCAATAGAAGGATGTAATAAGAAATTTATTGCTAAAGGTATGTGTAATGCTCATTATATGAGTTGGTATAATGATAAAAGACGGGCTATAGTTATAAATCACTATACTAAAGGAGAAAATAAATGCCAATGTTGTGGAGAGTCAATATTAATACTACTTACAATAGAACATGATAATCAAGATGGTGCTAAACATAGACATGAAGGAATACATAGTGGTTCGGATTTAATTAATTGGCTAATTAGAAATAATTTTCCAGAAGGATTTTCTGTCCTATGTTCTACTTGTAATGTAGGAAAGTATAGAAATGGCGGTATATGTCCTCACAAAGATCCTAAATATAATCCTTAAATATTTCATATTATCTTACAATAATGTCCTTAGCGGGATAAATCGCGAAACACATAGCTATGAATAAGGCCAAAATTTAAGAGGTTGGGAAGTTAAACCGCTTATATAGTGATGGAAACATTGCTAGCGAGAAATACCTTGACTCGTAATGAGTCTAAAACTCTCCAATAATACTTAAATACTTTATA
>JAGWGC010000014.1:23404-23641 GCA_028867615.1 Nitrososphaerota archaeon | reverse complement strand
TCAGCAAAACATATCCAGATCATTAAAAAAGTTTTATGAAAAATAATGTATAAATCAATACCCTGTCGATCAGTATTTTTTATTACACATAACAAATCTCGATTAGTTTTCACATCACAGAACCATATTGTTACAAGTACAAGAAAACTATTCTTTTTAGGACAAGGACGTTTTGCAATGGAGTTCAAAGAAAAAAGTTGTTCTCATAAAAACTAACTAGAGTTTAGGGCATCCATT
>JAGWGC010000014.1:0-23394 GCA_028867615.1 Nitrososphaerota archaeon | reverse complement strand
TTGAAATCCCTACTTCTATACACATACGTTCTATATCATGTGCGTTTTCTGCATCCAGAATTATTATCCATTCATGCTCAAGAACGGACATGTAAAAACCCAGTACTTTTTTGACATTGAATTTTTTTTGTGTTGCCTTCATTTTCCCTTGTATTCCCATGAATATTTTTTTGCTGTTTTTATTATTCATTGGACATAAATCAGGACTATGTATTGCAAAGACTCCAAATAACATAGAAATACTCTATTTGGATATTTCTAATAAACCTTAAGGGAATAAGGTAAACAACCAACAGAGCATCATAACATGTACTCAATACAGGCCCAATAGATCCCCATATTTTGGTGCAGCATACAGTGAGATCGCAAGGCTGCTAAAAGAAGACGCCACGAAATCAACATTGGCCCTAGAATTCCAATTAAAAAATTAAAGATGCGGTGCAAAATTAAGATAATAGAAATACTAGCAATCACGGATTCGTTGGTTTCATACGCAAAATCTCATAATATCGACTTGATAGTAATGGGTTCACGTGTGTTGGGAGGTTTTAAAAAATTACTCCTTGGAAGGGTTGCAAGCGGAGTGTCTCAGTATTCCAAGTGTCATGTCTTAATTGTAAAATGACAAATGTATAGGCAAGAAATTATTTAAAATCACTTTCTATATCTAGATGCAAAGGTGTTGGCAGTGTCATCCAGGTCTCGCATGAACTGCTGTCGCAAAAGATTACCATAGACAACCAGATCTCTTGCCAACATATCCAATCGTGATTCTAACTTCGGATTTATTTTTCCGTCTGTAAAATCTTCATTGTCATTTATAGACACTCCGTAAGGCATACTCCAGCCATAACATTGTCGTATTGCTGTTCTCATTTGATCCATTGCAGTCAAACCTTTTTCATGCGATGCGCATATGTACCCAAAGGTTTTCCCTGCAAATTCTGCCCAAAAATAATCAAGAAAATTCTTCATTACCCCAGACATTGAGCCATGATAGTCAGGGGTAGAAAGAATCAAGGCGTCTGCCCACACTACATCATCTTTTGTTTTTTTTATTTCAGGGTTTGACTGGCTTTCACTTGGATCATATAATGGTAATTTGTTTTGCTTGAGATCTAACAATCGTGTTTCTGCGCCATATTTTCTTGCAAGATCTAGTGTAACAGACAATCCAGTGGTACTGGAAGCATTGTCACGCAGACTAGATCCGATGCCTAGCACTCTAAATGTCATATACATCCCTCATTTTTCTGAGATAAATAATCTCGTTTTGGGCTAGAGCCAGACAGGGTGTGACCAAGTTTCACAATCCCAAGTCAAATAATAGGAGATACTTCAAGTATCAATGGAGAGTACGCATATAATTTGAAATTTTACATAGAATTCAATCCATGTAGAGAATGCAAGGACATCATCAGAGAAATAAATGAAAGTATGCCTACAGATGATAACTCTAAGAAATTTTTACGGCATATAACATACAATCACACCGAAGTGGTACAAGCAATAATAGAGGAACTTCCAAAAAAAGCAGATAAGGAAAATTTTCCTTGGTACGGATAAAACATCTGCGCTTTATTTTGTACAAATATTGTTTATATCAACATGGCAAATATGATACTGGTTTAGATTTAATACCATTCCATTGCTATTTTTTTGACCGCATCAAGTGATTTTTGAATACTACCAGACATGGTTTCACCTCCTGTGTTCATGCCCTCGTTTAATATCCCACGAACATCTGAGAACCCCATGAATTGGAACTCTATTTTGGCAAGAGACATGGCATGTTCCCAGTGCATCATTGGATCACTTGTATAAAACCCGCCAGATGAGACAATTATCAATGCTTTTTTACCATCCATTAGACCGAAATATTTTCCATTAGCAGCATCCCATGTTTGGCCCTTTAACATGATGGAATCAAACCATGCCTTTACTGAGGCAGGCATTGAGAAATTGTGCATTGGAAAGGCAATTACAACGACATCTGCAGATTGCACTTGGTGAGTCATGCGATCCATTTTTTCCAGAGATTTCTTTTGTTCTTGAGAAAGTTCTTCCTTTAGATAGTTTCTGTGAATGTACGCATTTATGCTTTCAGAGTCGAACAAGTCTGGAACATCAATGCAAAGATCAAGGATCTCAATTTCCGAGTTTTTTATTTCAGTTTTAAAAGCATCCAACAATTTTTTACTACTAGACCTTTCTTCCCGTGGGGTATATTTCACAAGCAGTGTCTTCATGTTCTGTTACAAAATAAAATTTGCACAATATAATCACTTCAAAAAGATATTCATAGGTACGATGTATTTTGGGATTGATCAATACTACGTTCTATTGCAGAATAGATGGGAGTTTCCAACCTACTCAAAGTCTTTTTCTTGATGAACCCTACGGTCATGATATCAGCACGGAAGATCAAGCTAAGAAACCAGTCAAATCCAACTTTGATCTTCTTTTCACGTGTTGGCAAGTGTGTCCAATAAAATGATCTCCACAAGAGCCATGCGGTAAATCCATATATTTTTCTACCATTAAGAAGTGCAACTCCAGTTCTCTTGCCTATCGTAGCCATTACCCCTTTGTTATGATATAGAAATGGTTTCATTGAATTTATTGCGCCCGTAATCTCTGCAATCAAATTTTCTGAGACTAGCTTGGCCTGCCTTATAGCAATTTGTGCAGTGGTAGGATACACAGTATTAGTTTTACTGTCAACCAAGTTGGCACAATCCCCTAGCGCAAAAACACTAGGATAATCTTTTAGTCTCATATACTGATCAACGACCAAGCGACCAGATTGACCATGTTCACACTTGAGTGTAGATATCAATGGGTCTACTGTAACTCCTCCTGCCCAGATCAAGGTAGCGCATGGAATTATAGTATTGTCACTCAAAAGCACATGATCTTCTCCAGCATCAACTGCTTTAGTATTTGTGATTACTTCGATCCCTGATTTTCTAACATGCTCAAGTGCAAATTTACCAAGTTCTTCTCCAACCTCAGGTAAAATTCCTTCTCTTGCAGATACAATAATAGTACGAATTTTTGTCGAGTCAATGTTTTTGTAATAGTTTTTTGTTGCATCTTGCAAAAAGTGATGTATTTCTGTAGCAATTTCAACTCCTGCAAATCCCCCTCCGACCACAACGAATCTCAAAAGCTGCTCTTGAAGGATTTGATCTCTTTCCTGATCTGCGCATTCCAGTACGCTGATAATGTGATTTCTAATTGCTATTGCATCTTCCAGTGTTTTTATGGTAAATGCAAATTCTTCAATGTTAATATTTCCAAAGAAATTATCTTTGCTGCCAAGAGCAAGTACAAGATAGTCATATTCTAACACAGATTCTTTTTGATCAAATATTCTAATTATGGAAACATGTTTGTTTTCCATATCAATTGAGAGAATCTTTGCATGACAAAAGTTTGCAGTTTTACAAAAAGAACGAATCGGTGTAGTTATATCGCTTGCATGAAGCATTCCAGATGAGACTTCTGGCAACATGGGTGTAAAAAGGAAAAAATTATCCTGGCTTACCAAAGTAATTTCAACATCATTTCTTTTTGATTGTTTTTGCATTTCGTACAATACATTGCTTCCAGCAAATCCTCCTCCCAGTATCAATATCTTGGTTTTTGTAGGATTATTCGTGTTGAATTTTCGTATCATTCCAGACTACTCCACATATCCAATAAAAAGATAAAAAGAATGCGTATTATACATATAGAATTTATTGTTAAAGCATCAATAAACCAGTAGCTTCTTTGAGATGAACAAACCTGTAGAAAATGTTGGTGTGGACACATTGAGAAAAATCGTGCCTAGATTGTTCATTAAACAGGATATTATCCCAATATAACATAGTTTTTACATAGATACTGGAACTAATCAACATCAGAACTCCAAAACAAGACCCACAGACTAAACGTATCTGCGCATACCTAGAATATTATCCAGAAATAGTTTTAACAGTTGATGTAACTCTTTAGACATTTGAGGTATGGAATCTAAATCCGCATTGAGATATATGATCACATGTACAAACTGTGAAACTATTCACCTGTCAGAATCTACACTAATCTGTTCAGATTGCGGCATCACAATAGAATAAACAGAATCAAATTAAAGCAGGAGTTTATTCTTCCATAACAGAGTAAATCATGAACAAAGACAAAGGCATTTGCAAAGGGCTGTGTAAAGAACACAAGATTAGAAAACCAAGAGATGGCTCTAGCCGTTATTTGTCAGGCCAAGTCAGATGCCAGATTTGCGGAGTCTTCATGTCAAGAGAGGCATGTCATGATAGAGAAGATAGGCCTGCAACAGAAGATACGATAGACCTGTATTGCAATTGCTGTAATTGCATGGTAAGATCAAGACCCAGAAACAAGCCGGGAATAAAATCTAACAAGGCACAGGAAGAATATGATCAGTTAAAAGAACTTAGAAAAAAATATTAAAAACCATCTAAACGTGGCAACGGTTAATTTTGCCACTCTGATACAGGCTTTCCAAGTTTAGCAATCCATCATGATAACTTGCTTTATTTGCAATTTCATGTTCTAGCCTATTGATCCCATTTTGTTTATTTGTTGATTCATGCATTCGAGAAGGGTGAATAGCATGCAATAGTTGATGGATGAGAATAATTGTTACCATTCGCCTGTTATCCCTAGTATCATAATCGAGCATATCATGGATACATATTTTGTAAGATGGTTGGCTCGGTAGATCTCCAATCAGATTGATATCACCAGAAGCGTTACCATTGTTTTGTATTTTCACACCAAAAGTTTTACCTGCAAGAAATGTTGCACAGTCTCTAAAATTCAGGTCATCTGGTCTTTCACGGTGATGTTCTATTATCATATTCTGTGCATCTTTTAAACAATCAGATAGCCAATAAGGGACATCGTCCGCGGCACGGGTCACTGGCATACATATTTTTTCCACATTAGTCGCTATCTGCGTAACTGGTTTGTCTAAAGTTTTCTCGAATTCATTGGATGTGGAGGATTGATCGATACTTGAAAATGAATCAGTTTTAACATATTCCACATTTTGTAGCATTGCGCATCGATGTCTCTGTGGCAATAGATGTTCGCTACAATAGACATATCCACATAATTTACACAGGTTACCTGAAGTTTCATCCACCTTGCGACCATCATATGTACAACAATATTTGTCCGTGGTTTTAGAACCCAATCCATTAAAAATAAAGGTGGCTGTTTACAGATTTGACTAAAAGGTTAGGACATCTGATATACTCCCGACCCTAAAGGGTCGGGCTTTCCCACTCGCATTGTAAGTTTAGGAGCCTCGGCGTGAAAATATCACAATCTCAGTAACATAGAATCAAATGTTTTTACCAGTACCAACCACATCTAATACAACATTGTTGAAAAGATGTAGTTGATTCAAAATGCATTTACGTCATAATCAATCAAGGATAAGAAATAAGGTTTCAGCGTTGTTCTACCTTGAATAGTCAACTTCAAACAATCTTCTCTTCTATCTTTTAGGTTATTTTTGACACAAATAGGTCAACATTACAACTTGATGGATACACGTGCATAGTTTCTGTTTAAGGCAATATTACAAATATTTTTTCGTGTTTTGGACAGTATTTAAGCAATTTCGTGAAAAAACTCTACGCATGATTTATCAATGGTACCGGACGAGTCTAACCATGCCAAGAAAAGAATACAAGACAATCACAGTGAAAGTCGATACATTTCACCAATTTGCCAAAGCAGTCAAAAAAGCAAAACAAGAAGACCCAGAACTTGACAACAGTACATTTCTAATGTTACTTTTGGGTAAAAGTCAAAAGGTCAAGAGACATCGCTCCTAAAGATACCACAAATTAATTTGTGTTAAAGCAGTTGTCAAGAAATTTTCTAGGTTGGAGATTCTACGTTAACTAGCCTTTTCCGCTAATACCTATGGATTCATTTAATGACAGAGTAAAATGTCTAGGCGCTGTAGAGTTCACCATTGCAGTTGCATTGGAAGGTATTGTTGAGTTCACCCCTGTAGAGATAGAGGTTGTATTCCACACTTTAGAAAGATTAACAGTGACATCAAATCCAGCCAAGACACCAGTAAGTATTGAAACTGTTTCTTGTTTTGCATTTAGATCAATTGAAAATCTGGCGGTGTCTCCTACTTTGAATACGTCAGTATCAGTAGTATCAATAACAGTAGAAGAGAGACAGATAGGGACAGAGGAACCACATGTAATACTTGGAGATATCAAAGTATGAACCAGTCCTCTGCCAGCAGGAGACTGGATGATTATTGTGCCCTTGTTTCCATCAATTATTGTCCACATTATAACACCTCGAAAGTTACTACTTCCGGCTACTGCGCCCTTGATGGAAAAATTTGTAGTTTGTGCATAGCCTACATGCATTAACGGCAACAAAGCTACATTAAGGATCAGGAGCACCATGAAGATACCAAGCAGTTTTGATGTCAACTACCTTAGCATATAACATCATAGTCTAAAAACATAGTGTCGAATTTTACAACTCATGTAGGTTTCATCAATATTTTTCCAAACAGATTTCCCTGCAACATTTTTGTGTGAGCTTCAACTGCATTTTCAAATGTGTAGATCGAGTCAACTATAGATTTCATCTTGCCTTTAGACATCCAAAAAATTCCAGATTCAAGCTCAGAACGTGTTCCTTGGGTTGAGCCCAAGATATTGGTCCCTTTGAAAAATACATGTCTTAAATCAGAGATTACATCATAACCAGTTGTAGCGCCAGTTGTAACAAGAGTAGCACCATATTTTAACAAGGCAAGTTCCTTGTTCCAGTGCGAACCTCCAATATGCTCAAAAATTACATCAATTCCAGGGCTCGATTGTTTTTGTTTTGCCAAGTCTTTCGATATTGTAAAGACCTGCTTGTTCCAGTCTTCTTTCCTGTGGTCTACTGCAAAATCTGCACCAAGTTTTAGACATTCTTCTAATTTGTTTGGACTTGCAGTAGCAATTACATCACAACCATGGAGTTTGGCAATTTGAATTCCAAACGTGCCCATACCAGAACCTCCTCCCATTATGAGTACTGTTTGACCAGGCTGGATTTTTGCCCTTCCCACAAGCATGTGCCAAGATGTTGTCATGGTCATAGACGCAGCTGCAGCATCTTCATATGACACATTTTCAGGAATTTTTACAACATTTACCTCAGGCAGGTGTGCATATTCACAGTATGCACCCCATAAAGGACCTGTTTGGAAACCCCAAATTTTCCTATACCTGCAATCATACTCACGGCCTTCAGTGCATGCGACACATACCCTACAGGAAAGATTGCCATGTGAGACAACTCTGTCTCCGACTTTGATTGTGGAAACATCCTCACCCACTGCAACAACCTGACCTGCTGCATCAGTTCCTGAAATATGAGGCATTGGTATTTGTATTGGTTTTCCACGCATTCCCCAGATATCATCATGGTTTAATCCTGCAACTATTACTTTGAAGACTACTTCATTGGGTTTTGGTTTAGGTTCAGGTACATCCATTACTTTGAGTATTTTTTTATAATCATCATCGGGAGCATATTTTTCATAGACTAGAGCTTTCACAAGTCATGTAAAATACATTGCCAATATTAAGAAAAGGGTATTTGTTACCTATATTCGTCACCACAGTCACCTATTACCATAAAAAGATCTTTTGATCTTGATGTGACTGATTTTATTTTGTGGTCATCTTCTTTGTCTAATTGTAATGAAAACACCTTCAAGTTGTCAGATCTATTGTCAGATATTCCAAGTCTGGTACCAATTATCACCCCAGCCACCGCAGGCTTGTCCAATATGTATCTAGTAGCAACATTTGCAATACTGGAATCGTGTTTTATTGCAATTTCATTTAATGCGTGCAGGAGTTCTTGAAACAAATTCCAACCTCCCCATTGATCAATCATGTTTTTATATTTTTGTAAACTATATGTATTCAGACATGATCTTGTAGGTTCAGATTTTCCAAGATATTTGTCAGACAGAAACCCTCCACAGAGAGTTCCATAGGTGAGAAGGTCTATTCCGTTTTTCTGACAAAATTGTGCCATTTTGATTTGTGGTCGTTGATCAATGATAGAATATTGGACTTGATTGGATACAAGTT
This sequence comes from Nitrososphaerota archaeon, assembly GCA_028867615.1. Lineage (GTDB taxonomy): Archaea > Thermoproteota > Nitrososphaeria > Nitrososphaerales > Nitrosopumilaceae > Nitrosotalea. The sequence continues at coordinate 15,229 of JAGWGC010000014.1, read as the reverse complement.
TGAATCCTTGTTCCAATATTAACGCCATTGTATCAGTATTGAAATTTGTCAATCCAACATGTCGTATCTTTCCTTCATCACAAAGCTTTGAGAGATTATGCAATGCGTCAATGTATCTGGCATCAGCATAGTCCCACCAGTGAAACTGGAGTACATCTATGGATTCAACATTCATCCTGCGGATTGATTTTTCTATATAATGCCTAACTATTGAGCTGGTCATAGGTCCAGGATTTGGTACAAATTTTGTAAGCGCTTGAATTTTTTCTACCTCATCTTTGCCTCGTTGTTTTTCCAGTTTCTTTCTAAAATCTCCGAAATATTGCTCTGCAGGACCATAAATGTCTGCCATGTCCCAGGTAGTGAAACCAGAATCATGATATAGAAACATTGCAGATATTGCAGATTTTGGGTCAATATCACCGTGACCTCCTGCCACTTGCCACATCCCGTTTAGTATTCTACATATTTTTAGATCAGGCGCCAATTGCCAAGTTTTTTGATTTGATTCCATGAAATGTTTTGGGATACATGTTGATTTTATAATCTTTCTAGCCAAAGACTATATTCAACAGATAGAGATATCAATCAATTACAAAAAACAAGAAAAAGCCATGGTGCAGTACAAGTGAATTTAATGCATTCTATCAGTACAAGATCAAGTTACACAATACCTCTCGCATTATTCTTGGCTGCTATTTTGATTTATGCATATAGTTTGGAGGGGCAACCACATCATGGAGATGAGATAAACTATCTCGGATGGGCAGGAAACTACATCCACTTGATAACCAATGGGGATCTTGCCAACACGTGTCTCATATCAATTGACAACTGTAATTCATTATACCACATACCTGCACACGGTATCACATACAGCCCACTGCGCATGATTTTGATTGGAGTACCTCTAAGTCTTGAGCATCAAGATAATGGAGACTATTATGATTGGTCTTGTTACTGGTTTACTTGTTATAATTTTCACAATTCTCCAACTATTGGGCAGATGACTGCAGGACGCGCGTTGTCACCAATCTTTGGAGCACTCACAGTGGTTGTTGCGTTCCTGATTGGAAAGGTTCTCTTCAATAGAAATGCAGGGGTAATTTTTTCACTAGTTTTCATGTTTTACAACCTTTGGATATGGTACAGTAGAACCATAATGACGGAGGTTCATTACATTTTCTTTAGCATGCTTGCCCTATTGCTTTTGCTTTATTCTTTTAAAACAGGTCGCCTCAAAGTAAAATATCTTATTTTAAGTGGAGTGGTATTTGGATGTGCACTCACCTCAAAGCTACTGGCTATCGAATTTTCTGTACTATTTACTGGAATTATTTTACTGAATGGTATATTACAAAGACAATTAGGATCACCGATCGGCAAGAAACAGGTTTTTAAAATTAGTATGACAGTTGTGGTATTTTTCTGTATTGCAACATTTGCTTTTCTTCTAACAGAGCCGGGATTTTATAAAAACCCCGTTCTTCAAATCAAAACTATAAAATCAGACATGGACAACTATAACCGTGATGTTTGGTTCATTGCATATCCCACCATACAAGGATTGCAACCTACTAGAATGCTCTTGCTCTTTTACTACTCCTTATTTCCAAGCCCCACAGAAAATACCATACCAGGTGCATTTCCAAATTCCACATTCAATTTAGGATGGAATAGTCCGCCCACTTATTCCAGCATACCACTGACCATTTTTTTCTTTGTCGGTATGACATATGTGATTCAAAAGGTGCGAAGATCAAAAGACTGCATCCCAGAGATACTTGTCTTAATTTGGTTTGTCAGCACATTCATCACTACACTCATGATTGCCAGAGACCTTTCACTTGAGAGATATATGTTGCCATTTTTGATCTCAATTATAGCCATTTCATCGTACGGGTTTTGGAATTTTGTAAAACATGTTTCAAGTAAAAAAATACAAATTTCATTTATAGCTTGTGCTTTACTTGCTCATGCTGCTACTTCAATGTCATACTGGCAAAAGATCTATTTTTCTCCCGGAACATTCTGGGCAAACCCATTACCATATGGAACATTTCAAGAGTCTCTTATGAATCCAGCCACGCTGTTTATCAACATAGCATTCATAGTATTTTTCGCATATCTGATAGTAATTCAATTTAAAAATAAGACGAGAATAACAGCATGAGTAGAATCAGATCATTCTTCAGAATCACAATCTTCTAGTCTATTCTTATCATAGTATAGTTTGTTATTCTCAATTTTTACAACAGAGCCAGTCAAAAAACACATCTCACTGCGTTTTCCACTCATCTCTATTAGTGTAATAGATGAAACATCCTCACATGGTACTGAAACCAAAAGAATGGCATCCTTTTGATCATTTTGTGCCTCAACCCAACAAGCATTAGGTAAAATGACTTTACATTCTACAGAATTTGGCAGCGATATATCTACAGACATGCAATAAATGATTCAAGGTGCGGGCATTATAGATTATTCGAAAAAATTTCTTGTAACTACCACGGCAGAATTAAAATCGATTAAAAAGTATCTTTTTAACAAATCCGTCAATAGTAGAATTGAAATATTTAGAAGTCCATTCTATTATCGGTTGAAAAAACCCATCCTTTTAGCTGCAATATGGGGATCTTTCGTTTTAATCACAGTATTTTTTCTAATCATTCTCTTACCAGTGATTCCCATCTCTGAAAAATACAGCATGTCAGTTGATCCAATAATAATAAAAGATGACATGGGTACTGAAACACATGTTGCCATAAGAAACACTGGTACAAATGCTCTGACCAACATTGTTGTAGAATATGGAGGTGCTACAAAACCAGATGTTATTCCAATATTGAATCCAGGAGAAAAGGTGTCACTCTCTCCTCCAGATGGAAGTGTACTCAATGAAGTGCAAGTAACAACAGATCAGGGGATCAACATAACCAAGGAATATAGAACTCCTGCAAGCATCAGCTTTGTCGGAAACTCTGGTTTTGGAGGATAGTTTTTTACTGCAATTTAATCAGCTGGACAACTTTGAATTGTTCACATACATGTTTTAAGAATCAGAATATTTCTTTACAAGTTTGATTAATTTTGTGGCAATCTTTTCAGCATCAGAATTTGGCAATAGAACGCATAAGATTATACCATACCTGCCAAGTGGCACAGTAATGCGTTTTGCTTTCTCATACTTTGCCATGGCATAAAGAGGTTCACCGAGTGTCCTTTGGGATCTCCTAGTTACCCATCGCAATGATGCATCAGCTAATGATTTTTCCATATCCTCTTTTGTTTGAAGACTTTTGACTCCCGGGCGTTCTTTAAAATACGATTCTGCCCTATAAGATACTGCAATCAGCGTAACATCTTCATCAGATTGCATTATTTCATTGCAGATCTTTTCAAGATTCATGTTTTTTTCCTGAGAGAATGTCTCCCTTGTCATAACACTTGTCAGCAAAGTCAAATAATCCAATTGATCTATTTACCAGCTTTGGAGCATTTGTACGATCGTCGTTTGCCTTGTCAATTAATGACTGGGCAAAATTTCGTAATGCGTTTGCTTTGTTATACCATGCATTTGCGTATTCGGGATTTATCTCAATTGCCTTGTCATAACAGATTATCGATTCTTCAAATCTCTTCAGCCTGGATAAGATAATTCCCTTGTTATTCCAAGCGCTTACATGATTTGGGTCTATCTCAAGGGCCTTGTCATAAGCAACTAGCGCATCTTCATTATTATCGTTCTTTGCATTTTCATTTCCCACATTATACCAGGAATTATGATCGGTATCACCCATACAGAATTACATCACTCGGTTCTATTTTAAGAACAAGATATAGTCACATGCATGCTACAGAAGACATGTGTCATTAACAATCACATATTCAAATTACATGGCATGTGAAAGCCAGATAATAACAGAATATGATAATCAAATATTATTCCTTGTATAATATGAAAAAACTATTTTATCGAAATATCAATCTCCAAATTTTTTATGAGAAGGTCTCAAGTAAAAATTTAGTAATACGCCACAACAATTACAATGTCAAATAATCAGCAGAATAATCATGTAAAATTTTATTGATAATATATATAGTTGTTTGAATAATTCCATTATTTTGTATATTTTGTGAAAAGTTTTTATGAAACATTTTCAGTCTCATATATCTAATGCCCATATTTATTGACGGTCATAGTTCAAAAGGATTGACTCATGAGGAATTAGAAAAACTAGTGGATTCACCTCCAGATAAATTTGGAGTTACTCACCTAGAATTATTTCTCAATAAAAAAGAAGACAGAATTTACTGCGTACTAGATGCCCCAGATGAAGAATCCATCTGGAAACACCATGAGGCGGCAGGTTTCAAGTGTGATTTTATTACAGAGGTAGATCAGGTCAAGACAGAAAAAACTACAAAGATCGAAAAACTTGTGATCTTGGGCCAAATGAGCTCAAACATTAGTCATGACCTCAGAAACCCAATGGCAGTTATAAAAAACTCGGTAGACTTGTTAAGCATCAAGTACAAAGATCAATTCAGCCCAGGAGTTTTAGATCAGCTCTCAAAGATAGATCGTGCCATTTTTAGCATGAGCATGATGATAAATGACATACTAAATTTTGCAAGAACCCAATCTTTACATTTAGAAGACCATTCTCTGATAAATACTATAACTCATTCCATTGCACCAATTAAAATTCCCAAAAATATCAAAATAACATTTCCTCAAAACGACATCACGTTGAAGTTCGATGGTCCAAAACTAGAATCCGTCTTTTACAACTTGATAATGAATGCAATTCAATCTATTGATGAAAAACACAGTGGTGAAATTATGATCAAGTTTATTGAGAAAACAAATGATAAAATTCAGATCAAGGTTCAAAATTCAGGTCCTCCAATTCCAGATGAATTGCTGACCAAGATATTTGAGCCGTTATTTACCACAAAACAACATGGAACTGGTCTGGGCTTGCCGAGCTCCAGAAACATAATTGAACAGCACCATGGAACAATACATGCCTCAAATAATCCCACTACCTTTACCATTACATTGCCAAAGCATATTGAAAAATTGCTTTCTGTAGATAAGAGCTGAGGCTGCAATCCTTTTGGGTTGTTACCAATCTTTAGTCGGATCGCCTGAAAACATGTTTTCCAAGTGTTCTATTATTTGAGACGAGCCGCCATCTATTCCCCATGTCACCATTACAAGATATTTATCTCCGAGAGGCATCGTTAGCCGTCTTAGATTATCATAGACTGCCAAGACATACTTACCTTTTCCAATTTTTGGTGCAAAAGTCCTTCGTATTTTCCAAGCGTTGGCAGCATATCGTAGAGTCTCTTTTGTATCGGCATCATTTAGAAATGGCTCCACTCCATCACGCATTCTAGTACTTAGTTCATTTCCATCATTGTCAAAGATTGTTGCATATCTAATCTGCTTGTCAGTGTGCATAATGTTTTCAAGAACTCTATTGAGATATTGGGAAGATTGAGACATGAATAACATATGCACTTGATTGCATATAAGAATAGTCAATCGGGCAAAATGATATTTACATTTATCCAGGACTAGGCATGCATTTGCAAATCCATGTGTAAGATATGCACCAAAAAAGTAGGCGATGCGTGAAATGAGACACTTTCCTTTTCGTATAGATATTTGATGTAGAATCATTTCATGGTGCAATATCGTAGCCATACTGCATGTGATATTTTTCCACAATACAACATGCAATTTTCACAGAAAGAATCCCATTCACCTATTTCAAGCAAATTAAAAAATTCCCTCGTCCATTCATAGGTAGGTAATCTCCTATATTGAAATTGTTGAATAGTAAAAATCTCTTTTTCCTTGAACTTATTTAGACATCTTTTGCATTGAGCGTTTTTTGTATTTTTTGCCGATTCCATATTTTTCTCATGTATTTTTTTACAATATAAAGTTCATTTTGAAGATCATTATCAATGGAATCATACTGGCAAGCAATACAAATTCAGCATAAGGAAATTCAGGTATAGTACCATGGACGGCTTGACTTTGTACTTGATCATTCAATGTAGATGAAATTGTATGCCCATCTGCATATGTGAACGAAACAGTAACAGCATCATCACTCCCTGCCGCCAAAAACCCATCAGTAGGTCCACATACAGGAGAACAGACAGATGTCGTAGAGGACAAGATAACATAACCTGCAAAATCCCCAGTATCAGGACCCGTTTCTACTAGCTTGTACGGGATGCTAGACTCTCTTGTTGATATTGTAACACTACTTCCATCTACTCCAATAGTATCAATGGCATACGAATTTGAATTAAAGTCAGGTGCATGAATCAGAATGTTGACCTGTGAGCTAGAAAAATCACCACGTGATATGACAATCGGATAATATTTTCCTCCCCCAGATGCATACACATTTGCAGTTAAAACAGCACTGCATGACAGTACAGCAAACATTACCAGTATTGTCATTTGTGAAAGTGTCATGTGTTTGCCTATTTTAAGAAAAACTATCAGATAAGACTTTGGAAAAAATTCTATTTTAATTTTGTATACGTGTTTTGATTTAATTTTTCTACCACATGCATGTACGCGTCAATGAATTGTTGTGCATATATGTTTGCATGTTTTTCTGATCCCCTGTGGGTTCCAAGCTTGGAACGAATGTGATGATAGTACTCGTGTAAAACAACAAACGGGTTGTAGAATATCTCAGAGTTTGATGCATAGATTTTTTTTTCTCGTACTACATACACTGCATAGACGGTTCTTCGTTTCTTCTTTATTGTTCCTACCACGATTTGTGGAACATCAATCTTGTACAACTTGCTTAGCCAGTCTAGTGCTTGTTCTGTCTTTTTATCTAGGATCAGTGCAACTATCTTTGCTTTTGTCAAGTCGTCAATATCAGACATTACACAAAAGAATCATGTATCAAATATAAGATATGATTATACTTTTAGGGCAAACAGGTTCACATGATATGGGAATGGATCTGGGCTCTTTTTCCTCACAAGAGATCTTCCCGTTTGCCTGGACATAGTATACCAGATTATGATTAAAAGAGAAACGTAGGATTCAGTACTAAAAGATAAATTCAATAGAATGTCGTTTTGCCACACTTGATTGGATGTATTGCCAGTGCACATAATGAAAGTAACTTTGTTACTGAACAATGTGTCGCAATTCCTTATAGATTCTCAAGCGTAGTTATTGCATGATACTCATGAAAGAAGAGGCATTTGAGGAAGTATGGGTTTCAAGCAATTATGAGACCGTATTTTGCACAAATGATGAAAAGGAGCAATACCTCAGGTTTTTGAGTTCAAGAAGAGAGATTCCAAGGGGCATGAGCATTGTCTTGATAAACAAGAAATTAAACAAATTATACACCAAAGATGAGATAATGAATGCTGCTCCTGAACAGCTAAAGGGAATGATCAAGTAATGTTCAGATCGTTGTTTTTGAGCTTTGCTGCAAGAATGATAGATAGAAGAACATCGTTTATGCCATTAATGATTTCATTTCCCACCATAGGGTTTACAATGACAACATTATCTGCAATAATAGGATTTTCCATAATGCATTTTTGCAGCAAAAGTGATAGAATGATTCAAGTATGACATTTACCGAAATTTTATCAATCAGTTGTCATGTTGAAATATATTAATACTTGATTTGAAAATGTGTGCTAATACAGCATGACCAAGATAAAAAAAGACAAGGATCATCCAAAGGAAATCAAGGCAAAACCATCTTCTGGTAGAAACAAATTCATTGCACTAGGAATCATTGCTGCCATAATAGTAGGAGTAGCTTATGTTACATACAGATCAGATGATACAGTTGATACCAACTTTGCGTCAATTGACGGCATACCCTGCGAAACCCAAGAATACACAACATTCCACATTCATGCACATATGGACATTTTTGTCAATGGCCAGCACACGCCAATCCCTGCACAAATAGGATTAGAAAATACGTGCTTGTATTGGTTACATACTCATACGCCTGATGGAATAATACACATAGAATCACCCAAGGAAAGAGACTTTACAATAGGACAATTTGTTGACGTTTGGAAGTCAACTCGTAGTGGATATCCCACAGCAACCAACGGTCCAGAAATTTTTGTAAATGGAAACTTGATAAGTACAAACTTGAACAACACAAAAATGAATGCGCATGACGAAATTGTACTTGTGTACGGAGATGTGCCACAGAATATGCCCACATTCTACCAATTCCCAGAAGGGGATTGAGTCTCAGACCATAGTGCCATCAATATAATATTGTAAGAATTATAGATTTCATATGTAATTACCCAGCCTCGCCCATCAACACAGATACCCCAGAATTTTCACTACCAAGTGCATGAGACGTTATCATCAATACCACAATACAAGCAACCCAAAAAATCAAACATATCATATGTTCACATACAACATCAGACATCTATTTTTAGACAACATGGACAGATTGCCATTTAATCGAAGACATACATTTCAGATATTAATTGATGGCTAGATAGTCATTTTGGAATATTTATAATAAATGTAGTACCCCTGCCAATTTCGGTTTTGATGTCAATACGACCGCCATGTTTTTCAATGATATTTTTACAACTCACTAGGCCCAACCCCGTGCCTATCTGTCTTGTTGTAAACAAGGGATCAAATATTTTATTCAACATGCTCTTTGGAATGCCAGGACCGGTATCTTCTATTTCAATTGTTACAAAACTTTTGTTTACATCATTGTCGATTTGACAGTTTTTTATTCGAAGGTATATACTGCCGTGGTTATTCATCGCTTGAGTCGCATTTAATAACAGGTTTGTAAACACAATTTCTAGTTTTTCAGGATCGCACTCAATGTGAATATCATTTTGAGGTACATGAATTTCTGTATTTTTTGTTACAACGTTTGAGACAGAAGAATTTATCACGTCAAGTAAAGAAACGCGTTGTTGAAGTTTCAACGGATTTGGCACAACGTATTCCATAACTTCATCGACCTGATGAGTCATTCTTTTGATGGCACGCTCAATTCTGTCAAATTTTAGCTGGTTGCTTTTCTCAAAATCTGGATTTTGGATTCTAATTATTTCAAGAGTGTTATGCACCACAGACAGAGGATTTCTAAGATCATGTGCTATACGAGCAGATAGTTCCCCTATCGCAGACAGTCTTTTCGTTTTGTGTTCTTCAATTTCTTTTTGAGCATCATACATTATAGTCAAATCCCTGAATGCACCAATTCGCCCAATCAAATTACCATTTACACCATAAAGATTTGTTGAAAGAAGTAACGTAGGAAAAACACCTCCTGTTTTTCTCTCAAGCCAGATCTCCCTATTTTTGATTGAGCCAGTTTGATCCCATTCTAGCATGGCATCCTGGAGGTCACGTACACTTCTTTCTGAAACATGTACAAACATTGATTGTCCTACAATTTCCTCTCGCGAATAACCAAGACTGGTGCAGTAAGCATCATTACAATCAATGATATTTCCAGCCAGGTCAATAGTACGTAAGAGATCGGGAGATTTTTCATATAGAGTTCTATATTTTTGTTCAGTCTCCAGCAGATGATCATATGCAATTTTGAGTGCTTCATTTTGCTGTTTGAGTTTCCTCTCATTGTCTTCAACGATTTTTTTTATTTCGTACAAATCAGTTATGTCCCTCATGGTGGTATCACTTCCAATCAATTCCCCGTTAATGTCATATCGGTTGATAGTATTAGTTAATCCAAGAAATTCAGAGTTATCTTTTCTTTTGAACCAAGTTTTAGTATTTGGTGCATTACCAGTACTCCTCCATACTTGAAATGAATTCTCATATTCAGCAATACTTTGAATTGTCACAAAATCAAAAATGTGTTTCCCTATCACTTCTTTTTTTGCATAACCCAAGTATTTGCAATAAGAGTTGTTGCAGTCAATAATTATTCCTTCCAGATTCATCGTGTGCAAAAGATCCTGTGAATTTTCATACATATCCCGGTATTTTCTCTCAATCTTCATAAGAAGGGCATTTGATTTTTCAAGTTCAACAAGTTGTGTTTTTATTTGCCCTTGATGAGAATCTAGCATTCCCCGTGCTTTGTAGATTTCAGTCATATCAACCAAAACAGATGTCTTTCCAATCAATTTTTTATTTTTATCAAATAAATTGGTTCCATGCAGTAGAATTGGAAATATAGAACCGTCTTTTCTTTTTAGCCAAATTTCTACGTCAGATATGTTTTCAGTGGTTTTCCAATGTTCAATTCCATCTAATAGTTTTTGAATACTTTTCTCTGCAGTGTGATCAAGGATGGAGCTGCCAATAACTTCATTTTTTCTATATCCAAGTTTTTTTGCATAAAATTCATTACATGCAAAAATAATTCCATCAATTGTAGTAGAACATAACATACATGGAGTTTTTTCATATAGATCTTGATAATTTTGTTCCAATAGACCATGCAGACAAGGCGGCATTGAAGAGTTTTTTACAGCATACCATGACTGAGCATTTTTGAATCTTTTTTTCTCGTCATTAAACCCAAGTGTTGGATCTTTTTTTGGCCTCATTCCCGATTTACTTGCGGTACCGGACATACATCATATAAAAAAATATACCAGAATACTTGTTGTGTGTTCTAGAAAAACAAGCTAGTCACAGTAAGAGCATATTACAAATATTAGATGCATATCAACTATTCAACGTCTTAGCTAATGCAACCAAGGTCTGACATTACTTTTGCAGCAACACTAGATGATACTGTTGAATTTCCAAGAGCTATTTTTACCGCAGTGCAGACATAGGACGGTGTTGATGGAGGCGTTGGAATTGGCACGGGAGTCGGTTGCACTGGATAAGGAGATGGAATTTTCGTAGCGTTTGTCGAAACAGGCATTGTGGAGTTGGCAGATATTTGCATGGTAGCGTTTGATGGCAACGATATTGTTTTTGTGGAATTTATTGCAGAATGTGAAATCTGGGCTTGATTTAGATTTTCTTGTAACTGGGTCCATTCACCAGGTGCACATAGATGATCTCCACAAACTACATGATTGCCAGAACTTGCAGTAAGGTGTTGATTATCAGTAGAAGAAAAGTCTCGTTTGACCAAGTTAGCTGTTGCAGGAGTTGTTTGGGCCAATGCAGGAGCCACAGGTCCCAAGACAAATGCCATTAGCATAGTTATGACAGATATTGCAAGTATTACGCTCTTGATACCAGATCGCATTGAGATCTTATGCGTACCTTTTCTATTTAAAAATACCTCTGTCCAATCAGGAGCAACCAGATAGAACCAGCCATACAGCCTACGAATGCAGACCGAAATATTTTAGCAGGTCCACCACCACGCCTTCATGTACAACATGCAAAACAACGAACTTGATTTTGGCACATGACGAGGCAATAAATCTAGATGTGATAATATTGGCGTATTTCCGTGCCAGTTTATCACATGTGAGAACGACTGGCTTGAACTGTAGAAAATAGTGATAAACTGTTTTCACATGTAGTATTTTTTGGCCATAAATAACTATGTCACAAGGCAAATGCATGTAAAAAGTCAATGTTAGTAGTTCCCGGTAGGAATTGTATTTGTTTCCCGACTTTTGAAATGTAGAACTATTGTCAAGATCCATATTTTTGGTGCGTATTGTCCGATACGCCTCTGTTACCAACTTGAATTTTACATCATCTTGGGTTGACGTATTTTTGTCAGGATGGTGTTCTAGAACCATTCTACGGTATGCGTTTTTTATCTCAGATATAGATGCGCCTTGTTGTAACCCAAGCAGTTCATAGCATTGATCAATATTCAACAACAAAGCATTGTGCTAGCCATTTTAATAAAGATTGATCGCATTTTCTTATTACAATTGTAAAAGATATCAGTCTGCAATCAAGGTAATGGCAGAGTGTTTCACATATTTCTCCAATAAGAAGAGAAAATTAGTTTGATCAAACTAAACAAAATTCACCTAATATATATTCGATATTACACATAAATGATGAAAGTTTTTTCTCAATCTCATTCCTACGATAGGGACAATCCCATCACTGCCATAGTAATTGATGATGACAAGGATACAGTATCAGTACTATCCGATTTTTTGCAGATAAAAGGTATCAAAGTGATTGGAAAGGGATATGACGGATTAGAGGCAGTTGAAATTTACAAGAATCTCAGACCAGATGCCGTATTTCTAGATGCCATGATGGAGATGTGTGATGGATTATATGCATTAGAGAAAATTAGAGAAATCCATCCTGATGCCTTTGTTGTAATGGTAACAGCAGACTTGACAAATGATACCCATGAGAAATTACTAGATCTTAGGGCATCGGCCATAATTTACAAGCCTTATGACATTAACGAGATAATGCATGCTCTGGATAAACTATATACTATTAGAGTGATTTCATAAATGAAACAAGAGTTATTCGAAGATCTTGCATCTCAAAAGACACTTCTCAAAGAGATGAATTTAGAACTCAAGAAACGTGTCGATAACTTGGAAGCAGACACAGTAAATCTTGAGCATGATATTTCAGAGAAAAAAAAGATAATCAAGGAGCTTCGTGAAGACAAGAAAGTTTTAGCTGGCTTGCTGAGGGAACCACGTAAAAATAAGATTTTACGAAATGTAACAATAGTAGTTGCGCTCGGACTTGCGGTCTTCATCTTTATTTCATATGTACCAAGCGATTTACAGTCATTTTACAATTCTAACAACATGCCACTCAAAACACAGTACCTAGTGCAAAACCTAAAAAGTAATACAGTCGACACATGGAAACCCTGGCATCTCGTAAACAATCAAGCTCTTAACATCAATATAGTAAACGCAGACAAGGTTTCAAAAGAAAAGATAGATGCCATCAAGGATGCAATACTCTCAGAGGAATCCGTGAAAATAGATAATTCTTTACTTGACAGGGGACCAGTTGGCACTGTTTCAGTATACTACAAAGGATGGCAAGGTGCACTTCAAGACATGCAAAATGAAAACACAGTATTTCACATACCAACCAAGTTCAACATAATTGAATCTCCAACCGAAGAAGGTGACATCACAATAGTTCTCACCAGTCTTGAAGATCCGGATGGGTTTTCAGGATACACTAAAAATATCACAGATGGTCAGGAGACACTAAAATCATCAATAACAATTTACGATGTAAACAACCTTTCACCTGAACGACTTGGTGCAGTAGTCAGACATGAATTTGGCCATGCACTTGGATTGGGACATTCTACTGATGAGGAAGACTTGATGCATTATGTAATCCAGACAAATTTTCCATTTATCTCAGATTGTGACGTGAATGCAATAAAGGATCTATACGACGGTAAAGATCTAAGTGATGTAGCATGCGGGCCACAAAAATCTGTCTAGGCTTTTGTTTTGAATTGAAAAAATACTTCTTTTCTTGTTCCTTCCTGATCCCAGGCAGCAACCTTGTATCGTCCTGCAGTTCGCCATTGTTTCGTATCAAATCGTAGAACGTTAGAATATGATCCCTTTTGTGAATTCATGTATTGGTCTTCACTGAACACTTCTTTTTCAGAGGGATCAAAGATAACCAAATGCATTGCTTGCTTTGGAGAAAGTGTTTCATAATCTAATTTTATCTTAACATATTCTCCTTCGTTATACATTGCCTTGTCAAGGTTTATCATTATTTTATTTGACATTACAGACAATCACTTTGACGGAATTTAATAGTCTTATGACATCAGACTGGTGTCAGTAGTTGCATGTGTGAGTTTTGAGTGATCCCAAACTTGTCTGCAAAACCAGAAGCCACCTCCAAAACATATTGTGCATGTGTCAAGTTTTGACCATATATAGTACAAGGATCCGAAATGCATGGTGGAGCATTTTTTTCTATATGCAAGACATTTCCTGAACTGTCAAACCATATAATATCAATAGGAAATTGCATATCCTTCATCCATATCGATATAACCTGTGGCTGTGCAAATGGAAAAAGCATGCCCTGATTATATGATAGCGGAGTATGATATTGGAGTCCTTTGTTCTGTCGCTGTAGAGTGTTCGCAATTTCAACGTCAAGTAACACATTACCTATCTTGACCTGACCCTTTGGCAGATCAGTCAAATTTGAGTTAGTACTATTTTGAGAACTAGATATAGATACCATACCGTTTGAGACAAGATACTGGATTGCCCCTGCAAATTCATTATCAGATACAGAACCTGATGACCAGTACTTTGCATCATCTTTAACCCATGAAGGAATATTAGAGGATAAATTATCAGATGGGGCAGTTTGTGGTATAGTTACTATTCTATTGTCAATTAGATATTGCATTTCTTGAATAAACTGAGCATCAGATATTGAGCCGTCAGACCAAAATTTGGCATCATCTTTTATCCAAGAGGGAATGAAAACTTGGCCAGTTGCATAGTTGGAGTAGGTAATTTTGTTCGTATCAATCAGTTTGTATGATTGTTGGCTAACAGAGACCTCTCCGTTTACATTCACAACATGCGAAATTGCAAGCTGTATCAATATTCCAGTATCTTTGTCAATCTGAACCAGAATAGAATTTGTCTGATTGTTGTTTTGCGCAGACATGACATCTCGTGTATAATTGTGAAATTGCACGGCTTCTTGATGATATGCATTGTTTAGTCTCAGAGGAATTGGGAGCATGTACATGAAATTGGATGCGTTACCACTCGGTCTTGTAAACAATGCTTTTGACAGATCGAGTATATCATATTCAGATACAGGTAAACCATTTTGTACTGCACTCGTCTTGATTGTGATATTCTTGTTGTCAGTAGGATTTTCAAAATCAAATCGTATGGTTTGATTTAGATCAGATGTTGTGATCTGGTATTTGAGATAATCTCCAGGCAATGCGCATATCTGGTTTGTTTGACATGTCGGGTTTGGAGTTTGAACAATAGAGTTTTCAGGCAGAGTCACCACCTCACTCTGCGGGGCATTTTGTGGAAGGTTGGTTGATGGTCCCTGCCCATATACCACCATTACTGGAATTTGGTTTCCAGATGGAGATGTTACTGATGCAGAGTATTGTGGACAAACTTTGGCAAAATTACCCTGCTGACAGTCATTTTCTAGTGCCTGGATATAATGGACCCATGAAACTGCAATTGTATCAGGCTCTCCAATATATCGTAGTGAAAAGTGTGATAATTC
>JAGWGC010000149.1 GCA_028867615.1 Nitrososphaerota archaeon | reverse complement strand
ATAAACAAGAAAAGAGAGTAATCATATAACAATCATGCATATTTTTGATGAAAACATGCGATCATTTTTTATTCATTGGGAACCAGAAACTATAAGTGCTTCCTTTAAATAGAGTGGATCCTGTTTTTTCGCTGTGAAAACAGATTATGATATCATAGTAGCTGGAGGAGGGCTTGCAGGAATGATTGCTGCCCAATCAGCATCATATTACTCTAAACAAAGATTATCAATTCTAGTAATAGATAGAAACCCAGAACTTACCATAGGCAAGAAGACAATCAACGGCTGGGTTTGCGGAGATGCAGTAGGAAAGAATACTGTAGACTACATGACTGAGAGGATCAAAATTGCATGGGGTAATCCTGAGATCGAACATCCAGTAAAGGGAGTAATGGCATTTTCTCCTGACAGAGAGACATCAATTCCCTTTGATGGTGATGGATACATGCTAAATAGACAACAGCTTCCTCAACGTCAGCTTCGTGACGCAAAAAAGGTAGGAATCAACATCCAATATTCTGTGGCACTAAGAGGCTTATTGTACGACAATGGAACTGTTGTAGGAGTTGAAGGAACAAATCTAGTTACAAATGAGCCATTCAAAAAAACTGCAAGGATAGTAGTTGATGCTACAGGGGTCACATCCATGTTAAGAAATGGTTTATCCATAAACTCAAAGATTGAACGCAAGATAGACCGTGATGATTTAGAATCTACTGGAAGACACATCATGAAATTTGAACAGGGGATAGATGACAAGAAAGATTTTGATCCAGATTACTGCATAATCCATCTTGATCAGGATATAGCTCCTGGAGGATATGGATGGGTTTTTCCAAAAGGGAAAAACAAGGTCAACATAGGATTAGGGGTGCAACAAAAAGAATTGATAAAAAGAAATCACAGACTAGGTACACATGACGATGTTACAAAACTGATCAATGATTATGTAAAACTAAACAAAGCAATCAAGAATCCAAAGTTATCAGACGATGCAATGGACTCCAACAATGTAACTGGCAACTGGCAAGTTTCTGTTAGAAGGCAAAATGATTGTTTGGTGGCAAATGGATACATGCTTGTTGGAGATTCTGCGTGGATGCCAAAACCACTCGATGCGGGAGGAATTGGTCCTGCAATAGTTGCAGCTACCATATTAGGTAAAAATGCAGTAAATGCAATTGAGGCCAATGATGTTAGTGAGACAGGCCTTTGGCAATACAATATTGATTTTATAAACGATTATGGATACAAAACAGCAGGTCTCGAAGTTTTCAGACGATTGCTTCAGACGCTTACAAATGATCAGATAAACTATGGGATGAAGCACTTTTTGTCAAAGCTAGATGTAGAGGCGATCAGCAAAGGAGAACACCCAGACTTTGGAACAGTTGGAAAACTAGGTATGCTGATAAGAGGAGCTCTTAACAAAAAGTTGGCAGACTCGCTAAGATTTACTGCACAACAGAACAAAACATTAACAGATCATTATTACAATTTTCCCAAAAAGCCAGATGGTTTTGATGCTTGGCAGAAAACTTTGCATCACATACTAGATGAATCGTTTGCAAAGATAGAAGTCTAGACTCAGGAAATTGTTACAAGTATTAAAACCACTTTTCCCACATATTAAAACAGAAAGCAGGATAAGACAGGCACAGTAACACAATTTGTCAACAAATGCCTCCTCAAACGTTAATTCTTCCATTCATGATGCAAAACAGAAGACATTTTTAAATTGAGGATGCGACTTGAAGCAAATGTGCTTGCAGAATCATCATTATACATAGACTGGAATAATTCCTTTGAAATTTTAGACAAGGCATATGCAGCTAACCTGTTTGTACTCATAATAGGACCAAAAGGAACTGGCAAGACAACGCTAGTGAGACAATTTGCCGCAAAA
>JAGWGC010000148.1 GCA_028867615.1 Nitrososphaerota archaeon | reverse complement strand
CGGCTTTAGCCTTTGTCGTTCTCAACATGGGTTTTTCAACAACACAAAAGGCAAAGACAGCAATTACATCATCTGTCACAGAAGCAAGTAGTGCACTTGAGATTTCAGGCAAAGTAACCGGTATAGGATACGTCTCAGGCGGAGTACTCAACGCCACAATCATACCACTCAAGGTAGCAGGTGGTGGAGACTCGGTGAGTCTTGATCCCAAGTTGGCAGACATCAAGTATTACAGCAACACCATAAGATATGACAACATCTACAAGAGTGCATGTGTTTTGTCAAATGCATCATATACTACCGTATCAGCAGCAGTTGATGCTGCAGTTACAGCAGGATGTACAAATGCAGATGCAGTGAATGGAACAACAGCTAAAGCACCAGCAACTACACAAGCAATTGTGTATTGGGATGTAAACACAAACGACAACAACATACTTGACCAGGGTGAACATGCAAACTTGGTAATTCAATACAAGAGTGCAGACAGACCAGCACAGCTAGACAACGTCAAGGCTGAAGTTGTACTACCAACTGGTTCTGCATTGACTGTAGAAAGACAGGTGCCAGCAATTACAACAGACATAGTAGACCTAGGGTAAGCAAAAAAACTTACTCAACAGTCCCTCTTTTTTTATTTTTAATAAAACCACCTAGTGATGAACCAGTTGAATGTCAAGTACAAACAACATTTTGTTCAAAAAATTATCCTATTAGTCTAATTTGAACAATCTCCATCCTCTTTTCTTATTTTTTAGATGTTTTTTATGATCTTGTTTCAATATGGCATCATAATACTATTTGTCATACTCATTGCAATACCGACATCACAGGTATTTGCTGACAATTCGACGATACCTTGGAAAATCACGATAAAGACAAACCCAGGAGTAAATAGTACGTTGTTTTGGCCCCCAGAGTTACATGCAAGGCAAAATGAAACAGTACAATGGATAAACAATGACACTGTGTCTCACACAGTTACAAGTGGAGTTCTAGATCATCCAGATTATGCAGGAAAAATATTTGACAGCGGAATAATAAAGCCGGGAGGGACTTTTTCTTTGAAAATTCCTGCAGATACGTGGTCTGGTTACTATTATTTTTGTAAAATTCATCCTTGGATGACTGGAAAAATAGATGTAGGCATAGCATATTTGGGAATATCACCAGACTTTAACATTGAGACAGATAAAGAATCATATTCACTAGGAGATACCATCAGGATTTCAGGTATTGCAAATAACACAGATCAGATTACGCCTGTCACCATTCAAGTATTCGATAGTCAAAGAAATCTAGTTTACGCAAATAAAACTAATTTACTTGCAGATAATAGCTTCTTGTATGAATTCAAGGCTACAAACTCTATTTTTAAGACTAGTGATAATTACAAGATAAAATCATTTTTTGGGTTTCCATCTACAATAACAGACCTCAATATTGGTTTTAACGACACACTGCCTACATCATCCATCCCAATACAAGACGCACATACCATACACTATTGGATGAAAAACAATGCAAGATTATGGTCTACCGGAAAAATAACAGACAGTGAATTTGTTAACGCGATTCAATATTTGATCAAAAACGGTTACATTGTAGTCCACACCCAAAGCGTAGCAAAAATTAACTCAGATGTAATTCCAGAATGGATAAAGACCAAGGCAGAAGGGTGGTCAAACAATACAGTTTCAGATAAAGAATTTGTATTCAGCATCCAATATTTAATAACACATGGAATTATCCAGTTGTAAGACTTTTCAAATATTCAAACCTCATGTTTGATCATACCAAACATACTTCATGATTAAAACCTAAATGAGATATATTACAAATATTGAAACAGGTACTGAGAAGCAGAAAGACTCGTAGAGGAGTCATCGGTATAGAGTCTGCAATAGTTATGATAGCATTCGTAATCGTTGCTGC
>JAGWGC010000147.1 GCA_028867615.1 Nitrososphaerota archaeon | reverse complement strand
TTTCATGTGATAATACGCCCTCAAGTTCGTCTTTGTCTAGAATTCTTAGTATTCCAGTACTCACGACTATTACTGATCTCTTGGGACCCTTTCCAGTTGCAAATGCATTTGGAACATCGCTAGCCATGACTCCTACTCTGGGTTTTGGAATGTTTGCTTTTTGAGTCAAGTTCTCTATTATTTGATGCAGTGCAGGGTATTCTTCTTTGGATGTGATCTTGGTCCCTGTACTCCATAGTACTATTCTGTCAGAAAAGTACCATTGTGCACCAATCATTAGTCCGGCAATCATTGCAATTGGGAGAATGCCTAATCCGAAATAAATTGTAATGAAACTCAAAAATGCCAGATAGATTATAGTGAGGGCAAAAAAGCTAATCACCATCCTTAAAGTTAATTGCAAATCACGTTGCATACTGGCATACTATACACTTGATCATAATTTAAAACTTGAGACATTTTTTGACTGATCCTATAGTGTACACATTCTAACAAATGCTCTATGATGTAGAAAATTTGCCCGAATGTTTCTGATCTGGAAATTCCCTTTCTTGGCTGCTTTTTAGTAAAATCTCTTGAAAGAATGAAAGTTTCTGAATCTGCAAAATATTCTATTATGCTGATATCATGACCACGTTTGAAAGTGAAATTAGATTGTAAAAATGGGTCTTATCTTTGTAGATAGTGCTATTGTGGTCAAGATTGATAGTGCAAATATTGTCACAGACAATGAGCCGAATTCTGGAATTGCCTGTGTTGCATTGGTCTGATTTCCGGTGTTTGAGATGGGCTGTGTTTGAGTTCCTGTGAACTCAAATGTAGTCTTGGCAGTTTTATCCTGACCTCCGTATGTGACATCAATCTCATAAGTGCCAGCCGTTTTCCACAGGCTTCCGCCCGCAACTGCTTGAGATGAATAATTATTGTGGGCATCTGGGTTTGTCTGGGCAATGTATACTAGATTCTGAGAACTGTCTTTGATGACTATGGATATTGGTATGTTTAACTGATCAGCTACACTACCCGATATCTTGATCGTATCACCATCAGAATATGATGTCTTGTCAGTTATTACAGTAATGGGGGTTTGTGCTGTTGCAGATAAAATTGAAACTGTAAAGAACATGATTGCTACAAGACCTGCTTTTGGTATGATTGTCAATACACTAGCCTTCATGATTTGATATTTAAGATTTGATGTTAATTTCTACTCTCATTATCTGATAATGCTATTCATACTTGTTAAAACTGAATTATCAATGGCGTGATAAATTCATCCTAGATCATATCATCTAACTGCCAGGATGTCTGCTGTTGTTATGATATGAGTGATGTGGGCATACTGTGGTATTTACAACAAGTTTGACTTCAATTTGATTTAACTTGATGGTAGATCAAAACATGTGGTTGAAGACCAAACAAGTACAAATATTTCTACTCGTCTCATCCATGGATGAGTGATCATAACTTGGCTTCATCATATTATTAATTTTTAAAACAGGAGAGACGGAAACGTGTTCACACATCATACCTTTGTACATCATGCTTGGGTTATTACCCCGCGTTTCCGTCCACTTTTCAATACGCGATTAAATTATTTAAAATTGATCCTAATTGCCAACTCTGATTGTGAAACCAAATCTTACATTATCCAATTGATTTTCTGACTGGATATTTTTGTTTGTTACAACGGCATCTGAGAATCCCTGTACCATTGATTGAAATTGGTTTATCTGAGAAAATGGTTTTTCTTCCAGTCTTACCTTGTCATATCAACTGATGCACAAAAACATGGTTCTGGAAAGCCTAACATGCTTGATCTTTAATGTGTGTATGATGATGACCAAGTTCTCGCTTTGGGAATGAAGAGTCAATCTTAAAATAGAATATTGTTAGAGGGCTAGCATGCAAGGCTCTAACGCACTTGACAGTTATGATCCCAA
>JAGWGC010000146.1 GCA_028867615.1 Nitrososphaerota archaeon | reverse complement strand
ATGCCTGAAAACATGACACTTCTCGTAAACTTCTAAAACATCAGATCAAATAAGATCTTATGAAAAAATTATCAGTGATAGGATTTTCTTTGATCATTTCTGGAATTGTAACAATATTTGCAACTCTTGTTTCTCCGCCGTATCTTTATCATACCAGTTCATGTTCTCCATCAGGTAACTGCGTAGGCTTGGATGCTGATTGGTATCCTGTTTCACATTATGTGGTATTTTCCATAATTGGAGTTAGTATTCTATCGGTAGGATTTGCAATTATTGTTTTCAGTAAACGCAGGTTCAAAAATGACTCAAAAGGGTGACAATAATCGAAATACAAAATGTAACAAAAAATGAACTTCGTTCAACTGAAAAAAGATGATCTTGGAACTAAAACCTCTTTTTAATATAGAAAGTAATTCTGAAGAATGACATGAAGTAAAAAATCGATTCTGGAAAATTCGAGATTTGTTTGTTAGAGAAATGCAACAACGAAATTATCTATGAATATGACTCTAAAAGGACACAAAAACCACTATAATGTTAAACTCTTACGAGGCTATGGTGTATCCATCACTCTCAAGGATAGCAAATCATTACAACATCAAACTCTTGATCTATTTCATTTTAGAAGGCAACTTGATAGTTCTGCCAGCAACCATGAAATTTCCGCGCCCGCAATGATGTATAGTCTGGGGATGTTTTTTCGAGCGGTCAATCCATGCTTTTACGACTTTAAGAATGAAGATATTGTATTTATTCACCATCTCTGTATCTACAACTTTGCATTCAAGACTGGCAAAACATTCGTCAATCAGAGGCGCCCTGACCTGCGAAGCTGCTGACGGCGTCAGACCAAATTTTCCGAATTTGTCAATATTTCGCCCTGACGTGTTACCACATCCTGTAACCTGCTTGGCCAGTTCTACTGTCGGAATATTGATCACACATTCTTTTGTTTTTATCAGAATGTCAAATGTATAATCGCTGCTGCTGACCACGCAGCCAACAAGAGGTGGCTCAAAATCGATCATCATGTGCCAAGACATTGTCATTATGTTAGGACGCTTTGTGTCTACCGTCGTAAGTAGCACAACCGGACCAGGTTCAAGCAGGCGGTATACCTGCGACAAAGGCAGTGATTTCTTTTTCATGGCACCTTTGTACCTCCTGAAGGAAATGATGTTTTGTTGGTATTAAGCATAGTCATATCATTTTAAGATAAATCCCTGTTCCATGGAATTATAATTTCATTGACCACCTGATCTTACTTGATTGACAGTTCTAAAGTTTTACAAGACGCGTCATGTTTTCAAGCGTAAAGTGGGGTGTTTTATTTTTGTCTACAGTAAAAATGGTTTACCCACAATTTGTTCACGGGAATCTATATTGTCGTAAAGGTTAAGGTTTAGAAAATAGATCAGTCACTATTGAAAAAATCACAGGAAATTACTCAAACTTCTAGTTGTAATAAATTCAGTTATCAGGATTTATCAATTTGAATGCCTGTAAAACATGTGGACATTCAAAGGAGGATCATAAAGGAGTTGCCATGATATGTATGAAACAAGTGGGGAAAAACCCTCATGAGCTCTGTAATTGTAATTGGTTTGATGATGGTACAACTCACGTTTTGCCAATGAGGTTTAATCCATTCGTATCAACAGAGAAAGAACCAGCCAAACAAGAAAACAAGTAACTCTCAAAGGTAAAAAGAATCACTATAACGTAAAATTCCTTCGAGGCTATGGTATGTCAATCAATTTAAAAAATAATCTCATCTTTCTCAAGATAATTCATAGTCAATGATGAACCAACATTTTTTCATAAGGGATATTTTTCAAATCTTCAGCGAGTTTGAAAAGTCAGATCTTGTTGGGATCATTGATTACAACTTTCAAGCAATCTTTTTAAGTATCACAATGGGTGCTAAGGGATAAATGAATAGAATACTTCTATGCAGCTTTGTTATGATGGTATTATTACTTACAAGTTTTGCCGTTCCTGGGGCATTTGCCAGCAAGGGCCCGCG
>JAGWGC010000145.1 GCA_028867615.1 Nitrososphaerota archaeon | reverse complement strand
GATATGATTGTGGCCCTAAAGCAGGCAGTTATGAAAGAAAATGTACAAGGTGATTTTGATCTCTCTACATTGGATCTTGACTTTTACATCAAAGTGAATTCATTTACACGTAGACTTCCACAAGAAGATCGTGATAAAATAGAAAGTATGTTAAATTCTCTCATTCGTAAACGACAAGGAAAAATAATCCGATTGGCGGATTCATCCAAGATGACTGCTGATCTAGCAAAAAAGTTAACAATAGAAGAGCGAACATTATTTGATTACATTCACAACAACAGTGCCGAGTTTAAAAGGCAAATAATGGGTGATAAAAAATGACTACCCAATCCGAATCGATCTCCAAGAGCAAACTTCAAGATCAAGTAAAAGATTTTTTGAGTCAATTCAAAGACAAGTCTGACGTTTACAAATATGTTGATGAAATAGACCAAATGATGGCAAAGAAAACACAATACATCGTAGTTGACTACAACGATTTGGTATCATACCCTGAAATTGAATCTATATTCACCACTGATCCTGATGAGATACTCCGAGCCTTTGGTGGTGCAATAAAAGATATTCTTAAAGAAAGATTTCCGCAATATGCAGAAAAAATTCGGCATGATATTAGAGTAAGAATTTCAAATTATCCGTCACAGAGAAGCCTACGTGAAGTAAACGCAGAGGTTATTGGAAAAGTAATTAGTGTATCTGGAATGGTTGTTAGATCTTCTGAAATCAAACCACTTGCAAAAGAACTAGTTTACTTTTGTCCTGATAACCACAAGACCGTGAGAATTCAAGAAAAAGGCCTAGAATTCAAAGAGCCGTTAAAATGTGATAATGGAAAATGCACTCACCGAGATCTTGAGATAAATCCAGAACAAAGTAAGTTTATTGATTTTCAAATGGTGAGACTACAAGAATTACCGGAAGATTTGCCCCCGGGTCAATTGCCACACTATCTTGATGTCACAGTCTTGCAAGACTTGGTTGATAATGCAAGGCCAGGAGATCGTATCATACTTACAGGAATCGTGAGAATTGAACAAGAACACATACCTTCTATGAGGGGAAAAAGTGGCATCTATAGATTAAGAATTCAAGGAAATAATATCGAGTTTCATCGTGGACGTGGAAATAAGACTTCTAGAAGCACTGAACGGGAAGAAATCTCTCTTGATGAAGAAAGAATAATCAAATCACTTGTTAAAAATCCTGATATCTATGATAGGCTTGTTGCTTCATTTGCACCACATGTGAGTGGGCATGATATAATTAAAGAGGCCATTTTGTTACTAATTGTAGGATCTACTCAAAAAATTCTTGCTGACGGTGCTAAAATTCGTGGTGATATCAATGTCTTTCTGGTAGGTGATCCTGGTACAGCAAAAAGTGAAATGTTAAAATTTTGTGCAAGAATTGCCCCAAGGGGACTCTATACATCTGGTAGAGGTTCTACTGCTGCGGGACTTACAGCCGCAGTTGTCAGGGATAAAATTGGTATAATGATGCTTGAGGCTGGTGCTGTAGTATTAGGAGATCAAGGTCTTGTATGTATAGATGAATTTGATAAAATGAAGCCAGAAGATAGGAGTGCATTGCATGAAACAATGGAACAACAATCAGTAAGTATTGCAAAGGGTGGAATTGTTGCAACATTGAATGCCAGAACTTCAATTTTAGCTGCTGCAAACCCAATGTTCGGAAAATATGATCCTTTCAAGAATATAACTGAAAATGTTAATCTTCCAGTTCCACTCTTAACTCGTTTTGATCTTATTTTTGTTGTTAGAGATATTCCATCAAAAGAAAAGGATACGCGGATTGCAAGACACATATTGAATTTACATAGGGTATCAGGAACTGATACCAAGTCGCTAATTGATGTTGATATTCTTACAAAATATCTCTCATATGCAAAGAGGTTTGATCCAAATCTTACTCCAGAAGCAGAAGATCTGATCCTAAATTACTATATGACCATGAGAAATGTAGAATCTGAAGGAATGATCACTGTGACACCTAGACAATTAGAGGGACTTGTAAGGTTGGCAA
>JAGWGC010000144.1 GCA_028867615.1 Nitrososphaerota archaeon | reverse complement strand
CTAGAAACACGGGCCAGGGAGCTTACTGTTATGGCAAGCTTAAGCTCAATCAGAGCGTAGGCGAAGGGAAACCAAGTTCCCGCAGTGATAAACGAGGGGAAGCGTGTGAAAGTGCGTAGAGTCATAGCGGCAAGGCTAGAAACCAGACGATCTATCCCTGAACAAGACGAAGTTGGGCGAAAGCCCGATGGAGGTCTGAAGCAGTTCTAACGTGCAATTTGTTTGTGTGATGTGGGGATAGGGGTCAAAAACCAATCTAGTCTGGTGATCGCTAGTTCCTAACGAAGTGTATCGCAGTACAGACTCTGTGGAGACAGCGTGTCCTGTAGAGCACCGATCGGGTATGTCGGGTGAGAAATCATTCGCTACCCTTTCAAACTCCGAAGGGATGTGCGTCGTAGAAGCAGGGATACGGATTTACGTGGCGTAAGGCTCGTAATCAAGAGGGGGACAACCCAGACTTGAGGTTAAGGTCCCCAAATTTTTGCTAAGTGTCAAACTGAAGGGCGTATTAAGGCCAAGACAGCAGGGAGGTAAGCTCAGAAGCAGCTATCCTTTAAAAAGTGCGTAACAGCTTACCTGCCGAGCCTTGATGCCCCAAAAATGGACGGGGCTAAAGCAAAGTACCGATACCTCAGATCTCCGTGCGTAACGCACGGTGCATGGTAGTTAGGCGTGGGCGTTGGGTAGAAGTAGGGCTGTGAGGTCCTATGGACCGGCGTCTATTGCAGATCCTGGCGGCAGTAACAGCATAGTGGAGTGAGAATCTCCACCATCGTAAGCGTAAGGGTTTCCCGGCAATGCGTCGTCAGCCGGGAGTTAGTCGATCCTAAGTCTAACCTCAACAGAGTTAGATGAATGGGAAGCAGGTTAACATTCCTGCACCTTACAGGAGACGTTATAATCTAGTCACTTGCTTTCGGATAGGACAAGCAGAACCATCGTTCTGTTTAACAGTTTGAGGGTTAGGGAGTGTCGTAATGACGAGAACTCGCCCGAGGCTGGAATGGCTTGGCGTTAGCTGAGTTTGTTCGACTCCAAGAGACCATGAAAGGTGACGTAGTGAGATTCCTGTAGGCTCGTACCGAGATCCGACACAGGTGCGCTGGATGAGAAGTCTAAGATGTATCGGGTATACCGTAGGCGAGGGAACTCGGCAAACTAGTCCTGTACCTTTGGTATAAGGGATGCCTGCGGCGGTAGTGTAGAACTGCCATCGTAGGTCGCAGTGACAAGGGGGTCCCGACTGTTTAATAAAAACACAGGTGACTGCTAGGGAGAAATCCTTTGTATAGTCACTGAATCCTGGCCAGTGCAGGTACCTAAAACTTGGGTTCAACTGAGCTAAGGGCCTGTAAACGCCGGGAGTAACTCTGACTCTCTTAAGGTAGCCAAATGCCTTGTCGGGTAAGTTCCGACGTGCATGAATGGAACAACGAGGGCCCCGCTGTCCCCGCCTACAACCCGGTGAAGCCACATAAGCTGGACGAACAGTCCAGCATCTTCCATCGGGGAGAGAAGACCCCGTGGAGTTTTACTGCAGCTTGTGCTTGCGGTATGGTGGAAATTGCATAGAGTAACTGGTAGCCATGCTAATGCCTTTTCGGGGGCATTGGAAGCAAAAGTGTAACACCAGTCATTTTCCTTCGTACTGCTTACCCCATTGATTTGGGGGACAGGTGCAGGTGGGCAGTTCGGCTGGGGCGGCACCCCTTCGAAAAGATATCGAAGGGGCCCAAAGTTCAGTTCAAACGGGTCAGAAATCCGTTGAAGAGGGCAAGGCCACAAACTGGACTGACTGGATCTCCAAACGCACGGGATTCAGAGAAGAAATTCGGGCCTAGCGATCCATGACGTCCCCACTATTGGGGGCTCGTGGTGACAGAAAAATTACCCCAGGGATAACAGGCTCGTCGCGGGCGAGAGCTCCTATCGACCCCGCGGTTTGGTACCTCGATGTCGGCTTTTCCCATCCTGGCCCTGCAGCAGGGGCCAAGGGTGAGGCTGCTCGCCTATTAAAGGGGAACATGAGCTGGGTTTAGACCGTCGTGAGACAGGT
>JAGWGC010000143.1 GCA_028867615.1 Nitrososphaerota archaeon | reverse complement strand
TCCACTCTTTGAGATATGAACATGAAAATTACATTCTTCTTTCTGCCCATGCGTGCCAGCAAATCCACAAATTTTGACGCGCTTGCAAATCTGAAAATCAAGTGGCCTTCGTCTATTACCAGTATCTTTGGAATCGATACGGGTGCAGATTCAATCTTTTTCCACAGCTTTGCCAATGCCAGAAAGCATATGTTTGCAACCGACTCCTCTGCATATGTTCCCCTGAGTGAGATTATTGTCTTGTCGGATATCAACGGCTCACCTTTGAATAGTGTCGCCATGGGTCCAGTGATGAGATGTTTCAAGTATTTTTTTTCTTCATCGTCAAGTTTGGCATGAAACTCATCAAGTGATTTTATTCCATTGCATTTTGACATGAAGGAATCAGCCACAAGCTGCGGCGCCTTGACCAGCTCAGACAAAATATTTACAGCATCACCTGGCTTTTCAAACATCTTGAACGGGTCAAATCCCAATTGTTCCCCACCCGTGATTCTTATGGGTTCTGCCCCCAGGTATTTTGCAATGCTTTCGTATTCCCCCTGCGGGTCTACAACAAAGATAAACGCATCAGGATATTTTTCCTTTAATCTTTTCATTACAAGTTTTGCAGTAACGGATTTTCCGCCTCCAGAGCCTGCAAGTACCAGTATGTTATAGTTTGACCTCATGGAATAATTGAAAATAACAGGTGAACCCGTACTGTGGTTTACACCTATTACAATACCGTTTGGAACCTCAAGCATGTCTGCACTTACAAACGGATAAAATATCGCACAGGAACCAAGCTCGACATATAGTTTCTTGCCCCATCCGCCCAGCATTTTTGCCTGGTTTGCAGATGTATTGTCAAAGCCTGAAAGTGAAATGCGTATCTGTTTGATGAATTTTTTTGTTGCCTCTTTTAGTGATTTGAGATCATCGCCTTGAACTAGCACATTTACAGTCACAGCCATCATCTTTGTGCTGTTTTTTTCAAGCGCATTTGCAGCTTCGCCTGCCATGTATAATTGATTGACAATCTTTGGGTTGGTGCTTTGCGTTGCTTGCATCAGGTGGATTTTTCTTCGCAATTTGGAAACTGCCTTGTCTTGTTCAATTGGTGCAAAGCCAAGAATTATCATATTTGAGACTTGAAACAGTGAATGAATCCATGCAGGAGATAATGTAGATGAAAGAGAATACAGCGTAAAGCACTTTGCAAATTTTCCATTTTCCAAAATTACGTGTTTTAGCAGTTCTGTTTTGGCATGAAATTTAGGAATGTCTGATGCCAGGAAAAAATCATAACCCTGTCTTTCCAATATGTAATCAAGAGGTTCGGTACTTGACATGTATGTTTTTAGAGTCTGAAGATGTTTTACCTCATTTCCCATCTGCACGTCTAGCGGTTCCTTTACCATCATTATTTGCAGCGGTTCCTGTATTGAAGACAAGACCGAGTAGAAACGAGAAAGCATTACCCTTTGTTTTTCATCTGAAAGTGTAAAGAAGTTGGTAGGCTTTACTTCATAGCTGTGAACCATCTTTACTAACTGTTTTTTCACAGGAATTATTCTGGCATTTCTTTTTAAGGGTGTGCTAACATGCGCTATGAAATAATGATTTCAAGTGCAAATTTGTTTATTGATGTTCCATCTTTTTTATCATGACAAGAACTTCTTTTCCCTTTTTTGTCAGTGAGTAAATCCTTCCCACACGTTGTGATGGCGTAAGACATACAATCAATTCTTTATTCCCCAATTCGGTCAGAGTTCTGCTCACATTGGCAAGATTAAGATTGATGCTTTTAGCAAGGATTGTAGGAGTCGCAGGATCCTCAAGTTTGGAAAGAATCGCCTTTCGATTCTTGCTTGCCATTACATAACCGACATACTTCCAAGACATTCAGGCATGCTGTTGATTTATCGTATATCCGCTCTATTATCATTCTATTATCAATTTACTATCAATACTTAAATAATTCTTGCGACTACAAACTACAAAAGGGTTATTGATTTGGCTCTACTTACAGACAGTGAAAAACTCGTGCTCGCGCAAGAACGCATTAGGATTGATAAAGACAAGTCTGAGCATGCATTACTCT
>JAGWGC010000142.1 GCA_028867615.1 Nitrososphaerota archaeon | reverse complement strand
TTATATCGTACCGTTTGTTCGAAAAAAACATACTTTGAATAAATAGGAAAACGGAACTCTCCCGGATTTAACCCTTGTTTGAATTCTGTCAGACCCATGTCATTAGAAACTAATTTCAAATCCATCTAGGGAAACTGTCCAGTTAGTTTTATGCTTCATTTTCAGATTCGGTAAGACCTGCACCAATGCAAATGATTCCATATTCGTCTTGTTCATAAAATTAAAATTTGTTTTCCGGTATGCATTGAACTAAAATTCCAGCATGTCTCAAGATCTCAAACTTGATGTTGTTTAGAATATAATTTCTACATTGAAATTTTTATTGATCTTTTCTTTAACATAAAATATATCGGAGCACCAATACAAATTGATGAATAAGTACCACAGATTAAACCAAAGAGTATTGCAAGAGAAAAATTTTGTAGGGGTTCTGCTGCAAAGAAATACACACAGAGAGCTGCTATTACTACAGTGATTACAGTATTAAGAGATCTTGTCATCATCTGCCATATACTTTGATTGACGATAGTATGTAGTTCTTCATGGTTCTTTACTGTATGAAGTTTGAGGTTTTCGCGAATCCTGTCAAAAATCACGATTGTGTTATAGGTGGCAAATCCAATTACTGTCAGTATTGCAGCAATGAAGGTGACATCTATTTCCAACTTGAATATGGCAAACATTGCCAAGACAAAAAAAGCAGAGTTCAATACAGAAACCGCACTTGCAAGAGAAAACCTCCATGAAAACCTTATTGTAACAAATGCAACAATTGCGGCAACTGCAATCAGTATTACATAGACTGCCGTTGTTGCTAGGGCTTGTGCTACTGCTGGATCATAGGTGTTTTCTTCATATACGACATTTTTGGTGTAATTTGCTTTGAAGTCATTTATGATGGAGTTTACGTCATTAGACTGCAGTACATTGTCAAACCTAGCTGCAATTTGGTTATTATTCTGACCCCCAATAGCTACTGTAGCAGGTGGCATGCCGGCGTCCACCATGATGTTTGTAGCTGTATCCTGTGTGATTGGCTTGTCTAATGTGATATCTAATGCTGTACCTGCCTTGAAATCAATATCATAGTTTAATTCAGTTGTAAGCAACACAAATGCCCCAACTCCTGCAATTGTTACAGATATTGCAATAAACTTGTATCGATGTTTTACAAAACTAAAGTGTTTTAGTGATTCTGCCGATTGTTTTATTCGGATTCCAAAAAATGACTGTTTTTTTACAATTTCGCCTTTGACTAGCAAGTTCAACAATATGCGTGAGAGAAAGACATTGCTCACTATACTAACTACAATACTAAGTATCAAGGTAAATGCAAATCCTTTGATTGGACCAATCCCAGCAAAGAACAAAACTATTGCGGCAATTGCAGTTGTGATGTTGGCGTGCATTATGATATGAAATGCGTTATGTTCTCCTTCTTTGAGTGCCTCAGTAACAGATTTCCCTTTTCGAAGTTCTTCCCTGATTCTCTCATATGCAATAATATTTGCGTCAACCGCAATTCCCATTCCAAGGACAAAGGTTACAACCGCTGCAAGTGACAAGACTCCATGAAATACATTAAACACAAGAAGTAGTAACCAAAGGTATGTTATCACAGTAAAACTTGCAACAAGCCCTACGCCGCGATAAAACATTATCATAAATCCTAAAATGATCCCTAATGCAATAATTCCAGCCCAGAATGTAGAGTTCAGATCGCTTTTTCCCAAAACTCCACCGACGGTTTCAGAATACTTTTCAGTCAGTTTTAGTGGTAACCCAGTTTGAGCATTCATTATTGCTCGGACCTGTTCGTTGCTTGACACGCCAGCAAGATCTACCCGTATCTCATGGTCTCCCTCAATGCTTACCTGTGGTTCCGATACCCCAAGTGAATTGGCACGCGAGGCCAGCATATTGGCAGTTTTTAGCAAGGTGTCCCTATCAATTGGTTTTCCAGGTTGTAATGATTCTGCTGTGTATAGTATCTCATAACCTCCCTTGAACTCCAGTCCTATCGTGGTGTGAGAAACAAGATATGGTGTTGTATATGCCATGGCACTAGAAATGCCAAGAATTATGATAATAAAGAGTC
>JAGWGC010000141.1 GCA_028867615.1 Nitrososphaerota archaeon | reverse complement strand
AACTTGAAAATCCTATTACACCATAACTCGCGTTCAGAAAAACCTTTAAGGCTTCCGATATGGTTTCGTCTTGTTGTTTCTTGAGCGTGTCCTGAGTTGTCTTGGAAAGTTGTTTGAAGTGGCCAACACGCAGTTCCTTGAGCGTTCCTATTAACATAGATACTATTCCAGTTTTCTTTGTACATGCCCAATGTTTCGTTTGTGGAATTACATTTGTTGTGCATTGTGGATGACTACAACATACAGTTTCGTAGGATATATTCTTTGTCTTGATAATACTAGGATATAGGGAGGCAAAATCCAGTACCTTGACATCAAAATGAATTCCCGCTTGTGGTTCTAATACGATAGCTCCTTCATATTTCTTGTCAGTAGAAGATTCAGTACTTGCTTCTACTTTAGGAAAATCATCTGAACGGGGGATGAGTTCTCCATTTTGTCGGTGAGTGAAATATAGTAGTGATTTAATCCAGTTGGATATTGCAAGTCGTGATACATCATCAATAGGCAGATTGCTTATTCTGGAGAGTATTATCAGTAGGTTCATGACCAAATCATTGTTAAAGCTTGATAGTTTGTAAGTTAAGCGGGAGTCATTGTAACAGTATTTTGCAAGCAAATATAGAGGAATTTCGGTTAGTTCTCCATCATACTCTATTTTACCTTCTCCTAACATGGCTTTAGATACAGAATCTAGTCCATCCTCCACATATTTTGACTTGAAGGCATAGATCTTCAGTGAACGATTCTTGAATACTCCATACATGTCAATATGAATTCCCAAATTTAGTGTAGCATTTTTACCCATTGTGTGGAAGGGGATATGAGATATTCCCAAGTTAACTGCGCGGTTGTATAGATAGGGCATATCAAACATATCACCGTTATATGTGAGTACAACTGGATAACTTTCTATAATCTCAAATGCCTCTTCTAACATTTCTTTTTCTGATTCAAACCATCTTAATTTGTAATCTCTTATTTCTGCTGACTCTACACAATCATATGGGCCTTTTTTAGTTCCAAGAGGAACATCTTTTCTATTCAATACAAATACTTCATGTCTATCTTCAGATTCAAATGATATTGCAGTTACTCTTTCTTCCGCGGTAGTTGGATCAGGCATACTTCCACCAGTTTCAACTTCTATATCAAATGCCAACCTTCTAATTTTTGGTATTGGTTCATCTAACAGAGAGGCCCATTTTGCAACCTGTCTTTGAAATTTTTCCTTATCTATTATTCCTTCAGTATTGACCTTAAGGCCGGTAATATTTGAGAGATAATCAACTGGCTTTAATGTGTGAATATTATACCAACGACCTACAATCAATCCTTTATCATATAGGTAGCTTTCATACAACTTCATATCAGCTTCCCAAGTTTGGTACATGTTACAGAGAGCATTTTGGTCATCCTTACTGTATATTAAATTAACATTGTTTGTGCTGACTTTTTTTACATTAACCATTTTGTCTTTTACAATATCAAATTTTGTGCTATCTGTAATGTCTAGTCCAGGGAATTCAGAAATCTTCTCCGCGGTAGTTGGACTTACAAAACAATATGGTTTATGATTATCCTTTACTATTATTATACGATTAGACTCCGCGTGGTAGAACTTTAACCACACTTGACGGTTTTGTTGTACTGCAGAGAGTAATAGTCCGTTCATACATATTTCACTTTTACCCATCTACCAACATCTAATTCAACATATCTGTTAGTTTTAATATCATAGTATTTTATTTTCAAATGATCTAACCCAAGAGAAGCAATTCCTAATGAGTCATCTGTTAAAGAATCTACTCCATATTTTTTTCCCGCTATTTCTACATCAAGTTTCATTTACAAATATCACACTTGCCTTGACACATCCATGATTTTCATCTAACTTCATTTCTCATATATCTCCCAAAAGTCACCACATTTTATTCCATTAGGATAATCACATTTTTTACACTCATATATAGAATTTTCAGAATATTCTCTATATTCTATTTCATTTTCGGGTATTAATTCTATGTCTGAAAAACACTCTTTACAAATTCCAATTTTCATTTCAGCATCTTGGTAAGGGCATTGGATATTTGAATCTTTGCTAGGGTTTTGATGTGTATGTGAT
>JAGWGC010000140.1 GCA_028867615.1 Nitrososphaerota archaeon | reverse complement strand
TTCAATAATGGTTTGTTTCCTTCATCGCCTCTTCGAACTTTGTCTCTGAGGTCTTTTGGGATTGTACTCCACCATTGTTCAAAAGTTCTACCCATACTCGGATCATTTTTTTTTGATCTAATTAAGTCTTTTGTAAATTGTGCAAGCAGTATAACAGATCAGGTCAAGGCCAAGTGCTAAAGATTTAAAAGTACTTTGAAAAAGTTTTGAATTCTTGCAAGTAAGAGTTCTTGGTGCGGCTAAGGAAGTAGGCAGATCAGCTTTTCAAGTCAATTGTGACGGGGCTAGTTTTCTACTTGACTATGGAGTAGAGCTAAAAAAGGAATCACTATACCCAATTGCAGTCAACCCACATGAAATTACCGCAGCCATCATAACTCATGCCCATCTGGACCATTCAGGAAACATGCCATCACTATTTGTAAACGGCAGTACTGACGTATATGCAACTCCCCCAACATTTGATCTTTCGAGATTGTTGATTGAAGACATGCTCAGAATTCAAAAAAGTCAGCTGCCATATGATTTTGCCAGCATATCAAAGATGATGATGCACTCAAAAGAGATAAAATATAAAGAAAAAGTGGAGCGAGGAAATGCTTCTTTTCAACTACTTGAATCAGGCCATGTTTTAGGCGGTGCGTCAGTTCTAGTTGAATCTGAAAAAAAGAGACTGTTTTACACTGCAGATATCAATCCAAGAGGATCCAGAATGTTAAGGGATGCAGATCTTGATTTTGGAGAGGTTGACTTGGTCATTACAGAAAGCACTTACTCTCAGACAAATCAAATGCCTCGAAATGAATCGGAAGAAAAATTCATGGAGTTTGCATATGAGGTGTTAGATAGAAAAGGTTCTCTCTTTGTACCTGCCTTCTCAGTTGAGAGATCACAGGAGATTGCATGTGTTTTGAAGAACGCTGGATTCAAACACAGAGTAGTTATGGACGGCATGGCTGTCAAAGTAAATGAGATAATGTTGAATTATCCAGAATATTTACGCGATCCAAAAGTTTTTGCAGATGCTGTCCATCAAGCAGTTTGGATAAAAGGTGAAAGGGAGAGAAAGAGTGCATTAGATGAACCAGCTGTCATAATTTCACCAGCAGGCATGTTAGTAGGAGGCTCGGCAGTATTTTATTTGCAGAACTTGGCAGCAGACAAGAGAAACGGTATTGCGTTGGTTTCATATCAAGGAGAGGGAACACCGGGAAGAAAACTTTTGGACACTGGGCGTGTCAGCACTAGAGGAAAAGAGTTCAAGTGCGAAGCAGAGGTAAGACAGTTTGAATTTTCAGGACATGCCGACAGGGATTCCCTTTTTGAGATGATGAGAAAGATGAAAGGCAACCCCAAAGTTCTCACTGTTCATGGCGACAGTGATTCCTGTACAAAATTTGCAAATGAGATACATGAGAAGTTTGGATTTGAAGCCTACGCACCAGAAGCTGGTGAAACAATAACCGTATAACATGCAGAAAATAGATACCATAAACATAGAAACTACAATTAACAGCGGTCAAGTTTTTCTCTGGAATAAAATTGAAGACAGATGGATAGGAGTAGATGGTCAGGACATTCTCATACTAGAACAGTCTCCTTTTAGTGCCAGATCATCATCTGGTAATACAGATAATTTTCTTAGAAAAGACGATAACCTAAAAAAAATATTGTCAAATATTAGCAGAGACAAGATTGTGGGAAATACAGTAAAACAGTCACCAGGTTTGAGGCTAGTAAGACAGGATCCATTTCAATGCTATATATCGTTTATTTGCTCATCAAATTCATCCATACAAAACATCAAGTCAATGCTAGAAAACTTGTGCATAAAATTTGGCACTAGACAGGAATTTGAGGGACATGGGTTATACACATTTCCAAAAGTAGAGGCCCTTGCAAACGCATCTATGAAAGATCTCATAGATTGCAGACTGGGATTTCGAGCAAAATATGTCAAGGAGGCAGCTCGGGCAGTCAATTTGGGCAAGATTGATTTTGCATTGCTAAAAAAAACGGACTATTACACTGCTCTAGAATCACTAAAAAAAATTCTAGGGATTGGTAACAAGGTAGCAGACTGTATTGCACTGTTTTCTCTTGATAAGATGGAAGCTTTTCCAATT
>JAGWGC010000013.1:14846-26465 GCA_028867615.1 Nitrososphaerota archaeon | reverse complement strand
CGGTTCTACCATTTTCACTGATGAGAACGGTAGTTAGACAATTAAATACAGAATTCAAACTAGGAACATGTCAAAACATCAATACAGATCAGAAATGGGTATAATCTCGGATATTTTACGCGTTGTACTGGACTGTGATAGACATGGTGAAATAATATCTTCCATAGCCAGAAGAGCAAATCTATCACATTATACGGCAATTGAAAAATGTCAAAAGTTGATAGACTTTGGATTGATGAAGTCTATGACTGATGGGAGAAATCGTACTTTCATCATTACTGAAAAAGGAATACACTTTTTTCAAGAAATGCAAAAATTCATAGAAACTGTGCAGGAAATAAAAATAAGATATTGAATTGAATTATTGTGAACAATAATGCTGGAAATGCAATAATGGCCGGCATCATCATAAATGTAATCCTTATTACGTCAATAGCAAATGATGCCCGTACAGAACGCGTTGCGGATTAATGATATAAACACATTATGGGCAAATACGTCACATTGAAATGGAAAAAAACATAGTTTGGTACTACTTCAGGCACACATTCTCATGTTCTTGTAGTATTATGTGACATGCTATATCCGAATTCCTTAAATAGAAAAGTCCGGTACATCAATTAGTGTGATCATATGCAAAGAGGGATCGAGAAATTAGATCTAAAGTTTGAACCTAGTATGAAAATTCTCGTACGTATTATGCGAGTAATACTAGAAAAAAATTGTATAAAAAAAACAAATCTATCTCAAGAAGCTAATGTTCAGTATACTAGACTTTTAAAACATCTGGACTGGCTTGAGGTAAAACACCTTGTTGAACCTATGATTGAAGATGGCAGAATAGGTATAAAACTTACAAATAAAGGAAAAGAATTTGCTACGCTGATTTCAGCAATTTAATCTATTGACAAATCTGTCAGTAAAACTGACAAAAGTGTAAGCGAGACTAATATACAAAATGATGAACCAAGTGATGATGGAAACTTTAGAAGGACTGCGAGACCTAAAAGATAAAGGATTGCTTCTTTCTCCAACACGAGAACACACTGGATTAACTTGCCCATCTACTCACAAATTAATCAGGTGTAACATGGATACAGTTGTCACAATGGAATGGGATCCAATTGGAGAATGGGCGCCAACAGAAAATCAAGTGCTTAAACTCAGAAGCAAACAATGTGGTCTAACCCTTTACAAAACTAATGGTATGAAAATACACATTGGTTTTCAAGAAGGAGATTATAGATACCAAGTAGATAACTGGTTGGTAATGTATGCGCAAAGAAAAATGGAAGTAAGTAAGATTTTCTAAAATCTTTATTCTTTTTTTATTTTTTATAATAATGTGTGTGTGAGAAATACATGAATAAAAATATGAAATATGTAACATTGGCTCATGGGTGAATTTGTGCATAATACTGACAAAAATGTAAACGTGGCTTAATTGCTTGATTCGTATTGTACTGGACAAGACAAATCCGCATGACTTGACGGATAAAAAGTCCTTGGTAACCATTGCAGCATTGTTAGCAATAATGATGACCATATCTGTTTCTGCACAATCTGCATTTGCTATTTCAGATGTCCATGAGGCAACCAGCAACGGAAGTCTTATTTCATCCAAACAAACAGCAATCACAAATATGAAATCGTTATTCTCATCGAAATACACTATCTTCAGCTGGTCTGAATGTGGTCATAATTACAGTGGTTGGTTCCAACCGTGATTGGATTGCATCCTACAAGATGGGTGACTCTTGCTTCATTAATTGTTGGTTAACTGTGAATGAATGGTTTATGATATAATATCGCAATAGCAATGATAACGTCTATTTTTTTCCAAACTCTTGCCAGAGTCTGACTATCTTGTCATTCATTTGTAGTCGTTCAATTTTATATGAGATTTTTCCATCCTTGAACTTGATCTCAATTTCAGAAACAAGTCCCTTGTAATAGCTCTCATCGAGTCCCTCCAAGGTTCTAATAACCTTGGTTTTCTTTATGATTTTCATATACTCTAAGAATTTTATTTTTCTGTAGCTTGTCGATAACGGAATACTAAGCTTTGTAGCAACCTCCTGCGTTGTCAACTCATTATTTGTTAAAAGTATGATTATCTCTCTACTGTATTTATCTGCAAGTACTGATATGATGTCATCATCGCTGTCCATTTCAACTTTTTTTGACTGCCCAAATCAGTGTGATGAATCCAGCGATCTCAAATGACTCTTCTATAATTTTTTGTAGATCTTCACTATTGAGAAATGAAAATGCCTCTTCAATCACTGTCTCTCCTGCAACTAGAAGTG
Source organism: Nitrososphaerota archaeon (assembly GCA_028867615.1). Lineage (GTDB taxonomy): Archaea > Thermoproteota > Nitrososphaeria > Nitrososphaerales > Nitrosopumilaceae > Nitrosotalea. Next base: position 24,156 of record JAGWGC010000013.1, on the reverse strand, counting down.
TGAAACCAATTACCAAAAGAAGCATTGGTGGATATTTTGTTTTCTTGAATGCCTTTGCCGCAAAGAAAACTAGAATAGACCCTACTATCAGATGTGCTGCAAGTAGAACATAATGAGTAGTAGATAAATCTACCATTTCTTATCATTTGTCCAAATAAGGTTTAGCGGAATTGAAAAAACAAGTATTGATATTGAAAAATTTGTCATCTCTTCATCATAGGTGACATTGTTTTCTGTTTTTAATTAATCTGTCCATTCTTACCCGTGGGAATGGTAAGCAGACTCTTATGAAAGAATAAGAAAAGTATGTGTCATGAACAAGAAGATTGCTATTGGTATAGGCATTGCAGTACTTGCTATTGCTATAGTGGTAGTAGGCCTCAAGACAACTTTAGGTGATAAGGCAATGGGATTGCCTGGAGAAGAAAATACGGAAAGTGCGTTACATCTTCAAGAATCCAATGGAAATGCATCAACAGCAAACACCACTAAATCAGCAGAATCTACATCTGCAGAATCAAGTGAATCTGGACCATAGTAAGAAAAAACTGAACCAAGTGAACAAACCGAACCAAGGCCCATTTAATATTTTTTTGATAGAATTTTATAAAAAGAGAATTGGCTTGACTGGATAATTCCTCTAAATAGACTTGAGATTAGTTTCTAACGTATGTAATCTTACGACATTCACATTACACAAAATTAAGACACAGCAGAAACAACGGAAAACTAGTCTGGCTTAAAACATTACCGGTGTTGTTCTTTTTCTATCAATGAAACTGCTTCGCGAATTTTGTAAACTGCATCCATATTACATGAAACACTTCTTATTCCCTGTTTTACAAGCAATTTTACCATCTCGGGGTTGCTTCCAGCCTCGCCACATATCGAGCTCTCAATGTTGTACTTGTTACAGATGTCAATAACGTGTTGAAGCATGTGCAAAACAGACGGATGAAATTCAGAGTGTAGTTTCGCAATCTTTGCATTGTTCCTATCAACTCCAAGTGTAAGCATAGTCAAGTCATTTGTTCCAAAACTTGCAAAGTCAATACCCTCTTTGCAAAATTCTTCTATATCTAGTGCACAAGCTGGAGTTTCAACCATTATGCCCAAATTGAAATTGTTTCCCATCCCAATTTCATTGGCAATCTCTCTTGCCTTTCTAAACTCGTTAACTGTGATCACAAATGGGATCATCACATGAATATTATCAAGCCCACCTGCACGCATTCTCTTTATTGCCTCAAATTCTGCTTTCAATATGCCTGGTTCATCTAAGCTTCTTCTGATTCCGTGCCAGCCAAGCATTGGATTGTCTTCACGAGGTTCTTCTTCACCACCTTCCAGATTTCTAAACTCATCACTTCTTGCGTCCAAAGTTCTCACCCATATCGGCTTTGGATAAAATCTGGCAGCTATTGGTTTTATTCCGCTTGTCAAAATCGAAATGTACTGCTCAGATCTGCCTTCGCGAACAAGTTTTGCAGGATGTATCCCACTTTTAGTGACCATGTGTTCTAATCGTAGCAATCCAACCCCGTCGGTTTTTGAAGCCACCTCAAGCTTGTCCGCAAAAACAAGATTCACTTTGACTTTTGTTTGGGTTTTTTCAATCTGTAATGGTTCTGACTTATTCTCTTTATTGATGGAAACTATTCCCTCGTAAACTATGCCGTCATATGCATCTACGGTAACGATTTGCCCATCCTTCAAAATGGCTGTTCCATTTCCAGTCCCGACAATAGCTGGTAATCCCATTTCGCGTGATACAATAGCCGCATGTGAAGTGGCACCACCAAGATCTGTTATGATTGCAGCAGACTTGCTCATCTTTGGAACAAGATCTGGCGAAGTCATCGTTGTTACCAATATATCACCCTCCTCAATTTTTGTGATCTCGCTGATGTTTTTTACAATCTTCACCTTGCCAGTTGCAATTCCGGGAGATGCACCCATTCCCTTCAATATCTTGACTCCTGTCATCTTGCTTTTACTCCCCTTTGGCTTTGTGGTAACTGGCCTAGTCTGAACAATCCTTATGTCTGATTGTTCAATTGCAAACTCGACATCTTGTGATTCACCATAATATTCTTCAAGTTGTTTTCCATACCTTGCCAGTTTAGAAATCTCATCATCTGTTAGAACTCGTGCCCTACTTTTTTCATCAGGTATCTTTACCTGAATTGACTTGCCAGTTTTATGATCTCGAACTAGCGCAATTGGTTTTTTACCTGTTTCTTCCTTTATCACTTTTCCCATTCTATCTACGACATAATGATCAGGAGAGACTTCGCCCAATACTAGATACTCTCCCAAACCCCAGATAGCTTCTATGATTATCACATTTTCTCCTGATATGGGATCTACTGTGAACATTACACCTGACTTGTCAGAGTTTACCATTCGCTGTACAACAACTGCTATGCTTGGATTCTTGAAACCGTGCTTTTCCCTGTAAAATATTGCACGCGGCTCATAAAGAGATGCCCAGCATTTCTTTACGGCCTCAACCACATTATTCTCGTACTTTACATTTAGAAAGCTTGACTGTTGACCTGCAAATGATATTCCTGGCAAATCTTCCGCAGTGGCAGAACTCCTAACTGCAACAAATTCAACATCACTTTCAGTCAAATTGGTTGTGGGTTTGGTATTCATGTCTGCATGAGATAGTTTCTTGTAATAATCTATGATTTCACTCCTTATTTCATTAGGAAATTCCTGAGCAATAACTAGCTCCTTTATTTTACGGGATGTGGACATTAACATTGAGGTATCCTCCACATTGATCCCCTCTAACATCGTCTTGATCTTGTCCCCTGTATCGTGAATCTGCATTAGTCTTTCAAATGCGGCAGTAGTCACGATAAATCCTGATGGAACTGGCATGCCAATACGAATCATTTCGCCCATGTTCGCACCCTTACCACCTGCAATTGATATGTCATCCTTTGTTATTTCGCCAAGCCAGTTAACATATCTCATTGTTTGTCGTTGGTTTTACATAAGATAACCATTTCGTCATTTCTCATACTTGAAATTGGGAAAACAAAATTAAGAAAAGAAGTTTTGTAAAACGAGAATTAATCTATCTATTGCACATTTACATTGAATGGGCATCATTTAGTCTGACAAATGTCGGGGCATGAAACTTGGACGGCACGGGTGAAAAAGGTACTTGATATGATCATTAAACATAAGCAATTACAGCTTTTTGCATTTGAAAGTACAAGCAAAACTTTTGTTATCAATGGTGAAAATCTTGATTTGAATTTAATACTGATGCGACACCGTGTTTTTCCATTGGTCTTAAAAACTCTGGAACTTCGAGTTGCAGATTACATGAGCCCTAGTCCAATAACGATTCAAACAAGGGATAGTTTGGTAAATGCAATTGATATTATGACAGATAAGAATATTGGAAATCTCGTAGTCAAAAAAAATCGCCATGTTTTAGGCATCCTTACAGAAAGGGAGATTTTAGGATGTATTGTATCTAAAAAGAAAGTAGAAAATATGCAAATATCTGATATTCTTCCGAGTCCTTTTGAGATAGTAAGTCCGGAAACCCGTGTAATTGATGCTGCAAGATTGATGATGACAGGGAAAAAACGATTACTAGTATATGAGGAGAAAAAGTTGACTGGGATCATCACTGTGACTGATATGGTTCGGGCCTTCAGACGTACAAATTCCAATATTCCGCTTGAGAAAGTAATCAGCACCAATCTTTTTACAGTACACGAGGACGATGACGTGCTAAAAGCTGTTAAAATAATGCATGAGAAAAAAATTGGCAGTGTCATAGTCACAAAACACAACTCTCCTTTTGGGATATTCACGGAAAGGGATCTGCTAGTTAACGTATTATCATATGGGGCAGATCTAAAAAACCCCGTATCTGGTTATTGCTCATCCCCTCTAATCACTGCTGAATTTGGAATAAAAAGTAGTGATGCAGCAAGGGTGATGGCTGAAAACAAAATTAAACGACTGGTTTTAACAAAAAAAGGTAAGGTGGCAGCTATTATTACCGCAAGAGATATCGTTGATGCATTCCAGTTGAGCTTTTCAGGTGAGGATCTTTGAAGGCAGCTAGGTTACATCAATACAATCATCCACTTCAGATAGACGAAGTTGATTTGCCCAAACCAAAAGGAGAAGGAGTACTTGTTAAAGTGAGCGGTGCAGGTGTCTGTCACAGCGATATACACTTTATGAAAGGGGAATGGAAAGATGCTTTGCCTGTAAAGTTGCCTTTGACGGTAGGACATGAAACCGCAGGTTATGTTGAAGAAATGGGTGAATCTGTACAAGGATTTTCAAAAGGCGATGCAGTGGCGGTGTTTGGAGGATGGGGGTGTGGCATATGTCAAGCATGTAAAGGTGGGGATGAACAACTTTGTAGCATGCCTAGATGGCCTGGGTTGTCACAAAATGACGGGGGTTATGCAGAATACATCCATGTTCCTTCTTATCGATTTCTTGTAAAGGTGGATGGCCTAGATCCGAAAAACATTGCTCCATTGACCGATGCAGGTCTGACTCCATACCGTGCAGTAAAAAAAGTAAGACACTTGTTAAATCCTAATACATACACTTTATTATTTGGAGTTGGGGGACTGGGATGTTATGCAATTCAATATCTTAAATTATTCTCACCTACAAACGTTATTGCAGTAGTACGAAGTGAAGACAAGGCAAATCTTGCTAAAAAAATGGGATCTGATTTTGTAATAAATAGTAGAACAAACAATGTAATTGCCGAAGTAAAAAAAATAACCTCCAATCAAGGAATTGACGTGGCAATAGATGTTGTATCATCAAATGAAACATTGACTACTGGCATGTCATGTCTACGAAAAAAAGGCACCATGGTTATTGTTGGTCTGATGGGAAATTCATTTAATCTTCCTATCATGGAATCAGTGTTAAATGAATTTCGTGTAATCGGTTCATTATGGGGAAATTATAACGAACTAACCGAAGTCCTAAGTTTGGCTAAAATGAATAAATTGCAAATTCCAGTAAACCACTATAAATTATCTGATGTTGGAAAAGCTATTGAGAACCTGGAGTCTGGCAAGATATGTGGAAGAGCAGTTCTCATCCCGTGAAATAAAGAACATTGTTACCCAAACTGAAATTTGACACACTTGTTTCCAATAAAATTGATTGGTGCTGTGATGAGCTAGGACACATCTAGATTTATTCGTGAATGATTAGAACTGGACAGTTAGCTAGCTCAGAAATTTTTCTGCTAACGCTACCAAGCGCTTTTATTTTGCCGATTCCATGCAGTCCCTGACTTCCTATTATTATTAGATCAATCTTCCTTCCTCGCACAAACTTGAGAATGGCCTCAGCCGGACTTGTACCAGCTATGATATCATAGTATGCATTAACACCTTTTTCCTTGCAAACTGCAACTTCTGCAAGTAATTCCTTTCTAGCTTGAGATTTTGCCGCAACCATGAATTCGTTGATGGATTTTTCCAACAGCTTGTCTTTTTGTATTAGAGCAAGTAGCATGCCTGGCGGAAAATCAGATGTGTTAACTTCTGTAACTAGAAACACACTTGATTCAAATTTCTTTGCAATCTTAATGGCATGTGCTATTGCGCGCCGCGAGTATTTGGAACCATCATAAGGTACGAGAATATTTTTGAAAATATTGGAGCCTACCATATCCCGTTTGTGGATAAAACATACTTAAATTGACTTGTAAATTCCAGATCTGATAATCAATGAGAGTAATGATCCTTTTGGTTTATATCGAAAGATATTGAAAATCACGTGTTGACTAGATTGGATCTAAACGACGAAGAAATCAAAATGTTGGTTGAAATATTGAATTTCTCAATAGCTGCATGCCCTCTTGGAGGTATTAGTCAGGATATTGAAATTGATGAAGACAAGATCGAAAAATTAATAAGTAAAATTCAAAAGGTTTCGGCTGCATGACTGATCAGCGAATTAAAAAAATACTAGTACCATTGGATGGTTCTAGGAATTCTATAAGGGGTTTGAATAAGGCAATTTATCTTGCAAAGGAACACGAGGCAACACTCACATTCCTTCATGTGATACATCATCTTCCAAAAAAGGAAGGAAAAATTGCTCCCGAAAAAGGAATATCGCAGGATGAACCAACATTTTTGTTAACTGCCAAGATGCTTGCAAAAAAAAATGGAATCTCATCTAGCAGCAGAGTATTAACTGGTGATCCCGGCCATGTCCTTGTAGATTATTCTCATACCCACAATGTTGATTTGATAGTGATTGGCTCTAGAGGCCTTGGCACCTTTAAGAAAGTCTTTCTTGGGAGCGTCTCAAGTTATGTTATGCAAAAGGCAAATACTGCAGTAATGGTAATCAAATAAAACTCTAAAAAAACAGGCTGTGATATGATGTCATACTTATAAAAATCAGGTGGAGACAAAACCATTGGAGTCTGGAGAAATTCTAAGCATAAAAATAAAATGGATGTAACACCAGACAAAATGACTGACATTCCATCATATTGCGACAAGTATGCGTCATCTAAAAATTAAGATCATACAAAATAACTCTAAAATCTCACTTCTTCCATCTTGAAAAAGTCCCTTATTTTTCACTTTTTTTGGATAGGTGAACTGAAAACCAATCGACTGCAAGTCGTGCTACCTCTTCAAGGGTTCCACGCTCTTCAAAAAGATGAGTAGCTCCAGGTATGATAACCATTTTTTTCTCGGTTTGTAGTTTGTCAAGTGCCTCTTGATTCATGACTATCACGGGATAATCATTTCCCCCAACTATGAGAAGAGTTGGAGACTGGACCTTGTGTAACATTGGGCCTGCAAGGTCTGGTCTTCCTCCTCTTGAGACAATTGCTTTAACTATGTTGGGATATTGACCTGCTGCAACAAGTGCTGCAGCCGCTCCGGTGCTAGCACCAAAGTAGCCTATGTCAAGACTTTTTGTTTCATTATTTTCTAAGAGCCACTCGGTAGCCCCAATTAGTCTTTGAGCTAAAAAACCAATATTGAATCTAAGTTGTGCTGTTTGATCATCAATTTCTTCCTCCTCTTGCGTTAATAGATCAATTAATAATGTAGCAAGACCAGCTTTGTTGAGCACTTCTGCAACATACTTGTTTCTTGGACTGTGTCTACTACTACCACTTCCATGTGCAAAAAGTACTATACCATGTGCATTTTTTGGGATGAAAATATTACCCTCTAGTTTCACTGCACCTGTGCTTACTTGTACTTCACCTTTGAAATCCTTCTCGAATTTTTTGTGCACAGTTCCATAGCCTATCATTCCATCCAAAATCATTGAATGTGTATCTGCTTTACAACATGTACATTTTAATTTTATACAATCTCTTGCCAAACCATGATTGCATTCTTGACATGTACATACGGTATCACGTGAAACTTGATCTGGCGGAATATGTTGCTTGTTCATCATCCTACCTTTTGCATGAGTGATATTTCTGTAAAGTGTATTTTAACTCGAAACTTGATTATCAGCACCGATAACAATCAATCTAATAATTGTCTAGGTATCGGATATGGCCCGTCATCAAACTAAATGTTCAAGAGTTGATTTGATTGATCTGTGCCAAATTTTTCGGAAACGACAACAAAAATAGAATGTTCAAGATGCGAGGCAAATATCCGCTAGGTTCGTCCCTTTTGAAAATAATCATAGAAAACCCAACTATCAAAAAGTATCAAATCTTGAACAATCTTCAGATTTCTGACCAAATATATAATGGAAATTTATAAAAATAAAATTTCTAAATATTGTCATTTATTTACATCGAATATCTAAATCAAAATTTTATGGCCCAAAAACCATTCGTAGTCCCATGGAATTCCATGGCAACTATTTAACAATTGGTGATTCCAGTATATTTTGTGAAGCCCTTTCAAAAGATACTGTTTATTGATACTGTCGTTCTGGTCGGCTGCTTTTTTCTGATCTGGGTATTGTCTACAGGATTTAATTTTTTGATTCCAACTGTCACTGCCGATTATGTAAAATCACTGCCGTTGGCATTGTTGTATACTACACTTGTTGGTATTCTTATTGTGCTGGGAACAGTGCTTTTATTTCTGCCACGGATGAAAAAACAATAAGATGACACTGCTGTCTTCAATACTTGCCCTATCCTTCTGTTGTTTCTATTAGCCCTCCAGTGTTATTGATATGACTAGTCGTCATCATCATCGTCATCAAACTCATAATCGTTAGAATATAACACGAATAACTTTCTGAACAAGGACGATTTTTTCTCATATAAAATAAAGGACACAAGTTAATGGTAGCCTGTCTTTGGTATTCCAACCTTTGGATCTATTAACTGATGTTGATACACAAATTTTTTATTTATACCACCAGCTCACAGATTTTAAAACAGAAAAGAAAGTTTGAATTTCATCAAAAACCGAAAAAATGCAACTCTAAAACTCTTATTTTTCATTGAAGAGGTTTTTTAATAAATATTTTCTTTAGCCTGTCTCTATCCATGATATGGTTTGTTATTGTACTGTCAGATGTTTAGTTTCTGATTTTATTCTACGTGTACACAAATTATAACAAGTGTCAAGTCGATATTACAACAATGAATGCTCTGGTAATTGGATTGGTTCTTGTTTGCATTGCAGTATCTGGAATTATACTTTATACGTATATTCCAAAAACCACTACAAACGCTGTGCTCAGACTAAGTGCAACTGCCGAGATAACTCCTGGTAACATCAAGGTTCATACACTACAAGATCTCTCCAACGTGGATAGTGGCGCAATACTTCTTGACAATTCCACATTGGATAAAATTCCTGTACTAAAGAATGCTATTGACCAGGCCTTTGGCAAATTTACGCCTCCGCCACTTGCCAGTGCGCATACCTTCACGACTTACATAAGCCAAAGTGAGGTTGATTCTATATTGAAATTGGCAGATGGAAAAGTGGAGCATCTGCCTGAAACGCAAACCAATGATACTAATTTTGGAGTAAGTTTTACGACCGACACATCTTCAATGGAATTCAAACTGAACAATTTCTATTATCATGTTACCATAGAACAAATGACTCCGTCATGAATCAAGCAAACTGATGTCTTGTAATGAAAGATGCAATAAGTATGATTTTTTCAAATAGAAAAAGAAGATTTGGGGGATTTGTAACAAGTCAAGATCGAAAACTTTTAAAATTCTATCTTGTCTTTTTCATTGAGAAGAAACTTTTTTGACTTTCTTACTCCTTTTAGATCAAACCAGCTTATTTTTAGGGTGACCTTCTTACCCTTGATC
>JAGWGC010000013.1:0-14836 GCA_028867615.1 Nitrososphaerota archaeon | reverse complement strand
GGCTGTCTTTACAAGCTCGCTTAATGTTTGATTTGACATTTTTTTACATGATATTATTTTTCAATTTGATTCTTGGGACGAAATTTTGTACACATCTAGTTCAAAATATTCCACGCTGTAATTTTTTCTGGTGAGGCTGTTTACTGCGATCTGATCGATTAAGCTATCTTTATGATAAATAAGCTACATTGTTGAGTATGCATAATATGCAAAAAATACCATCACTCTATTTATGCTCCAAACATCACAACTGGACAGAAATGTTGAAACAACATATGTCATGATAAACTGTGAATCAGGCTCTGAGGGGAGAATCATTGACGAAATACGGGAAATCCAGGGAGTAAAAGAGTGTGTTAGAACAACTGGCCCTTATGACATTTTGGCCATTGTCGAGTCAAATACAGTGGAGTTGCTCAAGGAAATCATAGAAAACAAGATCCGCAAGACTCCAAACGTTAATGCCACAACAACACTTGTCATAGCAACCAAATTCTAGGAACAAATTTTCTATCTGTATAATAACACAAAACTACTTGTGTGGGTGTGTGGTATTTCATACCATGAAGGCAATGAGCTACAAAAAATTCCGTGAATCCAAGGCCACACACTATGATACCATAGAGGGAAGAATGGAAAGGGCTCAAGTCATAAAAAAACTAGAATCATTTCTGACTCAAAAACTAGGTGAAGGTCAGGACTTTTTTGATCAATACCGTGTGAAAGAAGAATAACCTATTTTATCATGCTGTGGGTTAGCTTGTCATGAATCTGCGCTAGAATAAGTTCTGCTTTCTCCTTGTTCTCAAATGTCTCTACCTTTTCGTCCATGATTGCATCAATTTCATAACTCTTGTCTACCAAAACATTTGCCACATGATCATCTAATGTACCATTGCCCATGAGATAGTATGCAAAGACAGTGTTTTTCTGTCCAATTCTGTGCAGCCTGTCTTCTGCCTGTCTGTGTATTGCAGGGCTCCAATCCAGTTCTGCAAATATTACGTATCTTGCTCTGCTCAAGTTTATGCCGACATTTCCAGCTCTGAGGCCAGCAATTATCAGCTTGGTCTCACCATTTTGGAATCTATCTATTCCCTCTTGTCTTTCCTTGTCACTCTGGCCTCCGATGATTGATGCGGGTGAATATTCTGAAAGGCTTCGGTGAAGTAATTCATGGATTGCCTTGTGGTGGCAAAATACTACGACACTTTCTTCAATCTCCATGATATTCTTGACAAACTCTATCACATGAGGAACTTTTGCTACACCTGCGGCTTGTCGTTCACTCTGTATTGCTCTCTTGTATGATGAAAATTTGTCAAAGGCACTGGTTGCACTTTTTTGCTCTTCTTCTAATCGCTCCCAAATTTTACCAAGTTCTGTTTGGTAATAGTTGATATCTGAATCAATAAGCTCCTTGTACCTAACTTTGTCCTTTAACTCCTTTAGAACATCAGATTTTTTTCGCCTTAGCATGACATGTTTGCGTAATTCTTCGCCGAGACTTGCACGCTTGTTTTCAAGAACGATTGCCTTTCCTTTTTCGTTGACATAGCAAAAATATTCACAAAATTCATCAAATGTTCCAAGAAGGCCAGGCCTTAATATGTCCACAATCGGCCATATCTCAGAACCTCTGTTGTAAATTGGTGTTCCAGATAAGCCTACTCGGTATTTGACAGAATCAAGCGCTGCAAGTTTTTTCACAGCTGTGTATTTTTTAGTTGTCTTTGATCTAAGGTGCTGTACTTCATCGCAGACAATTGTCTTGATGTTTAATTTGGCAAGATCGTCTATTCTTTTGTGGAGCAAATCATAGTTTATGATATAGACATCATATTTTCCAAGTTCTTGTGCCTTGCCTGTTCTTATCAATACTGATGATGGATATTCATTTTCTGAAATCTTTCCGTTGCGGCTACGTTTTTTGAGAAATTTTTGAGTCTCTCGCTGCCAGTTATTTAGTGTAACAAGTGGGGCTACGATCAATACTGGAAATGTTTGTTTCTCTGTTGCCAAGTATGCAAGGGTCTGGACTGTATTGTGGGTTATAATTCCATTTGCGACATAATTATGTGTCTGGGGAACCGATATGTCATACACGTATCCCTCAAACTGTTTTTCCTCGACTGACTTGATTGGACACCAATTGATTGATTCTAAAGATATCTCATGCAGTTGCTGTATCAAATCGTGATAGTCTGACTCTAACTTGTCAGAAACCTGGAGAGCAAGTTGTTTGTTCATACCTTGAGTGTATTTGTATGGAGTATGAAGGTTAAGGGAACGCAATAATGTTCCAGTCTCTGCAATATCTTTTGACAATGTGCCTTTTTCAACATGTGTTGTTTTTGAGGGCACTGCAACTTTGTCATCGATATTTAATTCGCCAGCTCTCTTCCATCCCTCGGGAGTAAGAAATCTGTGACGCTTGGTACATTCTATCTCCGAGCCGTCTCTGAGAATTATCTTTGTTATGGATTCGTTAATTTTTTGCCTAAATACTCTGCTCACTTGTTTGGTAACTATATTTTTTCCATCAAAAGTTTGTATGCTTATGGGAATTTCCAGTTTGGCCCATTCTTCATCACTCTCCTTCTCTGTAATCTTTGTCTGTTTCCAGATCTCCTTGATTGCAATACTTCCATTTGTTGTATTGATCAATGTGTCACCCTTGAGACACTTGCCTAAACCCATTTCGTCTGCAAGCAGCGCATTTCCATATGATTTTAGTAGGAAATCAAGACCTTCTCTCTGAAAGTCAAGCAAATTGCCGCGAAATTGAGGTCCGGGGCTTGCCTTGCGTAGCTTTTCAATCCGGGTCCATTTTTTTTGCGGAACAATAACCTTGCGAACTTTTCTATGCCATATCGACTTTGATCTTATCTCAAGCGGATATCTGTCCATTATCCATTTTATCTTCTCTACATTTTGTATCGTATCTGGTACTATGGCTTCTTCTGGACCATTGCCATACCATGCATGAGGTATGACACGTGCCACCATGCTTACTGCTCTGGGGCCAGTCAGTTTCCAAGTCCAGTTTTTTGAATATGTGTCCAGAACATATTCCAGGGTGCCAAATTCTTTCATAAGCTATAATTCTTCGACATTGGTGAACTCGATTTATGAATCTTTTACTTTGTGTAGTTGATCGCAGTTTTATTGATTTATGGCATCTTTGAATAATTTTTGAAAGAAATTATACCACTTTTATAAAAAATTGATGATTAAAACTGATAAATGTTTGAAAAGACCCTTTTCTGAAAAAATCTATTTGGTGGGCTGTTTTCGGAACTTTTTCAGCTTGTTGAACCCTAAGCTCTGCCCAAAGAATTTTTTCACATAAAAATAGGCAACAGCAGTTGCCAATGCTGCAGATGTGACAACAGTGGTAACAATGGGCCAAAATACGGTCTCATGGTTTGGATATAGGCCAAAGACTGTTGCAATTGTGTTTGGCACAAGTTCAGCTGTTCCAGCCACTGTCCACCAGATGATGAGAATGGTAACCTTGTTTGTTACTTCGGTCTGGACTACATTGACTCCTGTGGCAACCATCTGCATGATGTTTTCTGACATTTGTATCTGCCTGTCAAGTCTTCCAAGAATTACCTCAAATTTTGCAAGAATTACCTCGTTGTCTGAGACCATTTCTGCATCACCATACTTTAGATTGTGTACTGTATCATAGCTTGCCCATGTTGCGTTCAAAAAAGTCAATAGCGATGTTCGCACGTTTGATAGTTCCAGAGATATGTCCCTTGTAACTTGTCTTGAACCTGCAATGTCTATCTCAAACTGCTCTGCCCTTTCCACTATGAGGCGTAATATGGAGAAATTGGATTCACTAATCTCATCTATGATTCTTGCTAAAAGTATTGTCTGCCTGTCTGCCCAACTATCAGCTTCTTTTGGAAGTTTTCGTAAAAGTGTGGGAGCGTAATTGTACAGACGCGTAATCTTGCCGCCATAATCGTCATGAATGGTCACAATCAGATCTTTTTTTACAAAAACCAAAATGGGCGCAGTCAAAGTTTTGTTATTTCCTGGTACGACAAATGGTATCATGAGTCCCAGCGTATCACCTCTGTCCTCATAACTTGATACATATCCTGATAATAGTATGGAAGGGTCCATGGTAATGTTTAATTTTTCTAAAATTTTTGGAGTTTCTCCTATGATGTTGTCCACTACGCATTCAATCCAAGTGAGGTGTACCGGGGATGCTATCTCGACAAGTTCTTCTAAAGTTACTGATGGTTTCTTAAACGGTATACCTTCTTGCAAGCCTGCAACACTGATTGTCTTGATCATGTCTTAGGGGCAAATTTGGACTTATATACACTTATTCGTGAACAAAAACTTACCTTGTATTTTTCATAATCTATGGATGCTTGCAGAAAAGTTTGCGGTGCGATGACATGCCAACTTGTTTTTATTGTATGCTGTAAAACAATGTAATGAAATCATCCATAATGTCTAAAACCGGTGTGTAGCCAAAGCTTGCATGAAATATGTAACCCTGGCTGCAATTGTAGCAATTTTTTTAATATCGGGATTATTTGTTCAACTTGGTAATGTTGATGCTAATGCCGAAACAAACGTTGTACCAATGTGGGTAAAGCACATTGCATTGTTATGGTCACAGGCAGAGATCTCCGATATTGATTTTGTAAATGACATGAGATGGCTTGTTGAACATCGGATTATTCCAGTGGAAGATCTTGTAGAAAACGTAGATGGTTCTATGATGCCTGATTCTGTAAAAAAGATCGCATATTCCTGGAGTCATGGAAACGTTCCAGATAGTGAGTTTATTCGTGGAATTGAATATTTAGTCCAAAATGGGGTAATTGAACTAGATGACAATTTTGTATCAAGAGTACAGAAAGAAAGAGTGTCACAAATCTCAGTATACAATGATACAAAAAAATCCGTGGTGATTATTCCAGTTTTTACAGCATCTGCATATTCTGAACGAGGTTTTTACTCGTACTATGCAGGCAATTGTGACACCATCTGCCTAACATCATTCATCTACACTAATGTGCCTCTTGGATACACTGCAAGCGGACACGCGGTGGATATTTTGGAATCCCTTGGATATTATACTCTCACAGACATTGATGTAGATAAAAATCCAAAGATTTTGTTACAATATGACAAGGTGATTGTATTACACAATGAATACGTTACACAAAAAGAGTTTGACGCAATTACGGCCCACCCTCATGTAATTTACCTCTATCCTAATGCACTGTATGGCAAAATAATTGTGAACTATTCTGCTAATGTACTGACGCTTGTTCGTGGCCATAATTATCCTGATATGAAAATACGTAATGGTTTTGACTGGAAATTTGACAATTCCAATCTAGAGTACGATGTGCAATGCAGTAACTGGAAATTCTATAATGTAACAAACGGGATCATGCTTGACTGTTATCCTGAAAACCATATAATGCATGACATGCGGCTGCTCAAGGCAATAAAAGACTATTAAATCACCATGTTGTCCAAGTCCGAACATCCTAACATAATAATATGAGTTTCAAACGGATACTGGCAATGAAAGTATTAGTTGATGAGATGTATGATGGGTTTGATGCCAAACTCAAGGAATTTGGATATGAAGCATTTAGCGTAAAAAAACTAATTGCAGAGGGAAAAAAACTATCTAGTGACTATTCTGTGATAAAATACGCACATGAAAACGGCATGATTGTTGTAACAGAAGATGTAGAGATTGGAAATGCATGCAAGGAAAACGATATCAGGTGCGTATTGCTTGACAGCGAAACAATATTCCAGATAATCCTAGAAGAGTTGAGCAAGCATAAAGATCGTTAATTGTTTTCTGGCTTGCCGATTCTTTTTTTGGCTATGATTATTATTATGACTACCAGTCCTACTATGACTGCGCCATCCATGTAATCTGAATAGTGTCTGATCCTAGTCCACTGATCTCCTAATGTCATCCCGACATATGTTAACATGGTACTCCATATGATAGAGCCTGCAAAAGTGTAAATTGAAAACTTTTTCAAGTTCATCTTTGCAATACCAGCTGGCAATGAAATGTATGTTCTAATGGCAGGCAGTAGCCTGCTTACAAATGTGGACCTATCACCATATTTTTTAAAGTATGATTCAGTCCATTCCAAGTGGGATTTCTTCAAGAGAACATATTTTCCATACTTGACAATGAACTCTCTGCCAAGCTTTATGCCTACGACATATGCTACAAGCGAACCAACCAAGTTTCCAATAGAGCCTGCAAGTATTATCAAAATTGGATTAAGTTTTCCAGTGGATGCGAGATATCCAGAGAATGGCATGATTATCTCGCTTGGAATTGGTATGAGCGAACTTTCTGCCAGCATTAGAAAGAAGATCCCAAGATACCCTGTATTTGATATTGCCTGGATCACAAAATTTGCTAAATTATTGATAATATCCAAAGCAACCATGTTTTGTCAATCTGCCTCGTTTTTTTCTTGCAAGTCTTGTACCTTTACCACATTCCGCCAGTACTGGTTCCACCAGGCTCATCAAAGTTTCTCTGAGGGGCATGTTTGTGTGCTTTTTTCATATGCCTGTCTAGTCTTACTGGATCGTGGAGCTCAAGACCACACTCCTTACATTTTGTTTCAGCAGGTCCTTCTTTTTTCTTGAAAAGTCCCATGGCTTTAATCATATCATTTGAGATAATATTTCTTACGGAGAAAACTGTTAAGATCTGGTTATGAAAATTAATAGGCTCTGCGTAGAGAGAACCTACGCAGAATAGCATCCAGACGGAATTGGTATGCTATGAAAAGTCATGGATTTAATATATTGATAAGGGTTACTTTGTGCATTTTATCAAGACATATTCAATGGTATGGTCTGCTGCAGCTTGTTTCATTTTCAGCATTGATTTGAACAATATTGTTTCTACATATGACGGATATTTTTTTAGGATCTCTGATCTGAGTAAATGACGATTTTGAATGTAATATTCTGCCAGAGGCAGGTATACATTTGATCCAACAAGTTTGATTTCGGTAATGTTAAGACCAATGCCTTGTATTATTTTTTTGATTGTATCCATGTCGTAATGCTCAGAAGACCATGTCAACTTCAGAATGCCGATTTTCCAAATGCTAAACTTTGATGGTTTTGAGAGCACTGGTATTGCAAAGACTGCAGTTCCGCCTTTTTTCAGAATCCGTCTTGTTTCTAATATGAAATCCTTGATTGGTCTAAAGTGCTGCGCTGATTCTAGTGCAATTATTCTATCATATGATTCGTCTGACATTGGAATTTTTGCTGCTGTTGCGTTTATCAAGTTTATTTCAAATATGTTTGCCTGCGTGTTTGCAAATTTGAGTTGATTTGGGTTTATGTTCAGGCATGTGATTGTAATATTTGGATGAGCTTTTTTCCAAAGAAAAGCCGGTTCTGAAAAACCACTTCCAACATCAAGAACATGTCCTGCCTTTTCAAGTTCTGCCATATCTCCTACTAGATTGCACAGGTTTGTCTGAGCGTCTGCAGGACTTTTTGTTGTATTATACCAATATCCAAAATTGAGAAAATTTCTTCCAGTTGAAATCTGCATTAGTTCTGACAGGTAGTTGTACATGTTTACAATGTCGCCCTCTCCACGTCGCAATGTCCATAAAATGACGTCCATAGGATTGGGGTTGTTCAATATGGAAAATGATCAAAACACGGGTGTATTAAGATATGAATTCTTACAAGTGTGGTTTTCAAAACCACTGATCTTTTTATTTAGCTCACCAAAACTAGTATACCATGGAAAAATGCGACCCTCGAACCAGAGCGTACAAGGATGGAAAGACTTTTGATCAATGCCGAGATATTGCAAAGGTTATTGCTTTACGGGTGGGAGAAAAGATCAACCAATCTGGTCAGGTGGGATGGGACGAAATCCTTCAAACTGTTGAGCACGATGAACTGGTATACAAGCTTACTCTGAAATATCTCAGGCAAAATGGGTATGATATTGGGGACTGGAAAAGACCACGTGTCATAAAGTCTATCTAGAATCTACTGCGCAACTCTCATTCTGTGACTTTATCTTCTTGGCCATTATGATGGGAGTTACAAAAAGAACTGGAATTGATATTGCAATAAAGATTGTCTGAATTTGTGCCTCAAAGCTTGTCAGAAACAAAGTAAATGTTGTGGCCCCTGTTCCAAAACCAAACAACATGGTAAAAACTGTGCCAGCGCACGTAGGGCAGCCGACAAATAATCCTGTTATCGCTCCAAACGTCCCTAGTTTTCCTCCACTTTTTGCAATGGAGAATACAGTTGATGATAATGCAAAGTTCAAACCGACCAAGAATGATACCATGACTAGTAGAAGTAAATTCAATGGAATTATCTGCAGTCCTATGTGTTCTGTAAAGAATGCAAAAATCATTGGCATGTAGCCTGGAAGATCACAGCATGGCGAGAGCTCTATGTGGGGAGGTTGCGGAAATCCATAATCTGTAGCATTGATGTCTGGCTTGTAGATTATTATTCCTGAAGTAAACGCAAAAAATAATCCATATCCTATTGCGCTTATGATGAAAATTTGTTTTGATCTTTTGTTATGTATGGCATTTGCAATAACTGATAGGATGGTCGAGTCTGCATATGTAATCTTTATCTTATACATCTTGTACAGTCCCCAACCTATTGCTCCAAATGATGAAAATAGTACCACATATGTTGCAACTGCAAGGTTTTGCAAGGCAGGCATAGCAGCGGGAGTAATTATCAAGCTGTTGTTTTTTGTATATGCTAAAAATGATATGGCGATAGCTAAAAAGCCGACTAGCACTAGTGCAAGATGGGAACGCCCCAGTGTTTTTTGTTTCTCCACTTGTAAAAAATTCTCAGTCTGACATTAAATTCTATCTACTATTTTCTCCAAAGTGTTTATCTTGGGTAACCTCGTATCTTGATCTAGTCGTGAAGATCGACGAGCCTCAAGATTCTGATTATGCTGAGACCAAGATAACATATGTGGGTTTTGTAGACCCGTACGGAGTTGAAGGACTTTTGATCCTACGATCAGATGACGGTAAGGAATTCCACATGCGTGCCTTTTCAGGAGAAGTCGCAAGACACATATCTAATTTTATTGAGGGCCAACGAGGCGCGATTCCAACCATATATAACATGGTAGAAGAAATTGCGGAACTAAACGAGCTCGTCCTTGTAAAGATAAAAGTATATGAAAGTGGTAACGTCTTGCGCGCTAATGTCTACTTTACTGGAAAACATGATCTTGTGATGCGTAACTATCGTGCATCTGATTCGATAGCACTTGCAACGTTTTATAACATCCCAATATTAGTCAGAAAAAATCTCTTGAAAGAAAAAATGGAAGCCTAGGTTAGCACTTGCTCTAATTTTCCTTCTTGCTGTGCAACTCTTAACTCCATTGCAATTCTGCGCCCTACACCAAAAGTTTCACCATACTTGTATTTTGTATATGGACTTGTTGTGGCAAGAATTGGATTTCCTGGAACTCGTAATGATACGTCATACACTACAATGTCTAGGTCGCGCGTTATGACGCTCTGCAGAGAAAATGGACCAATGATCCCCGGTGCATACTCTTTTTTCACGGCATTGACAAACCTGTCTCCAACGTCTATGACTTGCTCCAGTAGGGACTCTCTAATACTTGCAGGTGTGTGACCCACTTCAATATTTTGTAATTCGATGTTTGTCTCAAGTTGTTGTTTTGCAGGAAGTGAAACAAAGTCATGAAGGTTTGTCTGCAATCTTCTTTCTATTCCAAGAAAGTCCACCTCTTTTGATATCGGCGTGTGAAAATAATTGAAATTGAAATAAGTTCCTATGACAAACTCCTCTATACTTGCAGTCTTGAGTGCATCTCTTGAGATCAATCCCTGTTTTATCTTGGCCTCTGTCTTGTCTTTGTATTCTGCATATGATGATACATTGAAAAAAGCACGTTCAAGCTTGCGTTTTTTTTCCTGAACTTTTACTATGACTGGTCTGTCTATGTCTTTTGGATCTTTGAACAGTCTTGGAAATCGTATCTTTGCTTTTTGTAACAGATAATATTGGTTTTTCTTGTTGGCCCGCTCCTCTGCCTGGAATAATGCTCTATTTCCAAACAATGGTACCTTGAATTTGTTCTCAACACCATCGTATCCAAGATATGCAGTAAGAGCTCTGTGCGGAACCACTATTGTACCAGAATCTCTCAGTCTTGACTGGATCTTGGGAGATAACATGTCCTGAAACCTCTTTACTATTATGATGTCATCTGCAAGCCTTGAAAATCTCCTGTAGGGCACCTCTCTTCCTTTTTGACACACCACAACTGTCTTGAAATTTTCATCCTTTGCACCATCCATTATTTCAAGTGCTGAATGACTCCCAAGTGCACCGATGGTCAGTTCAGAATACTTGTTTACAATATCTACAATATCAGATTTTTTTATCACGTCGTATCTATTTTACTTGGGTAAAAAAGCGTTATCTAAAGCAAACATGGATTGTTTGTATTTTATTATGAATAAATCTGTGACAAAAAGGGAATTGAAATTTTTGAAAAAAACTACTTGAGGTCTTCCTTATCTTTAAAATCCTTGAGCTCTTTTTCTGATTCTAACCTGCCTTTCTCAAACTCACCCTTTGCCTTTCCAAACGTTTTTGCAAGTTCAGGGATCTTTTTGGCACCAAATATCAGAACCCCTATTATCACTACTGCAATTATTACATTTTCATATGCCATTGGTGCCTTAAATGCGGCAGATCAAGATTTAAGTGTTCCAATATTTTTTGCCTGCCTCTCTGATAATGTCATACCTATTAGGTACAATACTATCATTGGACCTGCCACAAACCACATGGTGACTCCGCTTCCATCGGGTGTTATTGCTGCACCAAGTATGACCATTGCAATTATTGCATACCGTATGTTGTTCCTCCAAAATTTTGGGTCAATTAGTCCAGATGCAGTAAGTGCATACATTATCAATGGTAGCTGGAATGATACTCCAAATGCGAGAATAAACTGTAGTACAAATGTGATAAAATCTATTATGTTCAAAAACGTGAGCAAGTCTGCAGATTGGCCATATTTGTAAAGAAATCCTAGTATGTATGGAGTAACGAAAAAATATGAAAATATGCCTCCTATGATGAAAAGGATGATGGCTGGAATTGTTATGTTTCTAATTATCTGGATCTCTTTTCTATGCAATGCTGGTGCCAAAAATCCTACAAACTCTTTGACTATGACTGGCATTGAAAATACAATTCCCAGCAATATTGCGATATAAAACTGGGAAAAAAATGCCTGCCCTGGGGCTGTCTGGATTAATTGTACCGTGGATGGCAATAGGTGATGCTTCATTGATATTGTTACTTGTGCTGCCATGTTGTCAAATGGACTAAATGTTGGATAGTACAGCTTGATGCTGTTGTACATAAATGGCGTAAGATGAAAACTTAGGATGAAAAATGAGATTAATGCTATTGCAATAACAGACCTGAATACCCTTTTTCTTAAATCTTCAAGATGCTGACTGATAGTCATGGACTTGTCCATTGTAGATTATGAAATAGGCGGATCTGTATTAATAGTATTTTTTCTATAGTCCTGGTATCGGAAGTATCTTGCTTGAGGGCAAGTTGCTTTTTTCTTGTTCTGGAACAGTAAAGTTTTCGAGCTCTATTGTAAGTTCTGTGCTTACCTCGAAATTGTCGCCTAACTGGACTGCAAGATCTGCAATTTCTTTTGGTGCGTATATTTCTCGTGAACCCTTTAGGAATATTCTGGAACTCTTTTCTGCTGGTTCTCCACCAAACTTTTCCTTGAGGAATTTTGTCAGTTTGTCTACCTCCTCTTTTTCTATCATGTTGTGATAAAATACAATGCCTTTGATTAAATCGTAATCCCATGGGGTTCCATTTCTATATGAATATACTCCAAAGACTGCCCCCTTGTCGTCTTTTGGACATTTTATTTCCCAGATCAATACTTTTTTTGGATCATACTCTGCCTTTCGAACATCTTCTACGGTAAGTTTCCAATATCTCAAGCGACTCATGTTCTAGTCAACCGATGAATATTCACCGTTAATATATCTAGGCATGCTTGCGCTCATGAAGAACAGATTTTGTATTATCCTTTAACGAACTGAAACCTCTCCCTCTACAGTATCACGTTATTTTCATCTTCGAGTTCCGTTAATCTGCCCAAATTGTGCGATAGAACTGGGATCATCTCAATCACATTTGTGGCAAATCCTCCCCTGTTGATTCTAAAATCACCTTGTTCTTCTATCGTTTTTTGCAATGTCTTGTAGTTTTGTATCTCTGAATAAAAATATCCTGCAAATGAAACATCATTTGACACTGGAATGTTTAAAATGATATCGACCACTGGAAGTAGATTGTCTTGAGTAAAAAGCTCAAAGAAATTAGAACGATATACATCCTGGCAATAGTACTGGCACTGTCTGGTTTTACACATCTTTGGAATATTGTGGGATTTCCGGATATTTTCTATGATGAGGGCGTATACATGGAACGGGCAATGCATGTACTAAATGGTCTCGGACCACAAGACCGGTATTTTTACGATCATCCTTATTTTGGCCAAATTTTTCTTGCTGCTATTTTTGGCCTAGTTGGATTTCCAAATTCATTGCATCCTTCAGCTGATCCAAATTTCATCTCATCACTTTATTTTGTGCCCCGACTTGTCATGGGGTTGCTGGCAGTTTTAGATACTTTTCTTGTTTATCAAATTGCCGATACTGGATATGGAAAAAAAATAGCGTTAGCTTCATCTCTCTTGTTTGCAGTGATGCCGTTTACCTGGATATTGAGAAGGATTCTTTTGGATTCTATATTGTTGCCGTTTCTCCTGACATCTATACTGTTGGCACTCAAAACAAAAAATTCTAAAAACAAATACCTGTTGGCATCTCTTTCAGGGATTTGTCTTGGAATTGCAATATTCACAAAGATTCCTGTCTTTACCATGATTCCATTGATTGCAGGTCTTGTGTATTTCAATACTGGGAGAAACATCAGGGCTCTTGCACCGTTGTTGATTCCAATATTTTTGATACCTCTTATATGGCCACTTCAGGCCGTAAGTACACACCATCTTGATGTGTGGGTGAAAGATGTCATAGGACAGACCCAAAGACAAAGTTTTGGATTGCCGTACATATCGCTAGTTTTTTTCAAGCTTGATCCGGTTCTATTTGTCTTGGGAATTGCTGGAACTGTATTTGCAATTGTGCGGAGAAAATATTTTATCTTGTTTTGGTTTGTCCCGTTTGTAATATTTCTGCTCATGATTGGTTACAATCAGTACTTTTACTGGATTCCAATACTTCCGGTATTTTGCATATCAGCATCAATACTAATCATGAATATCTTGGAACGTCTCAACAAGGGAAATCTGAACAAAGTCTTGCCTTCAATTGTATTTTTAGGGCTTGCTATATTTGGATTGGCAAGTACCATTCTAATCATCAGTGTAAATGTGACAAACTCTGAATTCCAGACCACATCATTTATTCTACAAAATGTACATAGTAATGATACTACAGTACTTGCCAGCCCTACATATGCATGGATTTTACATTATGTGTTTCATAAAGAAAACATACCCAACGATTATTCGTTTGTATTGTTCAATCATCTCCAGACTGGGAAAATAGTTCTTGTGGCTGATCCCCACTTTTTGATAGATCTCGGAAGGGGAAAGCAATTGCAACAAATCTATAATGATTCTAAAACAATAGCCACATTTGGCGAAGATCTATCAAAATATGACATGTCTACGTATCCATATTCTAACATAAAGATGAATGTTGATGGAGAGAACATCCAAGTCAAAATGAAATGAATCTGAAATTACCTCTAAAGTCAATATGTTTCCATATGCTCGTACTCAATCTATTGTTGCAATGCGATAACATGTGTTTGATATTCCAAATCCTGATTCTTCCATTGTCCTAACTAGAAGAAAACATACGTCAGTCTTTTAAACAAGTGTGAGACCGTACACTTCAAGAGATGAACTCTATGCATATTGTAGTGATTCTGGAATCTGATGTTACAGGTAACATTGTTCGTGAACAATGTGTAACAATTCTTTATTTGCAGAATATGGGAGATCATGCGAAATGGATCTAAGGATTTTACTCTTCGTCTCTATTGTTGCAGTGCTGGTTTTTCCGCAATATGCTTTTTCCGCTGAGCCTAGCTCGAACAGTTCCAATACAGCGATGTCTAATTCTACCAATTCCACTATTGTGCCCAAAACAAATATTGTAATTGATTCTACATCAAGTGCAGTCACATCAAATCCTGACACCTCAAATCAAGGTTCTCAAGTATCGTTAACTGTGAGAGTCGTGGACACATCAAACTTGCCAACTGTTGCCACTGGTTCTGTAACATGGAGTGACGGCAATCTTGGCGGTACATTCAGCCAATCTTCCTGTGTCCTTTCATCCGGCAGTTGTACTGTATCATATACGCCACCTGCAAATCATGGCGGTACAATAACAGTCACTACTAATTATGGTGGGGATGCTACACATTCTACAAGTACTGGCACATTTGCCTTGACTGTACAGACACTTCACAGTGTTGCCACTACTATAACATCTACAACTTCGGGGTCTCAAGTGCAATTTACCGCAACGCTTGCTGATACGTCCAACTCTCAAACCACTCCAACAGGTTCTGTAACATGGAGTGACGGCAATCTTGGCGGTACATTCAGCCAATCTTCCTGTGTCCTTTCATCCGGCAGTTG
>JAGWGC010000139.1 GCA_028867615.1 Nitrososphaerota archaeon | reverse complement strand
GAACTTGCAATCAGTATAGCTGCATCTCTTACCAACTCTATGCCTGTAGTTGGACCTACAATTCGTGATGCTATGTTTGGTTCTGGCTTTGCAGACTTTATCCTTAGGTTTTACACCATGCACGTATTTCTCTTACCAATAGTAATGCTGGGACTGATGGCAGTCCACATGCCAAGATTCTTGGTCTTTGATGTTCCTATGGTGATGGCAATTTCTGGTGCGATATTTATAACAGGCGGAGTCTTCCCGGTAGATCTTGGTTCCAAGTTTGAACCTACGGTACCGCCAGGAATTACGGTGCCTGAATGGTATCTTACTGGAATCTATGCATTCTTGAGAACCCAGTATGACAAATTTGTGACAGGTGTACTATGGCCTGGTATATTTATTGTAGCGATAGCTATGACGCCGTTCATAGACAGATACAAAAAATTCTCATGGAAAGATAGACCGTTAGTAACTGCATTTGGTATAACTGGTATCACACAGGTCATGGTGACAACATACTGGGGCTTTTACATTACGCCAGATATCACAAAACCACTAGTTGCCCGACTTGTAATTGATCCAATATTCTTTTACACGATAATGTTGTTATTGGTTCCAATAGGGTTTGGATTCTCATACATGATGATATTGCTTGCAAAAGAATCTGAAAGAAAGGCAAAGTTGGCAGCTTCCAAAGGTCCTCACAAATCATCACCGATTAATCTGTCTGGAAAATGGATTAATTGGTTAATTATAGGACTTTTGGCCTTCCAAGTATATCTTAACATTGCAGCATACAATGCAGCCCTGAGTGGAATGAAGAACTTTGCTCTATTCTTGACTGGACTGATTCTTATGGTATTTGCTGGACTCTTCCATCTGTACAGACATGGGCTCAATGAAGCAAAGAAGATTCCTACTCCGCCACAGGCAGAACCTGAATCTCCAAAACCACTCGACAGTAAAGAATCACCTGCAAGTCTGCCCTCCTAGATTCGACCAAATCTAAGTTCTGATCTTTGTATTTTTATTATCATAAAAACCACATCTTGCATTTACTGACACAATTGTTTTTGTATAGCTTTATAAGACTAAAAACAAGATTGGCAAATAGTTGAGTCTTCCATCCTCCAGTCATGCGTATGGAATAGGATTGATTGCAGTAATTGTAGGTGCTGCCATTGGAGTTTCTTATTATCAGCTTTATTTTATTCCAGAACTTAATGCAAAACCAATAATACCTGATAAAATTCTCCACCCAGGCGATAAAACTACCATAATCATCGTACCAGGTGCAGAAAACCAGGCACAAGAACAAAACTTTGTACCAAAAAAAATTGAAGCCCAACTTGGCGTGAATAATTTGGTTATTTGGAAGAATACCAGCCCAGATACTGGTCATACCGTCACACCTGATCAAAATAGCTTGTTCACTGACAGCTATAGCGGCAAATTTGGCTCTCCTGGAATAATTAAACCAGGAAAAACATATCAATTTCTATTTACACAGGAAGCTACAATAAAGTATCATTGTGATCCTCATCCTTGGATGACTGGAGAAATCGACGTAGTACATGGTGCTCTGACATCCTAGTAAAAATAATGTCAGGGCATTAATTTTCCAAAAACAACATCGCTTTCAATCTCTTTATGTTCTTGGATTATGGATGCTCTAAATTTGATCTCATGAACTTCCTTTGGTTCAAATTCTATTGAAGCTGTAAAGTCAACTAAATTTTGTGGCATGTCATTTTTGTTGATAAACAATCTTGAGAGATTCTGTGATATGGATTTGTTGTTGTATGATCTGTAGACTATGAGTTGGTTGGAACCTAGAATCTGAGCATTTACTACCACTCCGTCATATCTTCCAGAGTAATTTACTTGGATCTTTCCCTTGATTATCTCACTACGTCTAAATGTCAAATTCTCTATCGTTATCTTAATGTCTTTCATATTGCATTGATCTTTAGATGAAGATAATTAAATTATTGGAACTTGTGGGCTCTGTAGAAACCATCAACTTTTGAGCATTTTGTAGATCAGATTCTTGCGTCAGATCTATAGCTGATAACATGGTTCCATATACCATGAAGCCATCTCTGTATGTGAGAATGGCTCGTACAATGTTGCAGATAATCAAAAAAGCTAGAGTACCGCCATACCTGCACCGCAAGTCCAATCACGTGTACAGCG
>JAGWGC010000138.1 GCA_028867615.1 Nitrososphaerota archaeon | reverse complement strand
ATGAGTCAGGCTGTAAGTGCAACAGGTGCCAAGATTTCAATCATATTTGTTCCAGCAAAATTTTTCTTGTCTGCCGCAGTCGAAGCATTGGAATCTGGAATAAAATTACTAATAGCTATCCCAGAACATGTTCCAGTAAAAGATGCGTTAACAATCGTAGATTTGGCAAAGAAAAAAGATGCCATTGTGGTAGGTCCAAACACTCCAGGGATCATAATTCCAGGAATAATCAAGATAGGAATCATGCCAGCAATGCCTTTCAAGGAAGGAAGAATTGCAGTAATCTCAAGAAGTGGAACTTTGATGTATGAAGTGTCACATAACCTATCTGTTGCAAATTTTGGTCAAAGCGTATGTTTTGGAATCGGAGGAGATCCAATTAATGGTACTCCATTAATTCAGGCATTTGATACCATACGAGATGGGGCAAATATTGACGGAATCGTTGTAGTAGGCGAAATTGGAGGAGATGCCGAAGAGATGCTTGCACAACACATCATTGATACTAAATTTGACAAGCCAGTAGTTGCATACATTGCGGGAAGAGCAGCACCAAAAGAAAAGAGAATGGGGCATGCAGGTGCAATCGTTTACGGTAATTACGGTTCTGCAGAATCAAAGGTATCCATGTATGCCAAGGCAAATGTACCAGTTGCCAAGAGACCTGCTGAAGTACCCATGCTTTTGGCAGGAAAGTTTGAAAAAGGTAGAATCAAATAGCAGGAAATTGGAGAAATAGAAAATGCCTATAACAGATCCACTGAAAAAATCAATAGCCCAGAAGGCTAGACTTCACTTCAAAGTCTGTTTTTCATGTGGTGCAAAAAATCCAATTAGTGCATCAAGATGTCGCAAATGTCACAACATCTACCTCAGACTAAAGAACAGAACACTTGGAATCAAAAAGTAATCAGCAATCTCCGCCGCATCCACAACTATCATCATGTGCCATTTTTAATGGATTTTTAGCATCGTATTTTGCTTTTTGATAGTGTGCTACATTGAGAATCCTTTCAGCAACAACAGTGTTTGTTATTTGGCAGGTATCAAGCCATTTTTCAATATCATTGATTTTGTAAACATCACCGCTTGATAGAATTTTTGCAAAAGTGTCCTTGATCAGATCATCCTGTTCCCTGCCAAGTGCTCCATTGCAATCAATAGTTACGAGACGATTCAATAAACCAAGTGATCTTTCTGAAAGCGGCATAAATTACCCAATTCAGGATAGTATAAGAATTTTCAAGATCTCTTGATATATAGGCAACTGTAAGATTTTTTGGAATACAATATGTTTATCATTAATTTTAAAAATTATGATGAGATTGCAGGTACAAAGTCAGCACGCCTGGCAAAGAGTGCTGCAAAAATTGCGAAAAAACACAGTGTAAAAATTGTTGTCTGTCCCCCTCAGCACCTCATGTCAGAGATAACCCGAGTTTCTTCAGACGTATTTGCGCAACATCTAGACAATGCCAAAGTTGGCAGTACAACAGGTTTTGTCATACCAGAGATTGTAAAAAAATCAAGGGTTACTGGTTCTCTCATAAATCACAGCGAGCATAGAATACCGTCAAATGAGATTGAGGACATGATAATTAGACTCAGAGAATTAAAAATGACATCAGTTGTCTGCGTACAAGATGTAAACGAGGCATGGAAGTATTCAAAACTCAACCCAGATTACATCGCAATAGAACCGCCAGAGCTAATAGGTAGCGGCAAGGCAGTCTCTAAAGAAAAACCAGAAGTCATAATAGAAGCAGTCAAGGCAGTAAAGAAAGCAAACAATTCCACACAGTTGTTATGCGGTGCAGGAATTGTTTCAGGAGAAGATGTATCGCGAGCGTTAGAACTTGGAGCAAAAGGAATACTTGTCGCAAGTGGCATTGTAAAAGCAAAGAACTGGGAAAAGGCAATAGAAGAATTTGCGTTAGCATTCACCAAAAAATAAGTGGATTTGTGTTCAGACGTATATTGATAAATACATGTCCAGAATCTTCAACACATGGTCTTAGAAAATGACATACTTGAAGAACTAAAGAAGATCAGAGAAGCTGTCACACCAAAACCCGTACCCTCAACTCCAGAACCAAGAGGAGTTATTGCAGAATTCAAAGAATTCATTGGCAAGGCAGGAGTCTTGGGTCTAGCCATTGGTTTCATAATGGGCACCGTGATTGGCAGAGTGGTAACTGCACTAGTACAAGATCTCATTAT
>JAGWGC010000137.1 GCA_028867615.1 Nitrososphaerota archaeon | reverse complement strand
AAATCGATCCATTTGAGGCTGCAGATAAAATATCAAAGGGGCTAGTGTGACATCGCAATGAAATCTATCAAGACTGATTCTAATATTATTGTAAAACGATTCTACGATTCAAAGGTGAAGCCGAAAAGCAAAACAGAGGAGCCAGGAAAATATCCTTACACAAGAGGAATTCATCCTGGAATGTACCGAGACAGACTCTGGACAATGAGACAATACACTGGTTTTGGTACTGCGGAGCAAACAAATCAAAGATTCAAGTATTTGCTTGAGCGGGGTCAGACAGGTCTTTCAATGGCATTTGACTTGCCAACCCAGATTGGCTATGATGCTGATGACTCACATGCAGAGGGCGAAGTGGGTAAAGTTGGAGTATCTATCACTTCTCTAAAAGATATGATGAAGTGTTTTAACGGAATTCCTCTTGACAAAGTAAGCACCTCCATGACAATTAATTCTACTGCATCTACATTGCTTGCACTATACATTGCAACAGGAGAAAAACAAGGGGTAGACAGTAAGCAATTGCGAGGAACAACACAGAATGATATTTTAAAAGAATACATTGCACGAAATACGTACATCTACCCACCGCGCCCATCGATGAGGTTAATTGGTGACATGATTGAATATTGTTCAAAGAAAGTTCCTCAATGGTATCCAATATCAATATCTGGTTATCACATGCGCGAAGCTGGATGTAATGCGGTACAAGAAGTTGCTTTCACTCTTGCAAACGCAATAGAGTACATAGAGACATGTGTTAACAGGGGATTGAAAATTGATAGCTTTGCACCAAGACTTTCGTTTTTCTTTTGCTGTACCAGTGAATTCCTAGAAGAGATCGCAAAATTCCGTGCTGCACGAAGAATTTACGCCAAGATATTAAAAGATAGATTTCATGCAAAAGACAAGAGATCTATCCAATTAAAGTTCCATGTACAAACAAGTGGAGAGTCTCTTACAGCTCAGCAGCCTGACAATAACATTGTACGTGTTGCAATCCAGTCAATGGCTGCAGTTCTTGGAGGGTGCCAGTCACTTCACACCAATTCAAAAGATGAGGCACTTGCCTTGCCAACTGAAGCTGCAGTCAAGATTGCACTACGAACTCAACAGATTGTGGGACATGAAAGTGGCATTACAAAAACAGTTGATCCTCTTGCAGGCTCGTACTATGTTGAAAATCTAACTGATGCTATAGAAGCAGAGGCAAACAAATACCTAAAGAAAATAGACAGAATGGGCGGCTCGCTTGTGGGGATAGAGAGGGGCTTTTTCCAATCCGAAATTAGGCAGAATGCATATCGTCTAAAAAAGGAGATTGATGGTGGAGATAGAGTAATAGTTGGTGTCAACAAGTTCACAGATACTACAAAAGAAAAACCAGATATCATGAAGATTGATGGCAGTATTCAAACACAACAAATGGAGAATCTTAAAGAACTCCGCAACACTCGTGACAATGGTAAAGTTGAACATGCGCTTGAAAGAATGAAGAGTGCGGCAGGCAAGGATGAAAACCTAATGCCATTTATCTTGGACGCTGTAAATAATTATGCTACGTTAGGAGAAATAAGCAATACATTCCGTGAGGTCTTTGGGATTTATCAACCAAGGGAGACATTCTAGGATGAGACTTGATCATGTTGCAATTGCAGTAGATAACTTGGATGCTGCAGTACAGCAATACAAAGAAGCCTTGGGAGTTCATGACGTAGAATTTGAGACTGTGGAATCAGAAGGGGTCAGAGTTGCAATACTTCATCTAAATAACTCTAGAATTGAACTCATGGAGGCTATACGGGAAACAAGCCCCATCAAGAAATTCTTGCTGACAAAAGGGGAAGGACTGCATCATATAGCACTTGAAACAGAGTGCATTGAAAAAGAGGTTGATAGGATGAAAGTGTGTGGTATAAAGTTTCTTGGCGAAATTAGACCTGGTTCACGTGGGACAAAAATAATATTCATGCACCCAAAATCACTCCATGGTGTATTGGCAGAACTCTGTTCTCACCCAAAACCTTGATGGTATGCTTGATAGCGTTGCTTGCTGGAAATTATCTTAATTGAGATCTAGACCATATTTTTTTGACGTTTTGTGCCTTTATGCATCAAATGATGTTGCATAACGAGTGTAATGCAACATGAATGTTAATCCTGTTGCAAGAATAGTAGACTAGTACTAGTCTGGGTATGGAATTCTACACTCTTGTGGAATCTACT
>JAGWGC010000136.1 GCA_028867615.1 Nitrososphaerota archaeon | reverse complement strand
AATAGTAATAAAACCCAGAACAACGCTCAACGGAGCCACATCAGACATAATCTGTCCATCATTTGTCTCAAAGCTTGATTATGAAATTGAACTTGCCGTAATAATTGGCAAGGATTGTAAGAACATATCAGAAAAAGAGGCAAAGGACGCAGTTTTTGGATACATGATCTTAAACGATGCTTCTGCACGAGACATACAAGCTAAGGACAAACAATTCACTAGAGCAAAAGGCTTTGACACTTTTGCACCCTGTGGTCCTTGGATAACGTCTGCAGACGAAATACCAGAACCGCAAAATCTCAAAATGACAACCAAGGTAAATGGAGATGTTAGGCAAAACTCTTCGACATCAAACATGCATCTAAAAGTATATTCCATCGTATCATTGTTAAGTAAAGCAATGACCTTAGAAAAAGGAGACATCATATCAACTGGAACACCAGCTGGAGTCATGTTAAACAAGCCAGACGCCATATTCTTGAAGGACGGTGACAAGATAGAAATGGAGATAGAAAATCTAGGCAAAATACAAAACACAGTCAGATTTGTTTAATTTAGAATTTTGACGTTTTACAACAGACATTAAAATTATTAAGAGTCAAGGTTTTTCACATGGTCATGGGAAAGATAATTGTTGGCAAAGTAAGCGACTTTGTTCCAGGCAAAATACAAAAAGTTACAATAGATGGCAAAGATGTTCTTGTTGCAAACATAGATGGGGACTACTATGCGGTCAACGATACATGTACACATGCCGGAGCAAGTCTTTCTGAAGGAAGTTTGGAGGAATCAATCATAACATGCGGTTGGCATGGAGCAAAATTCGATTGTAAAACAGGTAAGCTTTCTGCCTTTCCTGTCAAGATAAAAGACTTGAATTCGTATAAAGTAATAGTAGAATCAGAAAATATCTTTGTTGAAGTATAGTGCAAACTTTATAAAATAAGCTCAATTAGCATAAGCTTGAATGGTACAATGGTTGAGAAAAAGGATCCAAATATTGACACTTTGAACATGGCCATCAACACGCTAGCTGAAATTGCATCAAATCCTTCTACTCCAAGAAACATCAAGAAAGATTTGACTGATCTTGTTGTAAACTTGAAAAAGCAAGATTCCCCTGTTTCTGTAAGAGCCGCAAACGCCATAAGCCTGCTGGATGACATATCCCAAGACCCCAACATGCCATCATATGTAAGAGTTACACTGTGGCAGGCAGTTTCTGCCCTTGAGAGAATAAGAGAATAAATTTAGTACATGCTGTAATTATTCAATGAAAATCGAAGAGTATCTATCATCGCTTCCAAGATCCATAATGAATGGAGAGGATGTGGAATTGTCAGACGATACACTAAGAGAGATATTTAGATTTGCAGAAATGACAGAAAATGACATTTTTTATCACCTAGGATGTGGAAGTGGCAATAGTATTGCAATTGCCTCACAAGAATTCAGAGTAAAGAAATCCGTTGGTATAGACAACAATAATGAAAAGATATCGCAAGGAAAAAAACTACTCGAGGAGAAACACATTACAAATGGATCACTTAGACATCAGGATATCATAGATGTTGATATCAGTGATGCCAGTGTGATACTTTTTTGGTTTTCAGATGAGAAAATAATTGAAAAAATGATTTCAAAGTTTCAGAGTCTAAGATCTGGATGCAAAATAATAACCATATGGGGCCCTCTTACTGGATACATGCCAAACAAAGTAGACTTTCCATATATCCTAAATGTAACACCATTCAAGAAGGCAGAATCACTACGAGAGCAGATGCTTGTCATATTTGATACAGACTGTATTGATTTTTCTGTTGCGTGGGAATATGCAGATAGATACTCCAAAGCAATCAGTTCGAGAAATTTTGAAAATGACAGATTTCTTACAATACTTCAGACGCTTGTAATATGGATAAATGCAAAAAATCTCGGAATTGCATGCGGGGAAGATATGCCCGACCCTGTAAAGAGCTACATTGGAATTCTCAAGACTTTTTTCAATATAGAAGTCGAGCATTTGCTTGACCACTAGACCAAATTATCAGTCATGTTTTTATTTACAAATGTTCCAAGTCTACATATGCGGGAAAGGATCAACATCAACGTATCAGCCATAGATTACGAAAATACCAGCAAGGCAATCATATCAACACTTAGCAGTGTAGAAAAGATGGTACATGGAGAAAATGACTTTATAGTAACTGATTCAGAATTTGCCTTTGGATGGCATTTTTACGTGGTTTGTGTAAACAAGTCTCTTGTAGAAAGAC
>JAGWGC010000135.1 GCA_028867615.1 Nitrososphaerota archaeon | reverse complement strand
GTCATACCTTTGATCCCAACGAACTCTACAATAGAGTAGTTCACTATTACATTGACAAAAAGGGATATTCAAAAGAAAAGGCAAATCAAATTGCACGTAAGGTTGTGGAGAGGGAAAAAAGTAGATATACTTGTAAAAATGTCAACTGTGGCCATGGACTAGATGACCACATAAGACACAGTGAAACTTGTCTTGTTCTTGACTGTGAATGTCGAAAATTTGTCAGCTAGATACTCGCAACAATATCTTTCCAGTCTGGTTACTCCTTTCCATCCTTTGATGTGCAAGTTTGGCGTCCTTTAGATCAAAGATGCTATCAATTATGGGCTTGATTTTTTTTAATTTCATAAATTTATGCAATGCAACAAGCTGTGATTTTGATCCCAAGTATGCTCCAATTATTTGAGCCTCTTTACTATAAAATGACCTGATGTTTACTACTGCTTCTCCCCCGGTTGTGGTTCCACATGCAACCATTCTCCCCTTTACCTTGAGTACTTCTAGGCTTGTAGGCCATGTCTTTGCTCCAACGTGATCAATTACAACATCTACTCCTGACTGGTCTGTAAATTTTAGAACCTCCGATGTCACATCTTTGGCATTTCTATCTATGACAAAGTCTGCCCCAAGTTTTTTTGCAAATGCTACTTTGTTCTTGTCAGATGCAATAGCAATGATCTTCAGACCTTTTGCCTTTGCAAGCAAGATTGCAGCCGATCCAACTCCACTGTTTGCACCCCAAATCAAAACAATGTCGCCTTTTTTGCACCTTGATTTCTCTAACATGTTCCAAGCTGTGAGGTATGAGATATTAATTGAGGCAGCTTCCTGATCTGAGAACCAATCTGGTTTTTTTATTATATTCTTTTTTGGAACCTGAATGATTTCAGCATAACCGCCTTCATATCTTCCAAATCCTCCGATGATCCCAAAAGATACTCGTGCAACATTGCTGTCAACTGCAGGATATATTATGACCGTGTCATCTTTTTTGAGACCTCCAAATCCCTCTACCAAAGTCCCGCTAACATCGCAACCAAGAATGTGTGGAAATGATACTGTCTTGCCGGGAATTCCATTTCTTACCCAAATGTCCAAGTGATTCACTGCGCAATAATTTACTTTGACTAGAGCATGCCCTTTTTTAGGAACAGGATCTGGGATTTCTTCATACGACAAGACATCTGGTCCACCATGCCTTCTGATGATTACAGCCTTCAACTCTTTGTGAAAGATGAAATTATTATTTAAAGAGCGCCTCAAATGTATGTCTGACCATACAAGGGAAAACTTGTTAAACTATAATCACGTCAAACTATGATTGGTAAAACCAAAAATTCTTGCATTTGCTGGAAGTACTCGCACTGATTCGTTTAATAAAAAACTAGTCAAAATTGCAACGGGTGGTGCAATGGAGGGCGGTGCAGATGTCACTGTAATTGATCTTCGGGATTTTACAATGCCACTTTACGATGGAGATTTGGAGCAGCAGCAAGGTCTTCCATCTAATGCACGCAAACTCAAGGACTTGATGTTGTCACATCATGGGTTTCTGATCTCATCACCAGAGTACAACAGTTCCATCTCAGGTGTTCTCAAAAACACGATTGATTGGGTATCTAGACCCGTTGAGGGTGAAGAGCCTCTTGCTTATTTCAAGGGCAAGGTTGCAGGAATAATGAGTGCGTCTCCTGGGGGTCTTGGAGGTCTTCGTGGGATGGTTCATGTACGTGCCATTCTAGAAAATATTGGTGTCATTGTAATCCCAGATCAGATTGCAATAGCAAAAGCCCATGAAGTATTCAATGCCGATGGAACACTGCAAGACAAAAAGCAAGAGGAACAAGTAAAAAAGATTGGCTTCAATGTTGCGAAATTACTGATAAAACTAAATGCTTGACAATTTTTATTTTGCGCTAGTATCCATCTGAATTATTCCAAAGATGTTTCCATCAGTGTCAGCACATATTGCAAAATGTCCAACTCCTGGAATTGGAAACTTTGGTGTGTGTACTTGACCACCTTTTGATATAATTTTGCTTGTGTATTCATCAATAGAAGGCACATCTATTGTGTTTGTCATGCCTATCTGTCCTGGCATCCTTCTTGCAAGACCGCCATTAATTCCGGCTTGTTTATCATCTCCTGTCTTTATCATCCAATATTCCATGGGACCATCCCATTTGTTAAACTCCCATCCAAATACTTCATGATAGAATTTCTGTGCTCGTTCTGGGTTGTCTGAAGGAATATCAAAGTGTACAATTCGTGGCATGTACAAAAAGCG
>JAGWGC010000134.1 GCA_028867615.1 Nitrososphaerota archaeon | reverse complement strand
GAAGGAAAGATTGACAAGAATGATTGTACTGTATGTTATGTTACAGGTAATGGACTAAAGACAACAGAAGTCATGATGGAAGTACTAGCAAAACCTCAAGTAATGCAGGCTGATGTTGGAAAAATATTGGCATTGGTGAAATAGATGGCTAATATCAAATTCACTATTCCTTCTGTACTGAACAAAGGTGGTGGAGAAAAAAAAATAGATTTGGCAGCAATCACACTTTCTGAAGCATTTATCAAAATTTCAGAACAGCTAGGAGATGAATTCAAAAGACGAGTTCTTAACCCCGACGGTTCACCCCGATCACTTATCAACATATACGTAAACGGAAAAAACATGAAGTTTTCGGGAGGTCTGGAAACAGTGCTAAATGATGGAGACGAGATTTATGTTTTGCCTGCAGTCGCAGGTGGTTCTGATCTTTCAAGTAAGGATCTTGAAAGATATTCAAGACAAGTAATGCTAGAAGAGATCGGCTATGAAGGTCAGATCAAACTCAAAAAATCAAAAGTATGCGTTGTTGGGGTAGGTGGATTAGGTAATCCTATAGTGACTCGACTGGTTGCCATGGGAATAGGAACAATAAGAATTGTAGATAGAGATGTAATAGAAATATCAAATCTGCATAGACAAACAATGTTTGATGAATCTGATGTAGGTCAGATCAAAGTTGAGGTTGCTGCAAAAAAGCTCAAAAAAATGAATTCAGATGTGATAATTGAGGCATTACCTGTTTCTGTAAATGACTATACTGCATTAGATGTAGTAGAAGGATGTGATGTTGTAATTGATGCACTTGACAGTGTTAACGCTAGATATTCCCTTAACAAGGCCTGCATAAAAAAAAGCATCCCATTTGTGACAGGGGCGGCAGTGGGAGTTTCAGGACAGGTATTTACCATACTGCCACACCAAACCGCATGCTATCACTGCATATTTCCATCACTTGATGAAAATTCCATGCCTACATGTAGTACTGAAGGCGTTCATCCGTCAATACTTTCTATTGTTGGAGGAATTGAGGTTGCAGAAGCAGTAAAAATCATCATAGGAAGAACACCCACTTTGGCAAACAAATTACTTTACATTGATCTTGATAATCTTGATTTCAATACTGCAGTTTTCAACAAAGTAGATGAATGTTCTGAATGTGGTTCGGGCAAACGTGAGGAATTGCCTTCTCAAGAACTCATTGTTGAAGAGTTATGTGGACGAAATAGGGGAAAGCGCACATTTTCTATCACCCCTACAACAATGATTGAGATTGATGTTCCAAAAATAACAAATGCTGCATCAGAAAAAGGCTTCAAAGTGCAAAACCAAGGTGAGCTAGGATTATCAATTTCTTCCAATGACATCTTTGTAAGTTTCTTAAAACGTGGTTCTGCTGTAATTGTTGGCGAAAAGGATGAAAATTCTGCCATTACATTATACAAAAAATTAGTTAACGCATAACAATTTTTTCGAAAATCTATATTTCCTTTATTGTTTGAACTAGTTTCAAATAAGGATCCTCCATTGAGTCTAGAATAGTTCTTGCTCTCTGTTTATTTGTTTTACTACCATTTACCATTTTTTTGATCAAAGTTAAAATTTTCTTTGGATCCGTTTCTCTTTTTACAAGTCCTACTCGTACAAGATATTTTTCAATATAATTTGGTACTGCATCATACGATATGGTTGGAATTCCCATCAATGCAGCTTCTGCAGTCATAGTACCTCCTGAACCAATGAAAAGATCTGTAATGCTAAGGAGTGATTTGCCATCTACAACCTTGTCCATTATGATGACCTTTTTACCGAATTTTTCTTCCAGTCTTTTCTTTTGTATTGCATATCTTGCCAAGACTATGATATTGTAGGGATTGTTTTCCTTACTCGTTTCACGAATTATGTTGTCACTTGCAGTCTTTCCTAGAATGTATGCAGCCTCTGACTCTTCTGGTCTGATCACAATTGTCTTTTTAGTTTTGTCAACCTTGATTCTTCTAATTCTTGATCTTTCTCTTACTATTACAGATGCATCAATGGCCTTGTAATGGATGATGTCTTTTTTTGAAATTCCATATCTGACAAACTCATTCTTGGGTATAACCCAAGGGATGAGTAGTTTATGTACTAAGGGTAATGCAAGTCTCATTACTGCCTCGGCATGGGGAGAATCTGAAAATGCTACATGTTTGATTCCTATTCCGTAGGAAATTCTTGCAGCTTCAGGGGAACAGAAACTAATGGTCAAATCAGGCGAGAACTTTATTATCTCATCTAAAAGATGGTTCATTCTCTGTATGCTGGAGTAAAGTTTTCCCTCTTTGGTAGA
>JAGWGC010000133.1 GCA_028867615.1 Nitrososphaerota archaeon | reverse complement strand
TGTTTTTTTATGATATTATGTCCAAAGAATATCAGTTTTGTAAAAATTTTAGTATCATAGAATTAGAAAAAATTCTAAATAAAATTATTATACAACTTGTAGACTAGTGCACGCATGACTGAAGCAGGAATAGAAATCTTCATTGCTACAGCAGTGACTCTTGCAATGACAATAGCAATTTACTTCGGTGAAAGAGCTCACAGGTACAATTTAGCAAAGAAAGGAAAAACTTGGGGAACCTATGGCTTCAAATACGAAGGTCAAGGTCACGAACACGCCTAGAGTAAATCCCTTTACCACATTTTTGTAATTTTATCTTATTAGATAGATTGATTTATTCACAAAAGATGTTGAACAAATAATGAGAGAAAATCTTGAAAAAGAAGAATGCATTATTTCATCCCTTCCTCAGATTTGGGGAATAGCATTAGGATTATCAGGTTTCTTTCACAAAAATAAAGAAGGCATCCTTGTTCTTACAAACAAAAAAGTAATTTTTGTTCCGCGTTACATCTGGATCACTACAAAAGAAAAGGAACAATATTTTGCAGGTGACAAAGCAAGTATAGGAAAGATTTCAAACTATAATGAATCAGATCTTGATGAGGATTTAATTGAGAATCCAAAATCTTGGATAATACCATTAGATTGCATAACAGATGTTAAAAGTATAACAACAAGAAAAGTAGATTTCTTACGAATTACATTTACAGAAAAAGGAAAAGAAAAAAAATATGATTTTGGAATCACCAAAACGGTAACAAATTATCCATATAGACAACCCCTTGTTTTTAAAAATTTGGACTGGAGTTTATGGGTAGGTTTGATAGTATCAAAATTAAAAAAACAGTAGGTTACAACACTAGTTTTCTCCAGCATGTAGTTTTTCCCTTGCCTGTGAAATAACAAAATCATCATCAACATCTTGTTTTTTGAGGAATTTTAAATCAGTTATCTTCTTTTTGAATTTGAATATTTCAAGTTCATATGTTTTATTCTTGGGAGAATAGACTGCAAGCTGTAATGATGCTGAGCCGATATACTCCTCCATAAATTGTTTGTAGTGATCTGAAATTTTCAGTGATTTTAAAAAGACGTTTGTCGTCTGCAATATTCGAGATTGACAATATAGTATAAACTCATAGCTTGCATCCCCCTCAAAGAATCTCATTTTGATCTCATCATCTGGCCAATATTTTATCATCTGATTCCAGGTATTGACAAGTTTCCTTTTATCATCAAATATCAGGTATATGGTAGGCCGTACATCGAATACATGATATCCTAAACCTAGAAAATCTTCAAACCAGTTCATTTTAGAATCTGTCATGTTCAATTCCAAGCAGATATTGTATTTAATGATTAGATTACAAATAAGATATTCCAATAAGAAAAGCTAAGATGTTAAATAAGTTCAGAGTATGTTATATCAGATGGGAAATAGAAAGCGAATAAACGAAATAATGAAGATGAGTAAAGATGAGCTATACCAATATCTCAGACAAGAAGACAATACAATTCAATCAACAGATAAAATAGAAATGAAGCCTTTTGAACATGGCATCAAAATTTTTTATTTCCACAAAGATTCTGAAAAACCCTACAAGACAAAAGTTTATCTAAATCCAGAAGAATCGGAATCCCTAAAATAAATAGAGATCATTCTAGATGCTGTTTATAAAATTAAAATGAAAAAAGTGTGTGATTATAGGAAGGGTTTAGGTTTGAGTTCACGCCACTTGCCACGAGCCCAGAATCCCCATTTCTGTTTGTCTTCATTTGCATAGTAACATTTCTCGTTGTGAGGACATTCCATGCATTTTTCAGATGGTTCGATTGCTGGAGCAATATTGTTTGTCAGCAAGGTATTGAGAATTTTAGCTCTACGTTTTGTTTCGTTTAAGAGCTTCTCACTTTTTGGAACATTGAATTCCATTTCGTTTCCTTCTCTATCAAAGTAGACAATCACACCCTCTGGTTTGTCAAACATGAACAAATAGGAGTTCAGGTGTATGAAATCTGCCGGATATGGCATTTCAGGTAATTTTTCTGAACTTCTAAAGAGCATCACTACCTCATCTTCGACTCGGTCAGCTCTACCGACAATCTTTACGTTAGAACCTGCATCAAGTTGACCTTCAATTGGTTTTTCCATGATGCTAAATGCGCTCTTTTGCATTATCTTTGACACCATCTGCTTGTGATTGCTTTCAGACGGATCCTTTCGATCAAGGTATGCATTTCTTAAACATCCGCTTACCTCATCTACTGTGATCTTACCTTCGTCAGCTACTTGTGGATTAATTGCTGCAAAGACTTGCTCAATGACATCGTAAACATCTACTCGTGGTGGTGCATCAGTTGCTGCACGATAG
>JAGWGC010000132.1 GCA_028867615.1 Nitrososphaerota archaeon | reverse complement strand
GCAAAGTCTCTTGCATCTACAAACAATTTTGGAATGTAGATGGCAATGTCATCTATACCTGCGGCCAATAGCTTCAGCTTTCTAATTACAGATATAAGGATTTTGAGAATCTACTTTGATCTCAAAGATTGATAATTTTTATCATATTATTACAATATATGTGAAATCTCTTATGATTTTAGCTTGGATTTGAATAATTCGTCAAACACGTTAAAGGGCTGGGCTCCAACAATTTTTGACACGGTCTTGTCTGGAGCGATGATGAAAAAGTCAGGAGTTCCAGTTAATCCTAGATCCTTGGCGTTTGAAAGACTACCCTGGACAGTTGAAATGTATCTAGACTGGGACATACACTGACCAAATTGGGTGTCATTTAGCCCGACATTATTTGCAAACTTTAACAAATTGTTAGATGATGCCCATCCGGTGTTTTCCCCAGCCCAGTTATTATATAATGCATCATGATACTCCCAAAACTTACCTTGTTCTTGGGCACAATGTGCGGCATGTGCTGCATTCACCGAGTCTTGGCCAATTATGACAAAATCCTTGAAGACCATGCGTACCTTTCCAGTGTCAATATAGTTTTTAACGATATCAGGCTCGACCGTATGATAAAACTGGTTACAATAAAAGCACTGGTAGTCTCCAAACTCAATCATGGTAATTGGCGCATCGTTTGAGCCAAGCACTGGAGATGTATTGTCTGTCAGCAGGTTCATTGCTACTTTTGGAGATGGTGCATCGTTTTGTAATGTAGCATTGTCAGGGGGAATAGTTTGTGTACTAGTTGATGCCATGTGATTTGGAAAGACTTGCCCGAATAAAGAAATCACAATTATGACTACAACAGTTGCGCCGATCCCAATTCCTATGGATGGGAGATGAACCTTCAAGAATTTGATTTAGGTCTACAGATTATTTAGTTCTTGGCAAAGGTGCAACCAAATAAATAGGATTTTCCCTCAGAAATGACATGAAAAAGGTTTTTGTCAACGGGTACGGTTCTATTGGTAGCAGAATAACCCAGTTCATATCTGGTGACAAGGATGTAGAAGTAATTGGGGTTGGCAAGTATTCTCCTGACGACAAGGTTACAGATGCAATATCTAGAGGATTTCACGTCTATGTTCCAAAAGAAAAAACTGATGCTTTTAAAAACTATGAGATATCTGGAACAATTGAGGATATCATATCTAAAAGTGATCTAGTCATAGACGCCTCCCCGGGTGGTGTAGGATATAAAAATAAAAAAACATTATACGAACCAAAAAATGTTAATGCAATTTTTCAAGGCGGTGAAAAAATTGGCGGAGATGAATCTGTTGCAAATCTAATATTCAACTCCCGCGTAAACTATGAAAAAGCATTTGATGCAAAATACGTGATGCAAGGAAGCTGCAACGTTACTGGAATGGGACGAATACTCCAGCCTCTCAAGGAAAAATATGGTAAAAAGATCAGGCGATTTGATGCCACACTGTTGAGAAGATGGGCAGACCTTGAGGACTCGAAGACCCAAGTGAAAGACTCTATTGAATGGACTAGAAAACCGCACCACAATGATGATGTGAAAAGTTACATGGGTTCAGATACACCACTTTTCATTCGTGCTTTCAAAGTTCCAACAAGACAGATGCATGTACACTTGATGGACATTCGTTTTGATGGTCCTGCTCCAAATTCGCAAGAAATTCTAGATCTATACAAAAATGAATATGGTGTTGCAACATTATATGATGCAAAAGGAACGAAAGATATTAGAGATTATGCAGAATCCATAAAATTCAGTTTTAAAGATACCAACATGATTCACATTCATGCCGATGTTATTGAAGTTCAAGATGATACTGTTAAACTGACCTACTCTGATGATCAGACTGGTATAGTAGTACCTGAAAACCATCTTCTAATGCAAGCAATGTTATTCAAGAGAAAAAGAGAAGACGCCTTCAAACATACTGAAGAGTTGTTTCACATGGAAGAAAAGAAAAAACTTTTGCAAGAACACTTTGCAAAGAAATGAGAACAATAATTTCACATGGAATATTTTGTTATCAAAAACCCTAATGATCAATGTGAACTTATAAAAGAGACAGTCGAAAAATGATATACATACCAATTGTTTGAAATTCAATCATCGTGTTTATCAGTTAAAACCCCGAATTTAACATCATTACAACGTGGAAGACACTCACACCGAGGTAATTAATTATGGATGGTGAACTGATTTTAAAAATAATATTACTTGCATTGCTAGTAGCTTTATCAGCCATTTTTAGTGGAGCTGAAGTTGCACTAATTGCAACAAACAAGGCCAAAGTCAACCAACTGTTAAAAGAAAAAGTCAGAGGTTCAGCTTCCCTTGCCAAATTGAAATCTAATCCTAACAGAATGCTTGCAACAATAAACCTTGGAACAGTATTGGCAAATGTAGGATCTTCTGC
>JAGWGC010000131.1 GCA_028867615.1 Nitrososphaerota archaeon | reverse complement strand
AACCTGAATTTAACATAACTGAATTTGCAAAAAATCCTTATGACTTGTTTGAATATATAAAACCTGCTTTAGCAGATATTAATAAC
Organism: Nitrososphaerota archaeon; assembly: GCA_028867615.1. Classification (GTDB taxonomy): domain Archaea; phylum Thermoproteota; class Nitrososphaeria; order Nitrososphaerales; family Nitrosopumilaceae; genus Nitrosotalea. Next base: position 2,408 of record JAGWGC010000131.1, on the reverse strand, counting down.
ATACACGCATTAGAAACTAAATTATATAGTGACGAACTAGGCTTAGCAGGTACGGTAGATTGTATAGCGGAGTATGAAGGCAAACTTTCTGTAATAGATTTCAAGAACTCACGAAAAAGAAAAACCAAGTCTAGGGTTAAGAACTATTTCCTACAAGCATGTGCATATGGTCAAATGTGGAAACAATGCATAGGAGAAGATATAGAACAAGGTGTAATAATTATATCAAATTGGGATGGAACCAACTCAATTTTCAAGATTAATCTAGCAGATTATGAAGAACCTTTACTAAAAGTCCTATTAAAGTGGGAAACTTTAGACTTATAAAAGTTTAAATAGTTCAACTAAACATTTATATATATATGAGCGTACGGGTAGTACATCGCGAGGGTGAAGAACCCGTTTTAGAAGTAGATAAGAGAACACTACCAAAGAGTATACCTAATAGATTTAAACATTTAAGATTTTCAACAAAAATACCAGTAGAATGTAATACATGTCCATATCGTAGCAGAGATGTAGGCGGAAATGGAATATGCCCAAAATTTGAAGCGGACAAATTATGTGTAATACGTGATGATATAAGAAAACTTACAGAAGAATATCATACCAGAGATGGTGGGGAAATTTTACCCTTATTAGAAGAAGAACTTGATGCTCAAGTTGAAAAATTAAAATTCTTCGGAGTAATAGAAACATTTGCAGGTCAATTAAATCCTGAAGTAAGCAAAAGACTAAATGTAATTAATAATATAACTAAGACACTAAATGAGATAAAATCAAAAACTATAACAGTATCACAAACTGAAAAGAAAGTTCTGTCACCTAAAGAAAGGGATGAAATTAGCCAAGAAGTAACTAAGATGATTACAGTTACCCAAGGTGGTTTAAATACCACAAGCTAAGGAATTCATGGGCAAACTTCCGCCCATTGAACTAATAAATGATCCTGTAGAATATGGAAAAATGCTAGTTGCATGTAGTAAAAGTACTGTACTCTTCGCTGAGCAATTCTTAGGTCTAGATGATATATTTGAATATAACAAGGCATTTCTAGATTGTGAAGAGAGATTCATTGTATATCGTACGGGTAGACAGGTAGGAAAAAGTACAAATGCGGCAATTAAAGCCATACATTTTGGATACTTTGCACCAATAAAGGCTAGTAATTTATATGAAGGAATAGCAAACGTTGTAATTGCTTCTGTATCAAAAGATCAGGCTTACCTTATATTTGAAAAAATATCTAATTTCATACATCGTTCTCCTACTCTAACATCAAAGATTAGATATGAAACCAAGTCTGAACTTTCCTTGCAATGGGTAAACGGTCAAGGCTTTACCAAGTTCGTAGTCCGTGCAATAGGCGATACAGGTGTATCTCTTAGAGGATATACGACACACATGGCAATTCTAGATGAAGCTGCATATATTCCACAAGTCGTATTCGATTCATTTATTCCAAGTACGGTAACTACCAAGCCTAGAATTATATTTGCAAGTACTCCTAAAGTAAAGGCGGGAGCATTCTTTAATGCATGCGAAAACAGTTATGTTATATACAGAAAAGGTATTGCTTATCCTGTACTTGATGAAAATAATAAACCAAGAGTTGCAGGCGGAAAGACAAAATGGGTACAATTCCATGTTAAGACTAGGGATAACCCAAGAGCAGACAGTGATCCAGAAATCATGGAGCTTATTGCTAGCATATCAAAAGGTGCAGAGGCACAGGAACTTGACGGAGAATTCCCTGAAAGTGGTAACTCTCTTATACCATATAATTTACTTCAGGAAGCACTTATCAAGGCTCCAAGACCAAATTTCATTTATTATGATATGGGTGTAGATACTTCGGGCAAGGGGAAGGATGAAACCGTTTTAACAGTAGTAGGTGTAACTGAATCTGGTATAACTTTTCCAGTTGAATATTACACAGAGATAACAACAGACCAAATAGAACTTGCAAAAAAGATAGAATCTATGGATAGAATATATCATTTCAGGTCTATTTATATAGATAGTACTGGTCTTGGGGACGCTCTTGTAGATGCATGCAGATATTTTAATTCTACTTTACCAGTATATCCTATAAATTTCAAGGAACACAAGACAGAAATATTCAAAAATTTAGGTAGATTGTTTGAATTTAGATTAATTAATTTATCTCTCATTGAAGATAGTCATAGGGAAAAACTTGTAGAGCAGCTTCAGGCTATGTATTGGGAACATGGAAAAGATAGAGATAGTCCAGATAAAATCAGGACAGTAGCACCACATGACGATTATCCAGACAGTTTAGGCTTAGCGGAACTAGGACAGGAAAAAGGTAATGAGTTTTCTGTCCTTCCTGATAGTTTCCTAGGCGGCTCCTCATAAACAACAATAAGTTTAAATAGTTTAACATG
>JAGWGC010000130.1 GCA_028867615.1 Nitrososphaerota archaeon | reverse complement strand
TTATTTACTTTTTTAGTTATTGTATTGATAGTGCGCTAGTAGTATATCACATACCACGCTCACATAACTTGGACCAACCAGACCATACCAAAGTACCGGTCAACAGGGACCTCATCCTGGTCCTTGTTGATTTTATTAATGCTATATACCAGAAAACTACACAAGGCTTGTGGCACGAGAATATGACGTAGATAAAATACGTGAAAAACTGATTGATGTTCTTCGTCCAGCAAAGACCGGATTGACAGGAATTGAAATTGCCGAAAAACTGCGAATCAACCGTGTAACCATATCCAAATACCTCAAGATCTTTGCCGGAGAGGGTCTGATAAGACAAAAAAACATGGGTAGCGTCAATTTATGGTTCATTGAGGAGGGTGCAGATAAACTCAGTTTTCCAGACGACTTTTTTCAAGTTCAAAACAAGTACCTGGAATATGTCATGTTGGGGTCAACCAGAGAAGCTCATACTCTACTTCGAACGGCACTTCATTCTGGAGCTACTCCTACAAAAATAGTAAGTGAGGTGATAATCCCCGCAATCGAAGCAGTTGAAAGTTCCTATGATGATGGAAAAATGGGAAGATCTGAAAAAAATTCACTCGATGAAATAATCTCAACTTCAATCTCCTTGATTGGTCTTTTAGACGAAGAAATGAACCCAAAAAAGAATGTCGTTATTCTGGCCACTGATTATCATAATGCACTTCTTGCACAGGCTGCATCTGCCGCACTTCGTACTGAGAAATGGAGGGTCTCTTTACTTGGTGACATGTCTTCTGCAATAGATGTAATGTTTGATATTGACTTGCAAAGATTTCTCAATAAGATATGGGCTAAACATGAAGGAATCATGATTATCATAATATTTTCCTCAAAAGAAGGCGAAATCAAATTCTTTTCAAAGGCAGTTGATACAAGCACAGAAAAATTTGGAAAGAATCTTCGTCTTGCACTGTGTACCACAATTATGAAAAAAACCAAGACTGGCGTAGACTTTGTGTCTGGTGATGTAGAAACCTTGTTACAGTGGTGCCAAACTGTGTTTGAAAGTTATCAAAATCAATGATGAATTATTTCCAAGATCTTAAAGGGAAGCTTGGAAAAATCAATGTCCTTTTCAACTGAAATCAAAAGGATATTGCCATCTACTGGAAAACTCATGATGATCAACATATCTCTATATGACATGGCAAATTTTACGGGACCTAAAACCTTGTCAAACTCCTTTCGCATCTTTGCTCTCAAAACTAACTCCATGTATAACATTTCATCATCTCTGAAATCTTCTAAAGATTTGAGCCCCGGTTTCATTCCTCCTGCAACGAGTCTGCCATTTTCATTAATCAAGCCTGCAAATCTTATTCGCGAGTCTAAATCTAGGACTTGTTTACACAGTTCATCTTTGTCCATGTTACTTTCTTTTCATATCTGCAAGATATATTGGTAGCTTAAATCTTGACAACAAAAGTGTAACAAGTTCTTCCTATTTGCCAAAATCTGTCATGATATGGTTGAAAACAATGGGCCGAATGGGATTTGAACCCACGACCTTTCGATATCTGAATAACTTTATCAGTCGAACGCTCCAGCCAAGCTGAGCTATCGGCCCGAAATTTTTTTTACCGACTGTCATTTAAGTCTGCTGGCTTTTCCACTTGATGGAACAGCCCATAGATGGGTCAAAATCTTTCTCTATCTTCTTTTCGGAAAGAACTTTTTCTATGTTTGATATCATTGTCTTCTCTGTAGGTTTGTCCTCTGGTTTCATTGCGTTGTCAATTCTTCCGTGGAAAACTAATTTTCCTTCGCTGTCAAAAAGAAATGGATCTGGGGTACATACGGCACCATATTTTTTTGCAATTTCCTGAGTCTCATCAACCAAATAAGTGAATTTCAAACCTTTCTCTTTTGCAAATATCTTCATGCTGTCAAAACTATCGTCTGGATATTTTGTTGCATCATTGCTGTTTATCCCAATCATTGCAATTTTTCCCTTGAATTTCTCATAGATTTCATTCATTGCATCTATTTTGGCCTGAACATATGGACAGTGGTTACACATGAAAATTATCAATTTTGCTTTATAGTCTTTGTATTCTGAAAGAGAATGTTTCTTGTCGTCAATTCCCAATAAATTAAAGTCTGGAGCTTTGTCTCCTGCTTTTAGGACAACCTCTGACTTGAGCAATACCATGAATGTATCAAAGAATAATATCCATAAAATCTTTGCCACCTAAAGGCAACAATTAAAATCCATGCGGTTTCCAATTTCTGTAATGGGCTGGTAGTTCAGCGGTAGAATACTCGCCTTGCACGCGAGGGGTCAGGGGTTCAAATCCCCTCCAGTCCATCCCTATATTGTCCCTTTTTATGGTTCCACCACTAATAGGAGATCAAATTGAAACTAAAGAGAGAAGAATTTCAAAGGTCAAAGGAACAACATCCACTAGAACTATTCAGACAAGGGATTAGATCCAAACAAACCCTTGAAAAATACGAAAGGACATTAA
>JAGWGC010000012.1 GCA_028867615.1 Nitrososphaerota archaeon | reverse complement strand
TTTAACAAATTATAGAATTATAGAAATTTTATACTAACAACTTTAATAAGATCCATTTATTCACAATAATCTGTATTTTGATGACAAAAGTTGATGATTTAGATATGATAATTTTATCAGAATTATCACAGGATGCAAACATATCAGTTCCACGGATTTCAAAGAAGATTAACGTAAATTCATCGGTAGTATATAGCAGAATTAAGAGACTAGTCAAAAGAAAACTCATCGAGCGTTTTACAATAGTAGTAAATGATAGAGAATTAGGCTACACAGTAAAAGCACTCACTGGGATAAACATGGATTCTAAAATGAGAGATAATGTGATTGAAGAGTTAATGAAGATTCCAGAGGTAAGAGAAATTTCAGAGGTGACTGGAAGATTTGACATCATTGTAACCATGTATGCCAAAAACCTTGATGAGATGCACCGATTAATATCTGAAAGACTGGGAAGAATTCAAGGAGTTCAGCGTTCTGAGAGTTTCATTGAAATGAAAAGGACTACAAAGCCTATGCCTTACAAGCCAGCAAAATGATTGGTCTATTCAACCTATAAATAAGTAATAAGATCCAAATGGAAGTAAGAGTGTGCTAACAACAAAAGCCAGTTCAAGAATTAAGGTATACTATGAGGTTACCAAGCCGAAGATATGGTATCTCCTTGTTTTTACTGCGATAGGAGCAGCCTTCACGGCATCGAATTTGTATCACATTCCAATATCTCCATTAACATGGTGTCTTGTCATAGGAAGTGTAATAGCTGGTTCTGCCTCTGCAAATACACTGACAAACTATAATGACAGAGATATCGATGCAATAATGGAAAGAACAAAAGATAGGCCAATTCCAAGTAGGAGAATTTTTCCGGCTGAAAAGGCACTATATTTCGGATTAATTCTTGCTGCAATATCCCTAGTCAGTGCTTTTGCCATAAATATGTGGGCAGGTATTTTCATGGCATTTGGACTTGCTGACAATATTCTGGTTTATAGTAAATTATTAAAAAGGAGAAGTAGAACAAACATTGTTTTAGGAGGTTTTTCTGGAGGAGCACCTGCAATGATTGGTTATGTTGCAGTCACAACCACAGGCCTATGGGATCTAGGATTAGTAATGGCTGGACTAGTCTTCGTTTGGATTCCAATGCACATATGGAGTCTTACACTTCATGTCAAAGATGATTATAACAAAGTTAATGTTCCAATGTTGACTGCAGTAGAGTCTGAAAAGACATCAGTCCGAGTAATTGCTGGAACTACCCTCATGATGGTTCTTTTCAGTGTCATTCCATTTTTCATGACAGGGGTATCTGGAAAACACCTATTTCATGAAGTATATCTGTATACAGCAATTGTTTCGGGTGCAATAATGATTGCATTAAGTGTGTGGCTACTTGTAAAACCATCTGAGAAAGCATCATGGACACTATTCAAGTTTTCAAGTCCATACCTTGCAATATTATTTATTGCACTAATGATTGATTCTACACTTTAAAATTTATTTGAAGTATTTTTTTAGCGATATATTTTCTTCGCCTGGAATTTTAGCAATCTCAAATCCTTCAGCCCTTTTTGAGAATGGTTTGGTCGCATCTACTCCCATCTTAGTAGTACGAAGATTTTTTTGATCACTTGAAGGATCTAGGCTAGAACCTCGTACATTTGATACTATCACTAGATCTTTATCTGCTTGAAATCTGGTGGCCATTGCATATTCTACTGCAACAGGATCCGATGGATCAATATCATCATCAACTATTACCACGTTCTTAAGAGAGCGATGAGCAGAAAAGGCAGCGTCAATTGCTTTTTTGGGATCCGAGTCTCGTTTTTTAGAAATCTGAACTACGGCGTGTAACCATTTACAGCCACCCTCAGTCAGTACTACATTTCTGGTTTGTGGTAGGGCTTGTTTTAGTTCCTTGTTTATTTTAGCTTCAATAGGCATGCCCATCAGTAATTGATGTTCGCCAAAGCCGGCTAGTATATCATGAAAGATAGGATTATTCCTAAAGTATATTCTGTCAAGCTCAAAAACAGGCTGGGCTCTTTTGAAATCATATGTTCGAAGCATTTCTACCATCCATTCTTTGTGTGTCTTGTCCTTGAGAATTCTTCCTTCTATGACTATTTCGGATTCAGATGGAACCAGCATTTGAGAATAAGGCGACTTGGAAAGAGTAAGTTTCTTTCCAAGCAGTTCATTTGCGATCTCAAGTTCATCTTTTCCCCAATCAGCTTGATATGCACCTGCAATTGAAATAGCTGGATGTACACCGACAGAGATAGCAACTTTAAGATCTTCGCCATGTTCTTTTGCATAGACAAAAGTTCTGTGAAGATGCCTTCCCTCCACCATTCTAATTGAGAAATGTTTCTCATCTATTCTCAATAATCGATTAAATGACGAATTTTGTGTACCCATTTCCTGATTTTTAGCATATATGATTGATGATGTGATGAAAGGTCCTGGCTCTTTATCAAAATGAGTAACTATAGGTAGAGTAAAAAGATCTCTTGATTGATTTTCCATGAATTTTGCTTTCGTGGTTATTTTTGGTTTTGACGCATGTTTTATGGCAGAAATTACTTTTTCGTGTATCTTGGTATCAATGGTACCAACTGCATGAGCAAATCTTTTTCGTGTCCCAACCAAATTTGAAACTACATGAAATTTGCTATCTTTGACATTTTCAAATAACAGTGCTTTTGAGCCGTCCATTTTGGCAGTTACCGCCGCAATTTCAAATTTTGTAGAAACTTTCTTTTTTACTATAGCCAATTCACCATTTTTGTTGATAAGATCTAGATAGCCTCTCATATCACAAGTCATTGTTTGATAATCTCCATCAATTCATTCATTAGAACTTTCATACTATCAAGATCTAAATCCTTTTCAATATTTAGTGAGAAAATGCAGATTCCATTTATTGTCGATGCTACACGCTCTGAAACCATCTTGAGGAAAAGTGTATCTGATTTGGATGGTATTACAGCAGCTGTACTTACACGACCCCCAGAACTAATAGAAACAACGAGTGTTCCTATTCTTTCCTTTCCCTCGGAAATAGAAATAAAATTTCCATTATCGTATGAAACGATCTGTACCAAGAAGTCTCGATGATTCACCTTTACGGTTTTTTTTGTATAACCGACTTGCGATATCAACAGTCTACTTCAGCTTACTAAGCCTATATTGCTACCGGCGTAACAGCTACTTTTTTCATAGCCTTTACCGTCTTAGCTTTTGTCGTTTTGGCCTTTGCAGTTTTAGCCTTTTTTGTGGCTTTTTTTACTGCTATTGGTTCTACCAGCTCTATCTCTTCTACTTCTGCAGCCTTTACAGCAACAGCTTCTAGTTGATCAGCTTCGACCCTAGCTCTTAGTTTTGCTTTGTACTTGAGGTTTCGTGGTTTAGTTCTTAGTCTATATCCACAACAAGGACACCAAAGACCCTCCCATTTTATGAAAATTTCACAAATTTGGCATCTTTTCTGTCCTGATGCGTAACGACCAGTTCCTACCGGCTTCTGTGCTTTGTATCTTGTGCATATTCCTTTACATGTCATATGTAGTTACCTGTTCATCATATAGTAATAGTAAATATTTAAGCATGGATCAAGAAATTCTATAATTTTAAAGCATTTTTTATGAAATTATTACTTTAGATCTGTATTGCCAAGTGAACAGTTTTCAAGAAAAAAATGAAAAACACTATAAATATCTATCGTCCTTTCACATCTAGTACAAAAGATCAACTTTAAATGAAACTTCTAAAGGTTTTTGATCGATTTTGATCTTTTTACCCAATTCTTGAAAGAGGTAGAACAAGATGCCTGTAACCTTCCCTTTGTGTGATATATCTAGCAGATATCTTGTCACGCTCCCCTCTCTTGTTAAAATTTTTTATTTTCAGTGATGTTTTGTGTTCATCCACAAATTCTAGTTCAAAGTGGGAACAGAATCTTAGATTTAGAGAGTTTACTATATGTAAAGCAATTTTCATGTTACCATTGCCTATTTTGACAATTTTTCTTTGAGCATTTATCCCTACCAAAATTTGGACAATGTGTAATACCAGATCGTCAGTTGATGTGTAAATTGAACTCTCAATTTCTTTTTCATAATAAAAAATTGACAATCCTATTCTATTACCAGGATCAATTCCTATTACTAAGGAGTTATTGTTAATTCCAGATTGTAATTTTTCAACTATTTTTGCTCTTATAATAGTAGGGTGATAATTAAAATCATAGTCTAAAAGAACCAGATTAGATGGTATCTTAGAAGATTCATGCATGGTAGTAAGGATTAGTCTCCTGTCTGAACTTGTTATTTCTTCTGGCAATATAGAATCATAATTTAGCTCGAGTCTCCTTAAAATATTGATGAATTTAAAATAGGACCTGCCTGATATTGTTGCCACTGCAATGTTGTTTTGTGGTGGATATAATATGACTAATAATACTGTCTAGAAAATTTAAAGATTGTTTGTGTGTTGTTTTTGATCAACAAATTTCATTTAGTTGTCAATAGCAATATTGCCCTTGCAAGATCTCCCTTTGCTTCAATTAATGCTTGTGTTGCCTTTTCAGGAGATACATTAGCTTGTTGTGCTACAAGCATTATATCCTCTTGACTAAAGACAGGTACCTCGAGCTCCCTTTCTTCATAACTTTCAGCAATTATCTGAAAAATAGAATTATCTTTTGCTTTCATTTCTGTAACAGATGGTTTTGTAATTATGATCTCTTTTGTATCTGTCTTAATTATTACCTCTTGAACATTTTGGACATCTTTCATTTCAAGACCCATCTTGTCCAACATCCTTCGCATTTCTCGGTTTCCGCCACGCATCATGATATATTCATACTCCACTGTTTGTACTTTTTAAACTATCTCTGATCTTTACAGCCACTCCTTTTTTAAATGACTTTATCATTCTTGTAGATAGTACGGCCTTACCAACTGCGATTACTTTACCATCATGTAATACCGACACATCCCCACCTATCATTATGTTCTTTCCACACCAAGTTACATGCTTACAAAAGACTGAGCTACCTTCTTGAACAAATGCCTTAGATTCATCATCAATTTCAAGGCAGTTTTCCTTGAATTTTTTACTTTTCAAAAGGATTTGGGCAAAAAAAGGAGTAATTGCAAGGCCGCCATCGGTTCGTAGAGTACAAAGTAAGATACCATTTTGATGCACGTGTTTTATTCGTCCAGTTTTCTTCGAGTAGCTAATCACTATATCTTTTGGGAGGTATTTTGACACTCCTTGACCAAAAAGTGCATCCAAAGTATATTTGATTTTAAGAACCGAGTTCATGAAATTATGTCAATTTATCCATGTTAATTATTTTTGCAATAAAAGCGACCTATATAGTAAGCCCTAACAACTATATAGAATAATTCATCATTTATGCGATATGGGAACAAATGAAGAAATGCGAAAGATACAGTTTACAGGCAAATCTTCATACATCGTTTCACTACCAAAACAGTGGATTACAGAGATGGGTCTTAAACAAGGAGACCAAGTATCAGTAGTAAGACAAGGGGTTTCCAATTTACAAATTGTACCGTTAAAACATCACAACAAGTCTGTGGGTACAGAAGAAGCTACAATTGAGATCAAGTCAGAAGATGAGGACTCTACAATTGTAAGAAAACTGATCTCACTATATCTTCTTGGATTTACCATCATTAACGTAAAATCAAAAGTTGGAAGATTAAAGCCATCCCAGAGAAATGCTATCAAAGATGCAGTAAAGAGCATTCTGATGGGAACTGAGATTACGGCAGATTCTGTCGAAGGCATAACTATTCAAGTACTCATCAATTTGTTTGAACTTTCAGTCGATGGGGCACTAAAAAGAATGTTGATCATAGCAAAATCAATGCAAAATGATGCTCTGCTTGCTCAGGAAGAAGCAAATTTTGAGCTAGCAAAAGAGGTCATAAATAGCGACGATGAAGTTGATAGGTTTAGTTTTTACATAATGAGACAACTCAAGATAGCGATACAAAATGAACACATGTTAAATGAAATGGGAATAGAAAGCCCTTACCATTGTTTGGGTTACAGATTAATAGTAAAAAACATTGAACGTGTAGGGGATCATGCAACAGATATTGCAAAAGACCTGCTCGAATACAAGAAGCCTATTAAGAAAAATGTGCTTGAGCCCATAAATGAAATGAATGTATTCACCTTGTCAGTATTGGATGAGGCTTGTTTATCTTTATTCAAAAAGGACTCCAATCAGGCAGAACGAACAGTACAAAAAACATCAGAAATTTCGAAATACGAAAAGAAGGTTCAAGATAGCCTGAAAACATTGAAAGATACAGAAGAGATCTATAGAGTTAGAAGAATGAGCGAAAACATACGAAGGATATCCGAGTATGCAAGCGATATAGCAGAGATAGTATTAGATGTTACAATAGAAAAAACTCTGCGAAAGCAATAAGATATCGAAGGATGATAGTAGAATATTGAAAGACTCTGCAATCCTCATAACATACGATAGGGAAGATTCTCTAAAAGAAGCATTAGGATTATGTGATGCTGCAGGATACGAAGTTCGCAAAATTATACAACATAGAATTCTAAACAAATCAAAATATGGTCTGGGAGAAGGTAAGGTAGATGAACTAAAGGAAATGTTAGGTACCATCAAACCTGATGTTATAATCTTCGATGAAATACTCAAACCAAGTCAGAACTATAATTTGGCTTCTACCCTTAAAATGAATATACTTGATAGAGAAGCTCTAATTCTCGAGATCTTTGAACGAAGGGCAAAGAGTTCAGAATCCACTTTGCAAGTCAAGATGGCTCAGTTGAGATATGAGATGTCAAGGGCCAAAGAAAAAGTTAGGCTAGCCAAGATGGGAGAACAACCAGGATTCATGGGAATAGGAAAATTTGAAGTGGATGTTTACTTTAATGATATTAAAAATAGAATGAATGGTGTAAAATCAAAGTTAGCAAAATCTTCAACACAGCGCGCACTTCACAGACAAGCAAGAAAAAGATTCGGGTTTAAGACAATCTCTCTTGCAGGTTATACATCAGCAGGAAAGACCACACTTTTCAACATATTAACAGGGGAAGAAAAAGAAGAAAGTCCAAAACTTTTCACCACTCTTTCTACGACCACACGAAAGATTACGCTTAAAAATTCAGAGGTTTTGATTTCAGATACTGTCGGCTTCATAAGTAGACTTCCAGCATATATGGTACAAGCATTCAAGTCAACTCTTGAAGAGCTTGTCTATACAGATGTTGTAATAGTTGTAATTGATATTAGTGATACAATTTTGGAATTAAGAAAAAAATTCAAAAGCTGTATTTCTACTTTAGATGAGATTGGCGTAAATAAAGACAAGATGATTTTTGTCCTAAATAAATCAGATTTGATTTCAAAAGAAGAATTGTCTGAGAAAGCAAGTCAACTTGACCTAACAAATAATAAAAAATGGCTAGCAATATCTTCTTCAACTGGATTTAACATTGCACAATTAAAGACTCTGATATATCAAGCACTAGATAATGCACCAAGTATGGAGAAGAAAAATGAAATACCCAAGCCAGAAATTAGAATAAATTATGAAGATTGAAGTTTTACGTATAGGTACACGACTTGTTAGAGACGATAGAGTAACCACACATGTCACTCTCGTATCTAGAGCATTTGGAGCATCGAAAATATACATGTATGATGCAAATCCAGAGATCATAAAGACTGTCTCCAAGGTAAACAAAATGTGGGGTAGTGATTTCAAAGTGGAGATAATTGAGAATTGGAAGGATATTATAAAATTAAAAAAGAAAGATTTGTTCAAGATAGTCCATTTGACAATGTATGGTGAAAATATCAATGATGTGCAGGATCAAGTAAAAAAAGAAGAAAAAATTTTGATTGTAGTTGGAGCGGAAAAGGTTCCAAGAGAAGCATATGACATGGCTGACTACAACATTGCAATTGGAAATCAACCACATTCAGAGATCTCAGCACTTGCCATACTACTTGATAGAATTTCACAAGGACAATATCTACAGAAAAAGTATTCCGATGCAGAACGGGAGATAATCCCAACAAAAAAAGGAAAAAATGTGATAGATAAAACTACTGATTGTGATAATTATATAAAAAAACAGGTTTAAAACCATTTGATTAAATATAGAGATTAGAAAAGAAGATGTACAATGTCAGTTGAGCATGAAGATCCTTTTGTAAAAATTGCTGCCTTGATTGGCGGAGATGAATATCTGAAAGTTGCCCGTTCTCTTCTCAATACAGAAGATGCTACTGATGAAGAAATAGCAAGTTCAACGGGGCTTAGAATCAACATAGTTAGAAAAGTATTGTATGATCTTTTTGGTAAGGCTCTGATAACAGGAATAAGAGTAAAAGACGAAAAGAAAGGATGGTTCGTTTACAGATGGAGAGCAAGAAAGGATGAAGTAGACAATTTTATTGAGAACCAGAAAAAGAAGATTGTGGAAAGATTACAACAAAGAATGGATTATGAGAATTCTGCAGATTTTTACCATTGTGGAAATGAAGACTGTCAAAAATTGACCTTTGAAAAGGCACTTGACTTGTCCTTCAAGTGTCCTACTTGCGGAAAGTTAGTAAATCTTTCAAAAAATGAAAAGTTGAAAAAGGCTTTACAAGGAAAGATAGATCAACTGCGTGATGATTTAAAACATTAAGATACATAGTGCAAAACTATTTCATTTTGTAGTTTCTCGATCTTTTTTAATTTAAAGGAGTTAGATACATTACCAAATCCAACACCCTCAACTAGAGAAATTGCATTACTGCCTCCTATAATATATGGTGTAACAGTAATTATAATTTCATCTACTAGTTTTTCTTTGAAAAAATACCAGTTAGTAGTACCCCCGCCTTCAACAACAATTCTTTTGACTCCTTTTTCTCCAAGTATCTTCAATAGTCTCTTTATATTGATTTTCTTCTTTCCACATCGGATTATTTCAACTCCTTTTACAACAAATCGTTCTACATTTTTTGGGGCATTTTCAGATACAACAAGTATTGTATGAGTTTTTTTTGCAGTATTGATCACCTTTGATTTCAGAGACAAACTACCTTTTGAATCAAGAATTACACGGATGGGGTTTTTTCCTTTTACATATCTGACAGTAAGTAATGGATTATCTACATTTACAGTATTTTTTCCTATTAGTATTGCGTCAACATTTTTCCTAAGATTATGTATTCTCATCAGATCTCTTTTAGATGAAAGATTAGATTTTCCAGTATGGGTGGCTATCTTTCCATCGATGCTAATGGCAGCGCTAAGTATCACATATGGTCTAGATTTTTCCATGTATTAGTTCTCCTTCATACATCACTGCTTTTATTGTATTTTCAGAAGCTCTCTGTACTATTGAAGCATGTGGATTATGCATTGGTTCAAGATCAATCGAATGTTTTTCAATAAATATACAATCTGCTATTTTGTCATTTTGGATAATTCCAATTTTGTCACCCAAAAATTTTGAAGCGTTCGTAGTAGCCATTTTGAGTATATCTTTTGGCAATAGTCTTTTCTTCGTGATACCCATTGAAACTTTCCAAAGATAATCCATTTCTCTGAATATATCAGGTGAATTTATCATGATATTATCAGTTCCAATTGCCACGTTACAGCCAGTGTTAAGCATGAGATCTACATCAGGAATGCCCTCTGCAAGAGATCCATTTGCTCTTGGGCATACAACAATACTTGCTCCATTTTTGGTTGCCATCACAAGATCTTTTTTTGAAGCATATGTCATATGCACCAAGAAATTCGGTTTTGCAAGTAGAGCTCTTTGAGTCTCAGTTTTCATAGATATCTTTCGTGATGTCATGTTACTTTCTCCAGTCTCAGCTGAATGTATGGCACGAATTTTTCTTGTTTTTGCAAAATACCGTAATGCAGTATTGCTAAATTCGTTTGGACCACTAATACCGAGTCCATCACAATTCATCAGAAGATTTTGTAGAGACAATTTATTGTGTTGTGGAATAGGAGTATCATTTTTGATGGATCTTGCATCCTGATAATACTCAATTCTTCCTAAAATTATAGGCCTTATCGAGATATCTAACGTGGCATTTTTTAATAGATTGATTCCTTCAATACCTCCCTCTCGAAAATCAACAAATGATGTTATTCCTTTTTTAACCATGGAAATACATGAATTTTTTATAAAGCTTGTAAGGTGGGATTTGTCTGAATTTTTGAGGATTTTTTGTTTAAATCCACTAACAGGATGTATTTTTTCCTCAACGTCTGAATCTATTCCTATGTCTTTCGCTATAGAATCTCCAATATGCGTGTGTGAATTGATTAGTCCAGGCATCATCAATAAGCCTTCACCATCAAACACTGTTTCATCTTTATGAGGCAAGAGTTTTACTCCTATTTTCTCGATATGCTTTCCAGAAATTCTTACACTGGCATTTTGAATATAATCCAGTTCTGTCCCATAAAGCAGACTGATATTTTTTATCAGCATGTTGTCTCAAGAATTCGTGTATCTTTTTCACCAGAATCTCTAAGCTCACGAATCTTATCTAATGATTGAGTAGCCAATTTTGCTGCATCTCTTCCTGTTTTTGCAGTTCCAATTCCGCAGTTAAATGAAATATCATACTTTTGTTTTACAATTTCAAGAAACTTTGTTATTTCATCCTTGTTGATGCCAGAACTTATTATCATAAAATTATCTCCACCCATGAAGAATGTAAGAGAGTTTCTTTGTAAGAAAAATTTTGACATCTCTGAATATAAGGCGATGATAAGCGAAGATACTTCGTAAGGTGATTTTTTTGCAGAAACTGATGTAGAGCCATCCACATCCATGTGTATAATTTGAACTAAATCTACATCTTTACTCAACGATAACCCAAAGACATTATGATCCTTGCTTAGACTAGTGTTAGATCGTCGTGCCTTGTCAGCGTTTGAGCTTGCTTCAAAGGGGGTATTTCCTTGCCCAACAGACATGGATAAACCTAGCTCAAAGGATTTTATTAGTTGCTTTTGAATTTCTACATGATCATCAGTTGAGAGACCATTAGTTATTACAAAGATTTCATCAAACCTGTTAGGAAATGCAAGACAGTTTTTTTCTGAAAATAAATTTTGTATTTTTCCATACAAGGACGCCTGAAGCATTTGAAGTCTATGTTCTCGATCACTGCCCAAGGTCAGAGTCCATGGTCCATAACCGGTAATCTTTATTATTGTCAATTGAATCATTTTCTGATTTTTTCCAGTTCTTCAGATAGTTTCTTTGCAGCCTCAATAGCTCTCTCAGCTACAGGTCGTATTCTTTGGTGTGCTTGCCTATCACTCATTCCAGGTCCAGTTATTCCCAATGTTACTGGTTTTTGATGCTTTATCGAGAGATCTGCTAATGCTTTTGCAGTTACATGTGAAATGAGTTCATCATGTTTTGTTTGCCCTCGGATTACGGCTCCAAGAGTCACCACAGCATCAACATCTTTTTTTTGTAATAGAGTATCAATTAAGAGAGGCATATCAAATACGCCTGGTACTTTACTAATGTATTTTACATTCATCTTTAACACCTCTGCTTTTTCTATAGCAAGATCAAGCATTTTAGAAGTAATTTCACTATTAAATTCTGCAACAACAATTGCTATATTCAAAATTAATGCTCCTTAGCAAGTTTAACAAGCTCGGTACCATCAAAATATGGTATAACATTATCTTTGGCATATTTTTTTGCCTTTTCTGTAGACAATGCGGTATATGTTTGAGAGTCCAGCATTTCACAAATGGCTGTAACTTGTGAAAGTCCTGCAAGTTTCATAAGATAAATAGACATTTCAGTATGTCCTAATCTATTTGATAGTAATCCTTCAGAGGCAATAAGCAATGGAACGTGACCAGGTGTCTTAAAGTTGGAATTAAAAATATCTTTTTTATCAGCACTTTCATTTTTATACAATTCTGCCATCTGAGAAATTGTGAATGCTCTTTCCTTATCTGTTATTCCAGTGAATGTATTTTTATGATTAATTGAAATTGAAAATGAGGGTCGATCTCCATAAGGAGCAGTACCTATTATCATCTTCTTTAAATCTGCATCAAAATTTTGAGAATTGAAAAGAATTTCATGCATATAGTCTAATCCTAAATTTGATGCAAGTGCGTGGTTAATTGACATGCAAATTAGTCCTCCAGCATCCATGCGCATGCGTGCTATATGTTCCGGAGTTACAAATTCTGCTGCAATTACCATATCTACCTCGTTTTCGCGTTTACCATCATCATGAAGTAAAATGAAATCACCTCTCCTAAGTGCCGAAAGTGCTTCATCTAAGGACATGTTTGATCAGCTTTTCATTATTGTTATAAACCTTACTAGAAAATTGGTAATTACTAAAATAGTGGTAATAGATTAATCTTCAGATAAAATATATTTCCCGAGTATGTCAGTTTCAATATTAACTTTGTCGCCAATGTTTTTGTAATTTAGATTAGTTATTTGCATAGTATGCGGTATTATTGAAACGGAAAAATAATTTTTCAATGCATCAACGACCGTCAAGCTTATGCCATCAACTGTTATCGAACCTTTCTTGATGATATATTTTGATAATTCTTGTGGAATTTTTATCCAGATTTGCACTTGATGTACTTGTTTTTCAATCTTGAAAATAGTACCAACGCCATCAACATGTCCCAATACAAAATGTCCCTCTAGTCGTTCACCAACCTTAAGACTTCTTTCAATATTGACTTTATCACCACGTATCAAGGATCCTAGACTAGTTTTCTTTATTGTTTCACCAATCATTTCAAATTCTGTTACTCCCTTGGAAACATTTACTGCTGTAAGACATACACCATTTACTGCAACACTGTCTCCTACTTTGAGGCCTTTTGCAATTTTACCAAGTTTAATTTTCATTTTTGCCGCACTTCGGTTACTTGTTTTTTTGTCAAACATGACAATATTACCTAAACCTTCGATTATTCCAGTGAACATAATTAATGAATTTTTATTTACAATAAGATGATTTATGTTTATCAGATAATAGATAGAGCAGTATTATCTTAACTATGCCTGATTATTGTATAGAATTCAATAATGCTACAGCCCTTTTGTAATGTACCTCATCAATCATTTTGCCATCAACTGTGGTAGCTCCTTTTTTATTTTTCTTAGCCAGATCATATGTGCTCATAACTTTTTTTGCCCATTCAATTTCTGCAAGAGTGGGATAGAATACTTTGTGGATAACATCAACTTGATTTGGATGAATAATGCTTTTACCTATATATCCAAGATTCTTAGCAACAGTAGAGTCTTGCTCCAATCCAGCAACATCATCAATATCCTGCCAGATTGCATCAATTGCATATTTTCCTGCAGCTCTTGCATCTATTGGAATTTTAGCCCGTGAATATACAGCACCTTCTGGTTTTTTAGTATATTCTATACCCAGATCATTTAGTAGATCAAATACACCAAATATCAAGGCGGATATTCTTTTGCTACATGATGCAATAGAATATGCGTTTACAACACCTTCAGCAGATTCTATTGATGCCATAACTTCTATAGGCTTTAGTTGACGCTTTTTTTCCAATCCCGTCATCATTGTTTCAATTTTTTTTATCTCGTTTATTGTATTTACTTTTGGAATCACTATACCATCAACACCTTTCTGAATAACTTCCGACAGATCATCAGATATCATTCCAGATATTGGAGAATTGGTTCTCACATAAATTTCTGAACTGTATTCAGATCTATGTTTTAATGCATTTTTTATTAGGTTTCTTGCAGATTTTTTCTCTTCCAAAGGAACAGAATCTTCCAAGTCAAAACATATGATGTCAGCATTGAGAGATTTTGCTTTTTCTAGAAAACGAGTATTATTTCCGGGAACAAACAAAAGACTACGCAAGAGTCTTGCCATAGATAGAAAGAATTATGGTTTAAGTAAGATTTTGCCTACTAGTCCTTTACCAGTAAGCATCTTAGTATGTGCTTCTGCAGCATTTTCAAAGTTATACACTGAATCTATAATGGCTTTAATTTTCTTTTTACCCATCCAATACAATCCATGTTCTAATTCTGCCTTTGTTCCTTGTGTAGAACCTAAAATGTTAGTTCCTTTGAAAAAGATATGTCTCAAATCTGTCTTTGCGTCATATCCTGTTGTTGCTCCACATGTTACAAGTGTTCCACCATACTTTAGCAAAGTGAGTTGATCATTCCAGTGTGTTTGTCCTATATGATCAAATGATATATCAATACCTCCGAATGGTTTTGCAATTTGTCTTACTTCTTTGCTCCAATCTGGTTTTCTATGATCAACTGCATAATCAGCTCCAAGTTCTTTTAGTTTATCCAGTTTGTCTGGACTTCCTGTAGCAATAACAGTACAATTGTATAATTTTGCAATTTGAATTCCAAAACTTCCTACACCAGAACCTCCGCCCATGATAAGTACTGTTTGACCAGGACGAATTCTTGCTCTTCCTACAAGCATATGCCATGAAGTAAGTAATGTCATGGAAGCTGCAGCAGCTTCATCAAAGCTTACGCCCTCTGGAATTTTTGCAACGTTAACTTCAGGTAAATGTGTGATTTCAGAGAATGCACCCCATGTAGGTCCAGTTTGAAATCCCCATATTGTTCTCTTTTGACAGTCATATTCACGTCCGTCAGTGCATGCTTCACATACCCTGCATGACATGTTTGAATGTGAAACAACTCTATCACCAACTTTGAAGTTTACAACATCTTCTCCTATTGCAATGACTTCTCCTGCAGCATCAGAACCTGATATATGTGGCAATGGTACTGGAACTGGTTGTCCTCGCATTCCCCAGATATCATTATAGTTTAATGCTGCTGCCTTGACTCGAAAAACAACTTCATTTGACTTTGGTTTTGGATCAGGTATTTCTTTTACATTTAGAATTGATTTGTAATCATCATTTGGAGCATACTTGTCATAAACGACTGCTTTCATATTTATAATCGCCTAGTTTACCCCTAATATATTTTCCCTAGAACTATTTTCGGTTAATCTTGAAATCTCGTTTAGGTTGTTGCGTAGATAACAAAATTTGCTTTAGTTGATCATCAGAAATTTGTGAATTTAGCCTTCCTTGTGATGCCAACCCCAAAAGATAGTTTTCAACCATTGCTGCAAGATCGGGTTTAACCAATCTAACATTGTTTAACCTCAGTCTTGCTTCAGCTGTTAGAAGAGTCTTTAGAGCATTTTCTTTTAAAGCAGAGACTTCTGCATCGCTTGGATTTCTATCATCGTTTGGATTATGAGAGCTCATGATATTATCAGGAGTATTTCTTCAGATTCGGATTCTTTACGATTAATTCATTTAAGATCTCAGTTGATAGCCTGTCAAGTTTCTTCATACCCTCATGAGATATCGTTCTACCCTTTCCTTCAACTTTATCCAAATAACCTAATTTTTCTAAACTATGTACCGCTGTTCTTATTATTGCACCACCGGCATCTCTATGATGAGCTCCTCCATAACCAACAGGCTTTGTACCTCCATACATTGATCTCAAGTCATTTATTCCAATAGGTCCGTGCAGGTAAATCTTTCTTAGAAGAGATGCACATCTTGTATAATACCAATCACTCTGTTGAGGAGGTTTTACCGCATGAGCACCAGTTTTAACAAATGGAATCCAGCTTGGTTGTACTATATCTTCATTCTTTAGAGTCTCGGATAATTTACTGATCAATAAATCTGCTGGTACATCGTATGCCTTTGCCATAAAAACCAAAATTCAAAGTTCGTCTTATAAATCATTGACCTATTGGAATTTGTTTTTTGATTATCTTTCTATATGTATGATTACAAAAACTACAGGTGACACGTATTGATTTGATAGTGCTTCTCCCTATCCTTATTCTTGCCGTAAATCCGGGTACAATGAATTTTTTACACTTTTTGCAATAATTCATCCTCAATTCATATGGCATTCGAATACGATATTTTGTACACAGTCTCTTGGCAAGTATTGCCTGCCTTTCTGCTAATTCAGGATTAGATCTTACATTTGATGTGGCATTTTTAATTAGAATTTTCATTCTTTCGATTAGAAGAACCTTGATTGCGGGTTTCATGTTGTTTAATAGTTCCCACCCTTAAAATACAATCTTGCTCTCGCTTGTAATAGCAGAATCTGCATTAGAATTAGTACCTTTAGAGTTGCAGAGACATAATTCTGTTACAGCACATGCCAAGAGATTTAGCAAAAAACCATCTGAAATTTTGCTTGATATATCATGGCACTTTGCTGCAATGAAAGGAATCAAGAATGAGATAAAGAGAGGAAGACCAGATCTGATACATTTTTCACTTCTTGAAGCTTGTAGCATTCCCCTTTATTTTGAAAATAAAGTCAATGTGTTTGTTCACACCATTGATGATAAAGTTATTTTTATAGGTCAAAATGTAAGATTACCAAAATCATATCATAGATTCATAGGACTTGTTGAGAAACTGTATGCAACTAAAGAAATCAAAGAAGATAGCAATATACTTCTGGCGTTAAAGAATATGAGTTTTGGCAATCTAATTAAAAAAATCAATCCAGAACAGACAGTTGCACTTTCAAGCAAAGGGATCAAAAATTCTTACCAAAAGTTAGCTGATGAGATAAAAGATAACACTTGTCTTGTAATAGGAGGATTTTCAAAAGGTCAATTTTCTGACAATATTAGTAAGTATTTTGACAAGACAGTTTCTGTAGATAAAAATCCACTTGAAGCTCACATCATAATTTCGCGTATACTCTATGAATACGAAAAAAGAATTATTATGTAGGTCTAAGATTGGCACAGTGAGCGGTCGTAGTATAGTTTGGTTAGTACACTGGCCTTCCAAGCCCGTTACCCGGGTTCAAATCCCGGCGACCGCATTCCACTTTTTCATTAGTGAATTATTCCTGACGAAATCATATATTGAATAGAACTAACAAATGTGTTGTCATCAATTTCACCTGTAAACCACAAATGAGCACTTTTTTGTAGCCAATGAGGTGCTGTGGAAATAGTTATTTTTTCATTATTTGAGCTGATTAGGTTATGTTTCACTAGATAATCGATTGCAGAATAAAAATACTGATCTTGTACATTACCACTTGACCACAGGCCTGCTGCTTGCTTTATCCAAACAGGTATGGATCCATTTTCGATATTCTGTGTTTTTTCATTGTTAAAAAGATAGAACCATGCAATCCCAGGTCTCGTATCATCTTTCAAGTGTCCATTAAGAAATACATCGTTTTTTACTTGAAAGAATGAATTTTCAGATATATTATTTGTTCTAAAAGTAATTTTTGAACTATTTTCAAATGTTGGATAATCAGTGAAGCTAAAGACTTTGATAGTAAATGCGCCATTGTTTGTTTCGTCAGAAGAAATTTCTTTTGTAATCATTTTCCCTCCAGCTTTATCCACAAGAGAGGACGCAAATTGTGTTTGCAGATAATTTATTATTTTATGATCAGGATCAGCGAAGGAATAATCTATATTTTCTCCAGGCTGTAGGTTACAAGTTTCCTGTTGCCATAACGATGAGCTCTTTATTGCGTCAATCATGAGTTGACCATGGAGTAATTCGTGATACAATATGACCAAATTTTCAATATTGTGTAACTGTGGATCTATTTGAGTATCATTAGATATTATCTTGGGATTGATTCGGAGTTCATTATTACAATATAAAGAAATTTTTCCATTTTGCATAGTTTCAGAGCAATGCCATGTATATGAACCGCCGGTAACTATGTCTTGATGAGTTGTATTTTCATCAAACTTTGCTAATTTAGTGTTGATGATTGTTATAATTTGATTATTAATATCATGTAAATTACAAAAAAAAGTATTCACCATAGGTTTTTGAAATGTCCCAATCACATCAGATACATCTTTTTTTGGTGCATCAACCATCTCAAATTGAGCAAGTAGCTGATCAAAAATGGTCTTTTCTTCATTCGTAGGAGGTTCGTATAATGCATATGCAGGAACAATATTTACGATCAACAACATACTAAAAATCCAAATATAGTTCAATAAGAAAGAAAATTTTAATTTAGTAATTAAGAGTTGGGAATAGATTGTATTTGATGTTTTAATTCATCCCATGCAGGCTTTGGATTTTGATCTACATCAAATAGACCACTACCACATAAGTATGCAGCAGTGTTATTCAAGACTTCATTATTAGCAAATATGGAGTTATTACCTTGGTATAATGAATTGTAGCACGTATCAACAGGTCTATCATATTGTCTATACCAAGTGAGAAACTCAAAATCAGATTGATGTTGTTTATAAAAGTCGTACACAATTTTTACAAATTTTTGTTGATCATCTTTTGTTCCATTGATTGATTTGTCAGTACTCCAGCCAACTTCCATTAATGCTATTTTTTTACCCTTTGCAAAGTCAATCATCTTTTGTAAATTAGCGCCTTCATTATCTGTACTATTATTTTGATAATATAACAAGTCTACAGGTGCATATGAATATGCTACAAAATCTCCTTGGTCTAGTTTTCCCACAATATCACCTTGAGCATGATTTGTTATATCATTTA
Source organism: Nitrososphaerota archaeon (assembly GCA_028867615.1). Taxonomy (GTDB): domain Archaea; phylum Thermoproteota; class Nitrososphaeria; order Nitrososphaerales; family Nitrosopumilaceae; genus Nitrosotalea. The sequence goes on along the minus strand of JAGWGC010000012.1, from coordinate 8,163 downwards.
GCGAGAACCAATTTCCGAATTTGACGTTTGGGTGCTTTATTTTTAATTTGCTATACACACCATTGAAGAAATCCACATATTGTGGAATTTCATTTGGATGATCTCTAAAGTAGCTGTCAATATTTCCTCCAATTATCACGTAATCCACTATGTAATATCTTGAAAGCATAGCATCAAGAATTGCTACTGTTTGATCCTGAAGTTTTTGATCAAGTTGTGGCTTTCCCATCCAACTTGGGAATGGCCCTAAAAGTTGGTTATTGATTACTGAAAAGTAAAGTGTAACATTAAGGCCTTGTTCACGATTTAGTCCCATCAGAATATCTGAATAGCCCCAATTGTAGGTGCCCGGACTTGGTTCCATGACAGGCCAAGAGAGATAGACATTGCTCCTCCCTATCCCTGTTGATGCTGCTTGAGCGTATGCTTTCCTGATTTCTTCAAGAGTTGGTTTTTGAGTGGGAGGCATGATAACAAGACCGAGTTTTGGATTATGCGTGATATTTACTGGTTGAATTGATCCAGTTTGTAATTGAGGTAATACTACAAAGAGAATCAATGCAATTACTATTGCAGCTCCTGCTCCAATAGCAACACCAATTACTTTCTTATTCAATAATACTTTCAGGAAGTTAAGATACTAAAAGAGTTTTGATTTGAAAAAATCTAGCCAGATGTACAGCCGCTATATCCACATTCGATACAGACGCTACATCCTTCTGCAAATACCAAATTGTTTTTACATGTAGGACATAGTCTTTCTTCCATTTGTTCTTGAGTAAGTGCCGGTGCTGGAGTAGATTGTACATTCTCTGGAATTTTTATTTGAAGCGCTCTTTCTATCTCAGTTTTTAGATATGCATTTGTGACATTCTTTGAGATATAGTCTGTGACATAAGGGCTGGGAGTTACTTGGAAGTTCTTTTGAACATTATTTCCTGTCATGTGTAATACTTGTTCATGTCTTGAACCATCTCGAAATACAGTGATTCCCTTCAGACCAAGATCATGTGCTAGTAGATATGCAGCTTTTACATCATCAGATGATACATCATTTGGCATATTGATTGTCTTTGCAATGGCGTTACCTATCCAACGCTGCCATACTCCCTGAGCCATCAGGTGATCTGCCCAGTGAATATCCATGGCAGTGACAAATATCTTCTGCATCCATTCAGGAATTTCAGGTATTCCCTTCACGGAACCATAGTTATTTGCAATTTTTTCTAGAATTTGATCATTGTATAGTCCATGTTCTTTTAGTACTGCTTCAAAGATTTTGTTGGTATAGAAGAACCTACCCACTGTTACCCTCTTTTCAAAGACTAGAGCAAACATTGGTTCCATTCCGTTTGAACAGTCAGATATCATTGACAGTGTACCAGTAGGAGCAACTGTTGTTGTTAGAACATTTCTAATGCCATGTTTTTGAATTTTGGCAATCAGAGCATCCCAATCATAGGTGCGAGCACTCTTTGGTTTTTCATAATATCCAGCAATAGGAATTTTACCCTCTGGGTATTCAGTTTTTGAGCATAGAGGAAATGGTCCTCGTGTCTTTGCTAGTGCAATACTTTCTTCCATGGAATAGTATGTTAATGCTTCAGCAAGCTTTTCTTGGAATTCATATCCTTCTTGTGAATTGTAGGGAATTCGTAATTTGAACAAGAGATCTGCAACCCCCATTACTCCAAGTCCTATTCTTCTGGAATCTTTTGATGCCTTGTCAATTTCAGGAATTGGATATGTATTAACATCTATAATATTGTCAAGGAATCTTGTTGTCTTTCGAATAGTTTCTTCATATCTCTGCCAGTCAAATTCGTATTGACCATCAGCTTTTCTCTTGACATAGTTAGAGAGATTGATTGAACCAAGATTGCATGATTCGTATGGATAAAGGCTTTGTTCTCCACATGGATTTGTTGCTCGGATTGGTTGACCTCGTGCTTTTGCAAAAACATTGTATTTGTTTATAATATCAAAAAAGATCAGTCCTGGTTCACCACTTTTCCACGCAGAAAGTGCAATCAAATCAATCAAATGATGCGCATTTATTTCTCGTACAGGATCTCTCTCACGTGGACTTCTAAGAGTAAATTTTCCGTCGGATGAATTAACAAGTGCTTCCCAGAAATCTTCCCAAACTCCTACACTTACATTGAAGTTTTCAAGAACGCCTGGTTTTGTTTTTGCGGTGATGAACTTTTCAATATCTGGATGCCATGCTTCTATGATTCCCATGTTTGCGCCTCTTCGTTTACCACCTTGTTTGACTACTTCAGTAACAGTGTTAATGATGTTCATGAATGAGACAGGACCTGAGGCTACTCCGGATGTGGATGCTACCATATCTCCCTCTTGTCTAAGATCGGAATAGTTGATACCAACTCCACCTCCAGATTTGAATATCAACGCGGCGTCAGAGGATGATTTCATTATTTTTTCCATGTCGTCCTCCATTGCAAGAACAAAACATGCAGAAAGTTGACCCAATCGTGCACCAGCGTTCATCATGGTTGGAGAATTAGGTAGAAAATCTTGTGCAATCATCAGATCAGCTGACTCTTTGATTCTCTCAGTGTATTGCTCAAACTTGTTTGCAGCCAGCATAGTCAACAATTCCCTAAAGCTGACTTTCATCTGGCCATGTTTTGCCAAGTCTATATAGTGATTTATCAAGGATCTAAAATGATATTTGTTAAGATAGTATTTTCCTATCTTGAATTTGTAGTTAAAATCATCAAGTTTGTCTAGATATCTTGCTGCTTCCTCAGTATTCTGGGTATTTTCACCTTCAATTTGAAACACAGATGGATCTCTGATGATATCAGCAATACCTACCAAAATAGCAACTCTTTCAAACATTTCACCAGGACTTTCAGTTATCTGACCTTTGTTATTTCTGAGTAGATATCTAGATGCCAGAACTCGCAAGCAATTAAGATCAAATCTCTTTGCAACACTATCAAGAGACTTTGATTCAAGAACCTTCATTTTTTCTTCCCTAACTCTTCGTCGTTCGTGTCGGTATAGTATGTATGCCTTTGCGATCTCGCCAAGCCCTTCCTCAATTAAAGTAGACTCTACCATGTCTTGAACATCCTCTACACTTGGTGCCTCTGAACTAGAAAATCCTCTATTCACAAGTTTTGCAAGAACATGATTTGCTAGCTTATCTGCTAGTCCATGATCTGATCTTCCGCAGGCAACAAGTGCTTTGTATATTGCGTTGGAAATTTTATCTCTTTGGAAATCCGATACCCGACCATCGCGTTTTTTTACTTGAATGATCGAATTTTCTATTTGTGAAAAATCTGTCAAATTACTCCCCTCAACCCTATCAAATGGGAGTTAATTAAACACTGCGGCAAAAAATAATTTTCCAAAGCTAAAATTTGGATCAATTTTGTTGACACCGTTACTATTTCCATAGTATTAGATCACCTCAAGACAAAATAAATTTTAACATGAAATCCCGAATTAATTCAAATTTTTGTTCACTAAACTGTTAGTCTTTTCCATATGGTGAAAATTATGCTAGTATGTAAGGAGACTTACACACTGAACACTTTTCAGCGATCTTTTCCTCTTTGAGTCCACAATTGCTACATATAGGCACTTTTTTGACAGGTCTGAAAGATCCTAATAGATCGCCTGCCTTTTCTATTGCCTTCCTTATTCCTGAAGAATCCATTGTATCCGGGATTTTTAGTTGTATCAAGAGACCACCATTAAGTATTTTCGAGAAGTAATTTGATTCCGCGATCTTTTCATTCTTCGGATTCATATCTGTCATCTCAGATGCATCAAGAACAACCCCTTCTGAATATGATTCCCCCATAACATGATGATTAATTGACATTTTACCATATTTTTCACCGTCAAGTGATGAGAAGCGACTTGCAGCGTCGCTCTCAGTCATGGTCACAATAACATTATCACCCATTTCTTTTCCTTTCTTTGTAGCTACCTCCATAGCAGTGTTTATCACTTTGGCCAATATTTCGTGTCCAGCCTTGTTATTTTCATATCCTAGAATACCATAAACTGCTTCCTTGAGTCCGATCAAATTAACAACTAAAGTAACTGATCCCTTTTGCATATACTGCGTATTGTTTGCAAGGATTGGATTAAGGCCGCGTCTTGTTAGATCGGATATCTCCTTCTTTCTCAGAGACATGGCTGCTAGTGCAGGTTTCATCAACAATGCAAGTCGTGCTCTGAAATATGTTTCATCTTTGTTAGATTCAAATGCAAGTCTTGGCATATTAATTGATAAAGATTCTAGATTGATAGAAGTTGTTCCAACATTCTTTGTATCTTCTCTTGCCAATCCTTTGTTAGATACCAATCCTTTAGCAAACATAACATGCCCTCCTAGTGTAATTATATCTGCTAAAGTTTCTGAATAGTCACTTATCTTGGCTTTTTCATAATCAACAATTAATCCTATAGAAGGAAGTGGTGTTGACTTTACATATTTTTTGTAGGCTTGAAGAATAGTTCCAATCACCTTTGGTTCTGTTCCAATGGAAATTCTAAATGAAGCAAGCGTTCCATTCTTTCCATATTTAGATCCTGTAGATATTTTTGCAAAGCAGTTTGCAAGTTTTTCTTCAACTTCAGGCAAATTCTTAGAATATTTTTGCAATATGGTAACCAATCCGTCCATCACTACTTCTTGTGATGCTTCTTTTATGAGAAGACATGTGAGTATAGATAAGGAAGTGAAAAGATCATCCAGCGAACTTGGTGATGATGTTCTTGTTACACCCAAGAATTTTCCTCTCAAGTCGACTCCCTCTTCAATAAGTTCCTTAATGTTTACAAATATTGTATCTGGAAGAAGTGACCACAGTCCAGCATTTGTAATATGGAGATCTCCTGAAAGATGAGAATCAGCTACATCCTTGGGCAGAGTATTTAAAACAAGATATTCACCAAATACGTTTTGTCCTGTTTTAAATAGCAAACCTTCTACTCCGTTATGAATACCATCTACATTAGTCAGCATCTCATGAATATCATAACCAGGCAACCCAAATCTTGCCAGCTTATGCCTATAATCCTCATGACCCTGCTCTAAGAGGACGGAATTGACCATTTCACGTATAAGTGAAGATGTAAGATAAGACGTTTGGAATTTGTATATTCTGTTCTCCACTTCCTCAGTTATTTTTTGAGCAAGCTCTAGTGGAAGACTACCTTCTCTAACTAATGATTGGATGATCTTATGAGAATTAAATTCTTCAATAGATTCATGTGATGTTCTGACATACATTTTTCCACTTTCAATGATAGATCGTTCTTCAATCTGTCTTGCAAGACTTAGAACCAGTTTTCCCAAGTTGGTAATGGTATATCGTCTTTCAGACTTGTTCAAGGCTACAAGAGATTGTCGCAATAATTTTCTCAAGTGATATGCAAACTTGCCACTTTCCTTTTTTGATTTGAAGCCGGCAAGAGATTTTAGTTCTGAATAAGTAAGCGGTCCCTTGGAGTTTAGTATACGTAAAATATCAATTCTGTTCGGACTTGCCATAACAGAAAAGATCATTCGTACACGTTTTGATGCGGATTGTAATATTCCACCACGTTTAGGATCGCTAAAGTCCTCGCTCAATTCCATGGGATTGTCTAGAGTTCATTAGTAATTAAGATTTTTGACTAAATTGATCTCAAGTAAAGCTTTTTAGATCAGTTCTTCTGCACATCCACGCTGAATTCTGATGGAGATAATGTCTGTCCACAGGATGGACATTTACTGTTATACGGTCGCATCACATCTTTTATTGATTTTAGCATACGCATATTTGCAATTTTAGCTCCACATTTTCCACAAACAACATCAACAGACATTTCAAATTAATGTCAACGTTTTATTATAAAAGAGATTTTTTGAATTTTTTTAATCTGTTCAATAAATTTGATTTACTGTTTTTCTATTATGACTCCACGCTGATCATAACCTGTAATTCTTGCCCTTGTTCCGAGAGGAAGATTGTCTGGAGAACTGATGCCTGCCATAAAACCAGATATTCTCAACTCAGAATTGTCTAATTTCATTACTACCCACGCATATGGAACATATTCTTCATATCCATCTGGTGGTACAGTGATTATTGTATAAGTAACAATAGTACCTTTTCCATCAATTATTGTATTCTCAAATCCTTTGTTTCCGCAATTTTGACAATAATAAGTTGTGACTAGATGAAGATGGCCACATTTAGTACATTTTCTAGTGAGAACTTTTCCTAATTTAGCATTGTTGGCGAATTCTTCTTTTGTTAGCAATTTACACACTTTTGAATATATGTACGGCACAACTGGCGCCTGTTGCACCAAAGTTATGTGTTAATCCGATTTTGGCGTCTTTTACTGTTCTTTCTCCTGCTTTTCCAGTTAATTGATCAAAAACTTCTGCAACTTGACCGATTCCAGTAGCACCTATTGGGTGACCCTTTGATTTTAGACCACCGGATGGGTTGATGGATATGTCACCATTAAGTTTGGTTCGTCCTTCTCTAACCGCTTGTACAGATTTTCCTTGCTCGAAGAATCCCAAGTCTTCAGTATCAACTAGCTCAGCAATTGTGAAGCAATCATGAACTTCTGCAAAATCAATATCTTTAGGTGTTATACCTGCCATCTTGTATGCAGCCTGTGCTGCAATTCTGGTACTTGGTATTGTAGTAATATGATCTCTTCCCTGGAGCGCAGCAGGTGATCCACCCCTGCCGGATCCAATAACTTCAACATAATTTTTAGTGTGTGCCTTTGCAAATTTTTCACTACATATTATAACTGCACTTGCACCATCGGAAAACGGACAACAGTCATACAGTTTTAATGGGCTTGCAACTACTGCGGATTTCATTACATCATCTATTGTAATTTTTTTTCTGAGATGTGCTTTTGGATTAAGAAGACCGTTGTCGTGATTCTTTACTGCAACCATTGCGAGATCTTCTTCTGTAGCTTTGTATTCTGCAAGATATGCTCTTGCCATGGATGCAAATAATCCTGGAAATGAAGCACCAGCTCCTCCCTCATAAAAGAAATCAGAGCAATATGAAAAGTAAGTTGTAGTCCATTCAGTACCGGTATGAGTTACTTTTTCTACTCCTGTTGCTAATACTACGTCATAAAATCCTGCAGCAACATTTGCGTATGCTTCTCTAAATGAAATAGAACCACTTCCACATGCAGATTCGATTGAAAGCGAAGGAACTTCTGGAATGCCAAGATTGCTCATTATGACAGGGCCTAGGTGAACTTGTTTGTCTGCAATGCCAAACACATTGGAAATGTATCCTGCTTGAATCTCCTTGGGGCCTATTCCTGCACTTTCTATAGCATCAACTGATGCCTGAAGTGCAATATCAGTAATACTATCTTCTAATTTACCATATTTCGTACTGCCAGCCCCAATAAGACAGACTTTTTCCACAAATCTCGCTGACTAGATTCCATATAAAAATTCTTCAGTAGTTTCTTTAATTCAATAAATAATATGACATCATTGTTGAAAGACCAAATTACTCAGACACCAGTTGCCAAAAAACGGGTAGATTCCAGAAATTCTGTCAACATAACAAAGAAAAAAATTGGCAAGATTCAGAATGAAATAAGACAATACTATGACAAGAATGGGTATCTTTCATGGTCAGAGAAAAAGAGAAAATATGTCATTTTAGGAACAAATGTGCCTGTTAATGGTCTTGTAGAATGTCCTGATTGTCATATAGGAAAACTTCTCATAATAAGATCTCGTCAGACAAAGAAACGATTCATAGGGTGTTCAAATTACTATAACGGTTGTAGAGCATCATCTCCACTAGTGCAGAGAGGTATGATTTGTGCAACAAAGATTTCTTGCAAGATTTGTTTGTGGCCAATTATTTTACAAAGGTATTCCAGAAAACAAAAATGGGCACGACAGTGTTCTAACATACGATGTGCGAGTAGAACTAAATCTTGAGGTTAGTGTAAATGTCAGTACGTCGGTTTTGTAAAAGTGGAAGTTTTTGCCTTACTTGTTTGACCTCATCAAGAGAAATGTCAACAATTCCGATTCCTTCTTTTTTCTTCATATCAAGAAGTATTTTCCCATAAGGGTCAACTACCATGCTTCTTCCACAGTAAATGTTTCCAACT
>JAGWGC010000129.1 GCA_028867615.1 Nitrososphaerota archaeon | reverse complement strand
TTCTACTACCACTTCTTTGGCTGCACATTCGGGACATTCAGTCAACGACGGCGATCATCAAAGTTATCCATAAAAGCTTTTGGTCAGTTTCTGGTACGCGGTCTATGTCTTCATCCCTAAAAGGTCAGTTCGCCCATCTAAAATGCCGCGTACCAGAACTATGTGTTGGAATTAAAAAATTATAATTCTTTCTAGTTTTCTAACATCTCGGAGATTATTTTCACTGTATTCTTTGTACCACCGGTACTATAGTTTCTTGAAAATTCCAAAAGATTTTCTTGGTACTTGTTGTAATCATTGTGTATTAAAGAAACTGCTTTGATAGTATGTTTAACGGTTGTAGATAAGATTCCAAGATTCCTATCCTGTGCCCACTTTATCTGATTGGTGTGTTCGTCATAGACTGGTATTCCTATGATTGGTTTTGCTTTTCCTCCCAATATCTCTCCCATAGCTGTATGTGATCCATTTATCACTGCATATTTACATAAATTAAGAACGGTATCTTTTTCCTGTTCTGACAAGAATCCTACATCTATCTGAATCCAGTCTATCTTTTTTTCCAATGCTTCAGAAATGGAGTATGTTTTTCCATCATTTCCCAAAACTTTGTCCAGAGATGGATCAGCACTTGCATGTGATATTATTCTTCTTTCATCTCTCATCTCGGAACTGTAAAAAGCCTTTTTGTAATTTTCTAGAGTTATTTTTTTTGTAGATTTATTCCCTGTTATCATCCAATATCCAAAACTATCTACATTTTCAATTAGCTTCTCTATATCGGATTTTGGTGTAGAATGTGTTATCATGCCATTTGAAAAATGGCCCACATACACAACTTTATCCTTTAATCTTTCAGGAAAGTTGAGATTATATTCGCATATGGTATAAGGTGGGGGGGAATCTGCAACTACTATCTTTGTTGCTTTTTCAATATTTTTTGATACGTATAATACTCCTGGATACAGATAAAATCTAGAGGCCCACAGCTTTGGTCTAAACTGGTTTGTAATGAAAACACACTTGATGTTTCTTCTTAGCGCAATTGCATTTGATCCCACATCACCATCATTTATGACAAGGTCAAATTTCTGACTATTGTAAAGCCTTGCTTCCTTTTTCAAGTAGTTAGTTACAACTGAAAGTAGAGGGGGCCTTCCAGATATTGGTAAGAGAAAATTAAGCGAAGACAAGGCAACGCTGGGGCCTTTTTTACCATCTATTGGTGTTGGCATCTCAATGTTGTGGATTGTATCTTTTCTCTGGGAAAATTTCTGTACTAGTTTTTGATAAATTTCACCGCTACTTGTGTAATGCACTTCAACATTATCTTTCATCATGTCTTGAATTGTACTGTCAAGATTCATCATTCTTGTAAAATGACCATTTCCCCAAGGATAGATGAATCCCCCTATCTTTTTCATAACAGAAAGTAAATTTGACCCGTTTAAATTCTCAATGATTTGATTTTAATGAGTCAATTATATCATGTATGTTTTTTGGACCTGCAGTAACTTGGATGCACTTGAGGGTCTTTAATGCATTCTTTGCATGTTTTGATATCTCGGATATGGGGATTTTCTTATAGTTGGAATGTTTCTTACAAAGATCTTCCAAGTTCTCAATATATTTTTCCAATCCTATCTCCTTTGCATTTTCCAAAATTTCCGAGTCTATGCCGGAAAGAGAAAACCATGGAATAATCTTGTTCTGAAATGCCAGGCTTGCGTTGTATTCACAAAATGATGCTGGAAAGATCATAGGAGATATTCCCAAAGAGATTCTTCCAATCTTCTCCCTTGATGCTATTGATATCATCACCTGAGTTATTGAGGTGATTGTGGTTGATATTCCTGAAGATCCATTCATCTTGCATATGTGAAGGACTATATTTTCTTCAATTATTCTTGGCAGTATTTTGTTTACGATCTTGACTAATTTGAGCAAATTTGATTCATTATGATAACAAATCAGTATCTTTACCTCAAAGCCCATCTTTATGGTTTGAAGACATGCTATGGCAGAAAGCTCATCATGAATACAACATAGAATTTTTTCTTTTTGTGAGTTGTATGGGATGCCACCTAATCCCCGGTCTACAAAAATACACACGTAGGCATATGTATCTGTGAGATAGGCGTATACGAGTCTATCATGGTTTGATTCTGAGCCAGGTTTTGCTTCCAGATGCATACTCTTCTCCACCAACATTGCAGTCGATGCAATTTCCAAATCTTTTGCTAGGAATTTTTTTGTTTTTCCTTCAACTTTAACATAAAATTTTTCTCCTTTTAAGAGCAAGCTCAAAGCAGTATTTGTAATGGTTGACAAAACAGAATCAAAGTTATTTTCTACTTCTTTTGCAATCGCAATCTTGTCTATTCCGAATAAAAGATTTACTGCAGATGAAGCTAGAACTGGATCAACTGCTTCTACAACAACAAGTGCCTCATTTTTTCTTACACCATTGTGATGTTGATTTTTTATCTTGAGAATCTTTGATGTATTTGCTGCAAGGCTGTTTATT
>JAGWGC010000128.1 GCA_028867615.1 Nitrososphaerota archaeon | reverse complement strand
TCTTGGAATGTTAAGAGTGATCTGACCATCGTTGTTTGCTTGTATGTTTACAACAAGGGCTTTTGATGCAGTATCCAATGTTGCTCCAGAAACCGTTCCACCATTGATGGTGTAGTCGATACAATACATTTCACTACCAGTTGTAGCTGCAAGTTGTTGCGGTGCACAATTTGACTGTCCGCCGCCAGGTAGTGTGAACTGTGTTGTTGTTGAAAGTAGTCCTTGTTGTGCGCCAGCTTGAACATAAATGGTATAAGTTCCACCTGCTGACCATAAGGGGCTTGAGGTGTTGATTTTATCTTGAAAATCACCGTTGCTGTTCAACGTTATCTGATCTACCTCTACAACATTTCCATTGGGGTCTGAAACTTTCATGGTAACAGCTTGTCCGCCTATGGAATTTTGGACATGTCCTGTAACAATTACTATTGACTGTCTGTCGTATGCACTTTTGTCTGTAGACACTGCAATTGGCAGAATTTGTTGAGATCCAGTACTGGGGCTGATTTGGCTTGAATTCATTGTTGTATCTGCCGGTGATAAAGCAAATGCCGGCATGATGCCTACTACAGCTGCCGTAGCAAGAATTGCGATCAACGCATATTCTTTATGAGTACTCATCTTATTGGCGATTATGAAGTAAGACTATTTATGTATATTTAAAAGACAATTAAAATTTAATGGGCAAATGTTATTTCACAAGCGATGTGGTTAATGGGGTTCAATGCTGTTGGGATCGTATAAGACTTGTGATGCATACCTTGTTTATTTTTAATATTGAAATTAATGAAACTTTGATCCAAAATACGTGTAACACTACATCGTTATGTTTTCACACTTTCTGATTGTATATTTTATTGCTGCAAAAGATGTATGAGATCTATGTTTTCACTAAGACATGTCATAAAAAATGAAAAAGTAGAGCGTCCTAGTATTTTGGCATAAATCTTAGTCCAGTCTTTGCTGATACTGCAATTATTGATATTATTGCAATAGCAAGTACTAGAGCTGCGATTGGGCCAAACTCTGGAATTGCTGGTGGTGTTTGTGCTTGTACTTCGCCTGTGAGTTGGAATACAGCTGAATTAACTCTTGCTTGTTGGTCTCCTTGTTGTACTGTAATTGCATATTGTCCATTCTCAAACCAGAGACTGCCAGCAGTGTTTAATTTTGTAACAAAATTTCCACTGTTGTCTAAGGGTAATTGAGCCGCTGATACTACATTGCCTGATGGGCTTGTTACCTCTATGGTTACATCTTGTCCTGGGTATGGATTCGCAACATGTCCAGTGACCATAATTTGTGAATTGTGATCGTAAACTGGTTTGTCAGTTGTCACCGTTATTGCTATTGGTGGTATTTGTTGAATGTTGCTGGTGTCGTTACAGTCGGGGCATGCTAGATATGGGTTGGTTGCTGCAAAAGCAGGTACAACACCTACTACAGCTGCCGTAGCAAGAATTGCGATCAACGCATATTCTTTATGAGTACTCATCTTATTGGCGATTAAGCATAATGGATATTTATGTATATTTAAAAAAATGAAAAAGTAGAGCGTCCTAGTATTTTGGCATAAATCTTAGTCCAGTCTTTGCTGATACTGCAATTATTGATATTATTGCAATAGCAAGTACTAGAGCTGCGATTGGGCCAAACTCTGGAACTATCTGTGTACCGATTATTTCTATATCTTGATCTCCTTGTAAGAATTGAACAGTTATGTTTCTAAAATCATTGTTTGCCGATTCACTTTGTGGTTTGACTTCTGCTCCATCTATTAAGATGATGAACGTATCATCTTGACCTGAACTTGTCTTTGCATCGATCAAACTTCTTGGCAATTGCAAGGTGACCGTCCCGTCACTTGTGGAATTTACTGAAACAATCACTGATAAACTCTGGGCATCTATGGTCATTGTATTTATGGTTCCGCCACTTATGGTGTAATTGACATTGAAAGTCTGTTGACTATTGGGGTCTTTAAGTTGAAACACATTACTTGTGATAGTGGGTGTACTTTGAAAAGCGAAAGTAGTTTGAGCAGTTACATTTGGAGGGCCATATTGCACCTTGACAGTATATACCCCGTTTAATTTCCAGTATGGTCCTACTGCCTTGATGGTATCTGTGTACTTGCCGTCTTGTGATACGTCAATTTGTGCTATTTGAACCAGGCCATTGTTTGGATCAAAGATCTGTATGACCAGTGGAGTTCCAACTACTACTGCCTGCACTTGACCTGAGATGACAATGGTGTCACCTAGAGTATATGATGGCCTATCAATATTGGTTGTAATCAATGCTGGTGCAGGTGGAGATGCTGATGATGTTGTTTGTGCGAAGATAGGAATTGATAATGCTGACAGAGATAAAATTAATGCGATGAAAATAGGAGTATATTGCATATCGAAGTTGTCTTTCAGTTGTATATTTCCTTTACTATGTCGGTAATAAAAAATGAAAAAGTAGAGCGTCCTAGTATTTTGGCATAAATCTTAGTCCAGTCTTTGCTGATACTGCAATTATTGATATTATTGCAATAGCAAGTACTA
>JAGWGC010000127.1 GCA_028867615.1 Nitrososphaerota archaeon | reverse complement strand
AAACTTTTCGTTTTTTGACAGGCTTTCCATGAATTTTAGATTTGACAGTGCAACCACTGCCGAGTCTCGAACTTGTTCACTAGAGTCGTCTAGTGCTTTTTGTAACGTTTCCTTTGCATCTTGAGAACCAATTACCCCAAGTGCAACAGCTGCTTCATGTCGTACAAAAAGACTCGGATCGTTTCTTGTTGCATCTTCTAGTGGCTTTATGCCACTTCTCAAGCACATTTGTCCCAGAGAAAATGCAGCCTCGTGTCTTACCAATTCATTTGGATCATTTTTTAACACACTTGCAACATGTGGTACGACATCCTCTCCGCCCATGTCCACAAGAATGCAGACTGCCCTGCATCTTATCACAAAATCATCATCATCCAATAGACCAACAAAGTATTCCTTGTCTTTATTTTCATATTTTTCTTCCATCTCTGACAAGAGTTCAAGACGTCCTGTGGGAATGACTTCCATGCACTCGATTTTCATCATCGAATATTTAGTCGTTATTGAGGTTCTAGATAGATAACAGTCCTACTAAACAAGTTCTGTGAATAACTCCACTCACACATCCATCCGAGATTGAATCAGTCAGATCATGCCAAAACAATGGAGATTCAATTTGGCAGATTATTCACAAAACCATGTGAATCATTTTTAATTCATAGTGCGCCAGTTATACAGATAGATTATGTTTTGCTGCCCTGACTTGCAAAACTAAATTATTTTTTTTGAAGTGTTTTTGTAATACATCTTCTGATACAAGCAGCTTGTCAGTATACAAATAGACGTTCCTTGTAAATTCAAATCCATATGAATTATGTATTTTTTTACGGCTCGTATTATCATCAATGTTTGTTTCAGTATATTTTTTCATCTCCAACAAAAATTTCTCTACCAAGTCAGGAAGTTGCACATATTCATTGCTTAATTCAGAAATGATGATACCAATGTGTGTATATCGCTCGGCATCATTCTGAATTGCTAGTATTTGAAATTTCTTGGTGTTTTTTATTTCCCTAGTTTTTTTGTCAGTCAGTACAAACTCCCATTCAGCATGGATTCTGGAACATTGCGGAAATTCATTTTCCACCTTAGATGTCATTGTTTCAAAAACATCGGTTTTTTTTGAATGCATCTGTGAGCAACAAGTAAACAAGGTTCTTTATGTCTAGCGCCGGATTCACAGGTTTAAAAAGCAAACAAGTGTTACCTACGAGTCATTTTTGTAAAAATCCGAAAAGAGTTTATCAGTATATCACATGTTCCTTTTGAGAACGTTGCACTATTGCAGGAATGATAGATATTATCAAGACAAATGTCGAGAGGTAAAATATCAGGTGAATAGATTTGATAAAGAGTGGTATTGCCGCTTCAGTGTTCAGGTTACCAGGAGAACCCAGAAAAATTGATTCCAGTTCATACAATGGAACGGTACTAGCAAGCAGTGCAAACGATATTCCTAAGCTAATCATGTTGCCAAGGGTTACAAGAGTAGTACTCATTCCTGCTGCAACCCCACGCCTTTGAGGTGGAACTGAATTCATTATTGATGATCTATTGGGAGATGCAAAGAGTCCCATCCCCGTGCCCACTAGTGAAAGAGGTAAGACCAAATCACCAAAGCCTGTTTTAGGCCCAATCTGGGAAAGCATCAGAAATCCAATTGCGGACACCACCAACCCAAGCACAGTAAGAAACCTAGAACCATACTTGTCTGATAACCATCCACTAATTGGCCCAAATGTTGCAATTGTGAAAGATACCGGTATCAGATAAAGGCCAGCTGTAAACGGAGTGAGGCGCATAGATGGTCCTTGTAGGTAAAATGCCATTATCAGCACTAAAGCACCTCTTGCCAATGCATTTAGAAATATGGTAATGTTCCCCGCAGAAAAAAATCTTATTTTAAAAAGAGATAGATCAAACATTGGCTCTTTCACTTTGGATTCAACATACCCAAACAACACCAACATGCCAAATCCTCCAGCCAAAAGAAATAGTGAAACAAAAAAATTCACCACCTGAAGAGAGCCAAAAGTTATTCCCAACATTATCATGACAAGCCCCGTAACAAGAATTGAATTTCCAATCCAGTCTATCTTGCCTTTTATTATTGTCCCAAGTTCCCTAAGTTTTGCGCGAGACCAGACAATTGCAAAAACTCCTATTGGTATATTGACCCAAAAGATTGCTCTCCAGCCAAGTGTTTCAGTCAATATACCCCCAAGCACTAGGCCTAATGCAGAACCAATCACAATAGACACTTGATTGAGGCCAAGAGCCTTGCCCCTTTCTTTTACATCAAAAGCATCAGTCAGGATTGCAGCACTGTTAGAGAAAAGAAATGCTGCACCAAACGCCTGGAGTATCCTAAACAGTATAAGCTCTGTTCCAGTCTGTGCAAGACTACAGAGAAAAGATGCAATCGTAAAGAGTACTAGCCCAAAATTATAGAGTTTAACCCTTCCAAACATATCAGCCAACCTGCCAAAGCTGAGAAGAACTGACGAGGTAACAAGGCCGTATGAGAGTATTATCCATATTGTCTCAATCAGTGAGACATGCAGATCTGGAACAAGTCTGGGCAGAGCTATGATGAGAATGTTAGCATCAAGGGATGCCATCAATACGCAGATCGTTGTATTTGTTAGCGCTATCCACTTGTACTGCATTGTCTTGAC
>JAGWGC010000126.1 GCA_028867615.1 Nitrososphaerota archaeon | reverse complement strand
GAAGTCGGAGATGCCTGCAGACGTGAAGGTCCTCGAAACGGTTTCGACCGGCACGATCCAGCCAGATGCTCAGATCATGCTGAACATCGTCAAGCGCGAGTTCGATCAAGCCTCACTGATGAACTCCATCCAGATGGGTCAACTCCCTGAGCGTCAGGTCAAGGCGACCGAGGTCGTGCAAGCCTCGCAGAACAACAGCAGCCTCCTTGAGAGCATTGTCGGTGATCTCGAACAAGCGATGGAGCTTCTGGTCTGGAAGGCGTGGAACGTCATCCTTCAGGACATGCATCACATCGAGATGAAGTACCTGAAGTCGGCTGTGAATCAGCAGGCCATCCTCCAGTTCGCCAAGATGACACCGGAGGAGCGATTCGTTGCCTTCCAGAACGTGAACTTCAAGGTCCGAGGGCTCCAGGCAACGATCAGCCGCGCAAAAGATTTCCAGAAGGTCATGGCCGTCATGCAGGTCATCGGACAGAATCCGCTCCTGCTGCAAGCCTTCTTCAAGAAGTACAACCCTGAGAAGATCCTCGACCGGATCTTCAAGTTCGTCAACATCAATCCCGAACAGTTCGAGTTATCTGACGACGAGAAGAAGCAGCTTCAGGACAAGCTACAAGAACTTCAACAGTTCGCACAGATTTCTGGTGGTGGTAGTGGGAATGCGGAGTCGCAGGAAGCGACTGGTGGTCAGGGTGGTCCTGCTACAGCCTCTGTGAATCAAGACTCGAACCCCTTAACAGGCTTGACCGGAGGAGAGTCATGACTCCGGCTAGGCTTTGGCAGTTAGCAAATCCCGAACGTACGCGAGAAAACAAAGCACGGTGGAACGCCTCTCCTGTAGGTAAGTCTTCTATCAAGCGATGGAGAGAAAATAATCGTGACCGGATTCTCGCTCGTCGCCGTATTTATGAAAAAGATCGTCGCGATGAGCTTCGCGCAATGGCGATGTACGAGTACGGCAACAAGTGCGCGTGTTGCGGTGAGACTCGTCCAGAGTTCTTGAGTATTGATCACATTGAGGGGGGAGGGAGACAACACCGTCTGGAACTCAAAGAGCAAAATAAAAAGTTCTACCACTGGCTACAACAGGAAGGCTACCCGAAGGGGTACCGAGTTCTCTGTATGAACTGTAATACGTCTCGCGGTTTCTTTGGGTACTGCCCACACGAAGGAAAGGTAGCGGCATGAAACAGAAGACAGGAATGAAGACAGGGAGTGGCCGGATGCGTGTCTCGTCCACCGGCTCGTTCACGGCAATGCAGATGAACGTCGGCGCGACGAATAACGTCCGTGCGGACATGCCGCGAGACTTCCGAAGTGGCCGCTTCGCGATGGGGAAAGGGAAGGCAGGGAAGAGTGACCTCAAGGTCACGAAGCCCGAACCGATGCAGGACTCGAAGTCGCTCTTCCGCTACCTCGACGGCAAGAACCTCGGCTACATCGATGAACCGAGGACGGAGCAGACCCTTGGTACCGACAAGCCTGTGAAGTCCGAGGAGAAGGTCGCTCCACGCAACAAGAAAGGATCGGTCATCTAATGGGCAACCCGTTCAAGAAGTCCACTCCGCAAGGGAGTGGATCACAAGAAGCAAAGGTTACCGAGCGCACGAAAGGCTTCCCGCTCAATGCGAGTGGCACGAATAGCCGTAAAGGGAAGCTCGATAATCATACTGACTCGCAAGCCAAGTACCCGACCGGAGGGAAGAGTGGTGGAGCGAGCGATCTCAAGTTGAAGAACGCGAAGGAGACGATGCATCTGTCTCCGAACAAGGCAGTTGGTCATGGTGTCAGTTCGAAGGACATCGCAACCGGATACTCGAAGGTGAAGTAATGGCAATCGTTACGAAGACAATCAAAGAAGGCTCGTCCGTTCAGGCCGAGCAGGTTACGAGCGACAAGGTCGTCTCACACTCCAGCCTCGGCGGGAGCAAGGTCGTTCCAGTCAACTCGTGGATCGTCTACCACGCGGGCGGGGTGCTGGAGATTCTGGACAACACCACCTTCATGCAACGGTACTCATAATGGGATTCGGAGAATCGTTCTCACAAGGGCTGATGGGCGGGATCAACGCCGGACTCAACATGAAGATGATGAAGTCCCTGATGGCGGGTCATAAGCAGACACCAATCGCGAGTGCCGCGTCACCGGACGCGCTCGATGAAAGCAACTCGAACGGGTACGAGCCGTCGAGTGATATTCCAGAGATGCCAGAGTTGTAAGGAGGGGAAATGTATCAGACAGCGAAGGAAGGGATCTCTGACGTAGCGAAGTGGTACCACGAGCATCGAGATGACGGACGCTCGATTGAGCAGACCATCGACTTCATGAAGAAGACGATGGATTGTGTCATCGACGTGCTTGCACTCAAGGTGCTGGAAGATGTGCAGCGCACTAGCGGGAGTTCACTCCTGTACCTGCCGCGCCTCGCGATGCAGGGTGATCTGACGAGGGAAGGGTAATGGACCGGATCGATCTGCAAGTGCAGTCGATGCGTGGTACGGCACTCCTCCACGAGATTACACGACGAAGTAAAGACCGTGAGGACGTGATCCTCAAGAAACTCGTGGCCGCTTGCGAATCAGGCAAGATGAGCCACGAACAAATGCGTGACGGTATCGCAGGGATTGCGGCCCTTCGAGCACTGATCCGCGACATCGAACGAGATGTCAAAGTGGCGACCGATGAGTCGCGTCAACTATCCGCAGAAGAGGGAGAGTTAGATGCCTAACATGGA
>JAGWGC010000125.1 GCA_028867615.1 Nitrososphaerota archaeon | reverse complement strand
ACAAAACCGGAACAACTCTTTTACAGGTAATACAGCCTGGGGGCAAAGCTCCTTTCATGATATCATCTACAAAAGCGGACCCTTCTATCACTCAAATCCAAGTAAAAATTGCAGGATTCCAGTCATCATCTGCAAAGCAACAACTCTTGCAAATTTCCCCTGGTTCTCTTCAAGTCTCTGACAACTTGCTCATTTCTGGTAATATAACAAATAATGGAGCACAGCAATCTACCAATACGAAACTCTACTTGATATCATATGATGCCTTTCAACGAATAGTTGCTATAGGAATATCTGATCCAATTTCTATTGACCCTGGGAAAGATTCTCAATTCAGCATAACTTCAAATTCAAACACTAGGGCACAGTCCTACATGATAGTTGCAGAATCCGATAACTATCAATCAAAACTGATTCCTGTAAATGGTGTACAGGTGACGCTACCTGTGATTGTAAGTAATACTGTGATAACCAACCCTAATGGAACTTCGTATTCTACAATTCCAGTAAACGCATCTGTAAAGATATCAAGCGATGCAAAATATCTTCTCAATTCTACCCAGTCGTTTATCTACTATGTTCAAGTCAAACAATTCAGTGGACAAGTAGCATTCATAGGAAAATACGAGGGAATATTTCTTGGTCCAGGAAGTCAAAATGTATCAGTAGACTGGAGGCCAAATACGGCAGGATCCTATTTTGTTGAGACATATGTGTGGAATTATGACTCTGTTCCTCTTTCCTCTGCAGTACCATCAATTAATGTAGTACTTGTTAAATGATAAAGGCCATAAATACAAGATATTAATTATGACTAGATTCAAACTTGTGGCTTTGGGCGGTACATTTGATATTATCCACAGGGGGCATCTCGAACTCTTAAGAAATGGATTTTCAATATCATCCAAAGTTATCATAGGTCTGACCAGTGATGAACTTGCAAGGAAAAAAGGAAAAACCCCCATCAATGATTACTCTAAACGATACAAAACACTAGAAGATGTAATAAAAGAAAATTTTCCAAATTCCAAGTATGTGATAAGCAAACTTGACAATGATTTTGGTCCGGCAGTATTGGAAAAAGAAGTGGAAGCATTGGTAGTAAGTGAGGAGACTTCGTCAAAAGGCAAAGATTTGAACAAGTTGCGGGCAGAAAGAAACTCTCCTCCAGTTGCAGTGATTGTTGTCCCCATGGCTCTTGCCAAGGATGGTACACGTATCTCTACAACACGAATCAAAAACTCTGAGATTGATGCTGATGGAAATATACTTAGTTGACAAACAACTTTTCAATCTTTGAGTAGGTTCCATAAAACTCTAAAATGTCTAGTAAGACATTGAAAGAATTAACAGACAGAATGTTTAGCAAAATGTCTTCTGATATAACAGGTCTGAAGGAAGGCCTTGATCCTGAAAATATAGCGCTCTGGTACAATAAAGTAATTGGGGAAGCAAAGGAGATGGCTCCACCGTGGCTTGTAGATAAAATTGGCGTAAAACAAGATCCAATTCTTTATCTGAAATTCAACCTCAATATATCAAAGCGAGCCGTTCGTTATCTCATGATAGCAATATCTGATAACCTTGATGACATGCCATATACAACTCGACTATACTTTCTCAAGGTGCAGGAACTGGTCACTCAGGAAATGGACAAGTCTCTTGTCTGAAATTACTCTTTTGTTATCTCAACAACATCTTCACGAATTTTGGTCTCTGTGATTTTGTTTATATCATCAATTACAGACTGGATAAAATCTGCAAAAAATTCTGCCTGAAACTTGTCTTTGAACAGTACACTGTGGGCAGATTTGTCTTTTAGAGATATGACTATCTCATTTTCAATTATCTCTAAAATACCACTGATGAAAATTTCATTATCATCTTTTATGTATATTAGGCTAGCAAGTTTCTGTGCTTCATAATTATCTGCACATGTAATATCTATTTTCATATTGACTAATCAAACATGAACTTGCCTACTTGATCTTTTGCTTTTTCTCTTTGCTTCTTGAACTCTGATAAGAAAGGCTTGGTAGCATCTTTTAGGTTGCACTTGCATTCTCCACATAGTAACTGTCCACCCTTGCACTTTCTTGCTCTCTCATCAGATTCCTTTTCAGTATCAAAGAAATATCTTAGATACCAAAATACTGGACATATGCTAAAGTTTGCACCAAGTTTTCGTTGAAGCTCAACAGTGGGCTGGCCACCAGTAAATGTACTTGAAATCTTTTTGTCTATTGTACTGTCATCATCTGTAGTAAATATGGCAGTCTCGGGAATTGAAGAAGACATTTTTCCTTGCATGCCAAGCCCCGGCAAAAACTTGGAATGAATCTGGGCAGGCTTTGGATATCCTAATTTTTCAGCAATATCTCTTGTTACTCTCCAATAGGGATCTTGGTCTATTGCTGCAGGTATGAGAACAGGGGTGGGACGCCCTTCAATTATTGATGGTAAAAAACACGGTGCTGCCTGTATTGGTGGAAACCCAATCATACCTATGTTTGTAGAATTTTCAAATCCAAAAACTGCCTTGACAGTAGAATATGTAATTCTTTTTGCTATTTCAAGTGATATGGGATAAATCAGTTTGATGTCTTTTGTATCAATTAGGATCTTTGTCTTTTTAGGATCAAACCCAATGGCAATTATATCCAAGATGTTTTCTTGTGTAAACTTTGATACATCATCCATTGATTTTCCATCGCTGTACAGAAACTTTTCATCATCAGTTAACTGAAATATCAAGTTGACATCAAATTTTTCCTGAAGATATTTTGTGAAAATCCATGGGAGAAGATGCCCCATGTGAATTTTTCCGGATGGGCCTCTTCCGGTGTAAAGATAAAACTTGTTTCCTTTCT
>JAGWGC010000124.1 GCA_028867615.1 Nitrososphaerota archaeon | reverse complement strand
ATGAGCCCGCCGGGATGACTTAGCCCCTTAGTCTGACTTCCCCACCCCGCTAAGTGAAGAAAAGCCTCAAGGGTGATATATACTCTTTAAAAGAATTTAGAAATAATTAATAGGATTTCTAAAGTCTTTGTACCGTGGATAAAAAAACTAGAATATTGGCAATAGTTGCTGCAGTTGCAGCTTCCATCTTGATTATTACTTCACCATCAGGTTCCATTGTAATTCCAAAACCAAATACTAGTTCTTCAGGAAATGATGCAGTGCAAATTGTTGCAACAAATCTGCAAAATCCATGGGCATTAACATTTGGCGATGGGAAAATCTTTTTTACTGAAAAAGTCGGAAGGCTACGAGTTATAGACCATGGTATACTTGTGAACGAATCTGTAGCTGATTTCCGGGTTGCTGATATTTCAGATGCAGGTCTTCTCGGAGTAACCGCACATCCAGATTTTGCACAAAATCATTTCTTGTATGTTTACTATACATACAAAGAGGGAGACAAGCTATGGAATAAAGTACTACGAATTACAGAATCTAATGACAAAATAGTAGATGCAAAGGTGATACTTGATAAAATTCCCGGTGCGGAATTTGATGACGGTGGTGTAATCAAATTTGGCCCTGACAAAAAACTCTACATAGGTACAGGTGATGCAACTGATCAAAATGCTGCCCAAGATATAACCTCGCTTGCTGGAAAAATATTAAGATTAAATGATGATGGTTCTATCCCAAATGATAATCCTGATCCAAATTCACCCGTTTATTCACTTGGTCATAGAAACCCACAGGGACTTGCGTGGGATGATCAAGGAACTCTTTACGAGACTGAAGAAGGACCCACAAAAAATGATGAAATAAACCTTATTGAGAAAGACAAAAACTATGGCTGGCCAAACCAAGAATGCTCTGGATCAAAGGAGTACCAACCTGCTCTCAAATGTTATGATATCAGCATAGAACCTGCAGGAATTGCATACTATGGTTCAGGAAATCTTGATTTCAAAAATAGCCTCATATTAGCTACTCTTCGCGGCAATGCCTTGTATCAGCTTCCTATTTCTAACGGTAATGTCACATCACAAAAGATCATATTAGATGGACTAGGAAGAATTCGTGAGGTTGGAGTAGGACCTGATAACTATCTGTACATACTTACAGGAAATACAGATGGACAAGGATTTCCAGACAGCAAAGACGATAAACTGTTGAGGGTTGTTAAGTAAATTGACTGATTCAACAATTCCAAAATTTCATGAAAAGACAAGGGCCGAAAAACTAAAAGTACTGGAATCATTCTCTGATCTTTCGAAAGAAGACATCCAGATTCTGAAGAGCGAAGGAGGTATTAGCTTTGATCAAGCCAACAACATGGTTGAAAACGCAATTGGAACTATGTCATATCCACTTGGAATAGCAACAAATTTCAAAATAAATGGAAAGGACTATCTCATTCCAATGGTAATCGAAGAACCATCAGTCATTGCGGCAGCATCAAAAGCAGCTAAGATTGCAAGAAAACATGGAGGCTTTACAATGGAAGCTGATAACTCGTACAGTGTTGGTCAAATTCAGGTTGTTGAAGTTGATGTAAAATTTGGCGCCTCGAAAATAATGGAAAAATCTGAAGAGATTATTATTCTTGCAAACTCTAAAAGTAAAACTCTCTCAAAAATGGGAAGAGGAGCCAAAACAATTTCATGTAAAGAAGTTATAACAGAGTCAGGTCCTATGCTTGTAGTTGAAATTCTAATAGATGTAGGTGATGCAATGGGTGCTAATATAACTAATACAATGTGTGAAGCGGTTGCATCACTAATTGAGAAAATAACTGGGGGAAGGGTAATTCTGAAAATACTATCCAATTATTCAACAAAAAGATTGGTGAAGGGTAATGCTATATTTGACAAAGAAGAATTAGGTGGAGAAGATATTGTAAATAACATAATTTGGGCTTATGAGTTTGCTGCAAATGATCCTTACAGGGCTGTTACACACAATAAAGGAATAATGAATGGAATAATAGCAGTTGCGAATTCTACTGGGCAAGATACAAGAGCAATAGAAGCTGCAGCACATGCATATGCATCAAGACATGGCAAATACACCTCACTTACAAAATGGAAAAAGAACAAAGATGGAAATCTAGTTGGGGAAATTGAAGTACCAATGTCAGTAGGAATAGTTGGTGGAATCATAAACATTCATCCTATGATAAAGACCTGTGTGAAAATTCTAGGCGTAAAATCAGCCCGTGAATTATCTTGTATTATAGGAGCTGCAGGCCTTGCACAAAACCTTAGCGCTATACGAGCATTATCTTCAGAGGGGATTCAAAAAGGACACATGAAATTACATGCACAAAACATAGCCGCAAGTGCTGGCGTTCCACCCGAAAAGATATCTCATGTAATAGCACAAATGACCAGAGAAGGAAATATCTCAGTAACCAGGGCAAGGGAGATTCTAGAGAATCTCTAGGCGACTAAATATATATCCAAAGAAGTTTGTTAGGACTACATTGACTATAGTAAAATTTGCTGTTCCAAAAGGCAGTATAGAAGAAGCGACTTTTAAGATACTTGAAAGATCATGGACACGTGTAGTTAGAAGAGATAGAACCTATCGTGTGATATTGGATGATCCACAAATTGCGGTCAAGATGCTACGACCTCAAGAAATTCCAAATCTGGTATTTGCAGGTCTGTATGATGTAGGTATAACCGGAAGAGATTGGGTCAAGGAAACAAATTCTGATGTAGAAATACTTCTTGATTTAGAATATGGTAAGATAAAACTTGTAATTGCAATACCTGACTCTTATAATTTCAAATCACTAGATGACATGATACTGTCTTATGCAAAGAAGAAAAAAATATTGCGGATCTCTT
>JAGWGC010000123.1 GCA_028867615.1 Nitrososphaerota archaeon | reverse complement strand
TGAGTCCATTGTAATTACTACTATACGAGCCTGCTAAAATATATTTAGTTGAAAGATAATATAAAGGTAGCGGGCATCACGCTGTTGCCATATTTCCCCTATTAATGACCTTTCCGCTTTGCAGACGGACGAGGTAGGCGTGGTCTTTTTGAACGCCTAGTTCGCTGATTAATAGTCTGTCAGGCGGGATTGCTCCCACCCAACGCAATATTATAGTAAATACTGTATATAAACGTTTCGGAGTGCAGAGGTCGCTCCTAAGCGAAGCGTTGCCTTTGTACAATAGAGCCAATGGCTCTTATCTCCGAATAATTTCTCTAGGTAATATGACTATTTAAATATTTATAACAACAGGTGGATTTTGTAAAAGATATACTTCATTAACCGCGGCAACATTGTAGAATTTTGTAAAATTACCTTCTTTATATCCATAACTTTCATGTATGTGTCCAAATATATTATATTTTGGTTTATTTTTTGCAATATATGAGTTGAGTAATCTATCTCCTACATTTTCATCTGATACAGTATTGTCGAGTATTCCATTTGGCGGAGTATGTGTTAAAAGTATATCCAGATTTTCAGGCATTTGATCCCATACCTTGTATCTCTCAGACTCTTCAGTATATGCAAAAGCCCAAAATGATAACGTACTTGTTATTGGACTTCCCCAAATATTTATTCCATCAACTTCGCAACCAGTATTTTCTAGATAAGTTGCATTAGTCAATAATTTTCTTGCAACATCTTTGTTTTTATTTTCAAAACATCTATCATGATTCCCTGCAATCATTATCTTATGCTTATGTGGTAACTGTCCCAACCATTCATTAAAATCTGCTAGAATTTTCAGTTCGCCTAGCATTGAAAAATCTCCTGCATATAAGAAAATATCTCCATCGGGGACATCTAAGTCTCTATGTAGACCATGAGTATCACTTGTAGCGATTATTTTAGTCATATTGGTACACTATACTTTTGTAATTGTTTTTCATAAAATTCTTTAGGTAATTTGGGTAAAACTTTATTAAATAATTCGCAAACTTCACAAGGTAAAATAGTTATACATCCGTGTATTTTTGAAGGTGGAATAGTACTAGTCATAACTATACATTTATATAACTGAAGATATAAGTCTATCTATGGTAGATCCTCATTCTCAGCACCTATCAGAATATAAAGCATATCTTTCTGATTTACAGGCTAGAAAAGTCCCAAATATTACAGAGTCACAGCGTCTATTTCGTATAGAATCTGTAGAAAATGCTATAAAACTTGTAGAATCTGCAATAAAAATAGCATAACCATCTTCTTTATATAGTCATTTTATTTATATAGCTTAGCGGTACGAAATGATATATGTCACAGAGTCAAATAGATTTACAGACACCCTTTGGAATATTATTTGGGTTCAAGCAGGAACACCAAACGACAATACAAGAAGGACAGTCACTTATAATAAAAATCTGGTCATGGAGAAAATTTGGTTTTATTCAGAAATCTGTTACTCTCAAGGATGGCAAGATAACAGTAGAGGTGCTCAATAAATGATGCGTGTTATTGAACCTTCCGCGGAAGTTTTAATTTTACAGGATCATAGACACTATCAGGTAGATATTACTAAACTTGAAAATGGAACTGCTATAACCTGTCCATTAGATAAGACTATGAAGATAGGAATAGACGAAAACGGTCATGTATGCCTAGCAAAGAAATCTTGGTTTAAGCCGTTCTAAAGTCTTTATGTGATCTATACCGATATATAATGGTTTAATGTACATTTTTCTCCGTCATTCTTACTACTATTACACCCATAACACATAATTTGAAAATCTTTGCGTAATTCTAAGTCTTTAAGTAGTTTATAATATAATTTATAAGAATGTTCTCTATTTTTTCCTTTTATTGGAATAATATGGTCTAATGTAAGTATCCACCATTGAGTCAATCCACAACAAACACATTTACCGCCCATTTCATTAATTAGTTTGATTTTTATTTTATTTAAATAGCCTTTATTTCTATTATTTTCTGTTTTTCTACGTTTATTTTTGCAATCTTTACATATATTTCCACATATAACTATTTTATCATATTGTTTTAAGTATATCTGATCAAAACTATTTTCATCCAATAATTGCTTACAAGTTCTACATTTTTTCATGTGTGTACTCACCTGCGGGTTATGTAGTGCCAAATAATGTCGGTATAGTTTATAATAAAGAGTTTTTGTATAATATTCATTTGATTTATTTACGGTTACCTTATATTTAAACCTTATACCGATACTCTAATAATTTTGTTCTCCCGCAGAAGAGTACACACATCAAGATTTTGTACTGAATTAATAGAAAGGCTTTTATGTGAGATAATTATAATACTCTACATGACAATATGTAAAGGTTCAAAATTACAACTTTTAAATTATGCAGATGGAAAACCTGAAGAGGGTGGATGCCAAAGAGTATTTGAAGTATTGGAGTATTCTTCTGTAGATTATGAATCACAAACTCAACTAGTTAGAATTAAAGTGATCCAATGAATCCTCAACTAAAACTATTAAGAGATAAAATATCCGCAGAATTTGCAGATAGTCAACCAGATTTAACAACTGGTATTAAAATAGGTGAATTATCTAGCAAGGATAAATCAAGAGCATTATTTAACGCATGCAGAACTATAATATTTGCAAAACAGATTAACGATGGGATGGCTCAGATGTTGAAGTTGCAGAACTGTCCCGTAGACGGTCAATAAATGCAAATTTAGTAGGTTTTCTTTTATATGGTTCTATACCTTGACCATAAGTTTTAACTATATAACGCCTTCCCAAATCATCCCTTTTCCCCATATACATTTGAACTGCATAAGCGAATTCGCATTCAAACTCACTAACTACAAAATTA
>JAGWGC010000122.1 GCA_028867615.1 Nitrososphaerota archaeon | reverse complement strand
TTGAGGCAGGAGTTGGATTTCTTAATGCAATTCCTGTATTTATCGCATCAGAGCCAAAATGGCAACAGGCGTTTGCTGACAAAAAGATCCCTCTTGCAGGTGATGATGTAATGAGTCAGCTTGGCGCTACAGTTGTTCACAAGACGCTTGTGAAACTCTTTGTAGATAGAGGTGTGCAGATTGATGGAACATACCAACTAAACATTGGTGGCGATATGGATTTTTACAACATGCTTGATGAAGAAAGACTTGAAGACAAGAGAATCAGCAAGACTAGTGCGGTCAAGGCAATGGCAGACTATGACATCCCGATGAGAATCGGTCCTAGTGATTATGTCGACTTTATTGACAATGAAAAGATCTGCTACATCAACTTGGAAGGAAAATATTTTGGAAAGATCCCAGTCAAGTTAGATCTCAAACTAAAAGTGATTGATGCGTACAACAGTGCGGGAATAATGATCGATGCAATTAGAGGACTAAAGATCGCCCTTGACAGAAAACTGTATGGCCCAATGACTAGCATATCCTCTTATTGCTTCAAACATCCTCCTGTCCAGATGCCATATAATGAGGCAAAGAAGGCATTTGGAGAGTTTGTAGAAGGCAAGCGCGATAACTAAGATCTCACATTATAATTTTTATTCTGCAGCTCAAGGAAACTTGTCAATAATCGGTTATCTCGGTTCAGGCATTATCGGATACATTGGTCCATATACGTAAACTAGAGATATTTGGGTTCAAGTCATTTGGGTACAAAAATACGCTAGTGAACTTTGAGCAAGGATTGGTTGCAATCTCTGGTGCAAATGGATCGGGAAAAAGCAACATACTTGATGCTATCTCATTCTCCCTTGGAGAAAATTCACCAAAAGTGATGAGAGTAGACAAGCTTCGTTCATTATTGCACGATGTAGATAATGCAAAACATGGCGCCAAGATTGCACGTGTAAGTTGTCACTTTGACAACTCTGATAGGAAGATTCCAGTAGATTCCAACACTGTCACGATTACTAGGGAAATGGATGAAAACGGAGAGAATGTTTATTATTTAAATCAAAAAAAGGTACTCCGAAACCACGTTTTAGACATACTTGAGGTGGCCAACTGCGGCATCCACAAGCTCAACATTGTCCAGCAGGGCACAATCACCAGAATATCCGAGTTTAATGCAGAGGAAAGGCGAAAGATAATTGAGGATATAATCGGCCTTGCATATTTTGACGAAAAGAAGGTTGAATCTCTAAAGCAACTCGATGAAGCAGACAGGAGACTAGAGATTGCACTTGCTAGGATGGATGAAATAAAAAAACGTATTGATGAATTGGAACTTGAAAGAAACAACCAGCTCAGATTTGATATTCTCGATAGGGAACTAAAGCGATTCTATGCGATCCAATCTTCTAACAAGCTAAGGGATATCGAATCTAACAAAATCTCAAAAGAAAGAAACCTAAATGCCATCCAATCTGAAGCCAAAAAATTTGATGAACAACGTGGTCAGATCCGTGATGAAATAAAAAAACTTGAAGAAGAAAAACAAAAGTTCATGGATGAAGTAAATGTGTATAACCAGACAAAAGCAACAATTGATTCAGAGATTGCGGCTGCAATGCACCAATTTGAATCTGCAAACAGCAAACTTGCGACCAATGCAAGAAGGTTATCACAAATAGATTCAAGGCTTCCTGAAATCCAATCGGATCTTGCAACACTGGATGGAAAACGTTCCTTGTTGGAAAATCAAATAACTGAACTAAAAAATTCTATTGGCATCATCAATGAAACCAGAAAATCTACAAATGCCGAACTTGCATCTGTTGACTCGGAAATAAGTCAAGTTCTAAAACAACAATCTCAGATTGCCACAAACAAACTACGAGTTGATGAGACTGTGCGAAAACTCACGGATCAACTAAACGAAACAAAACTTGCATTGTCAAAGTTTGAGCAAGAACGAGCCGACATTCAAAATAAGATAGAACAAAATTCATTGAGGATAAAATCAATACTTGACGAGAAAGAATACCTTTTAGATCTTGAAAGAAAACTGAGACACGTACGATCTGGACATGAGTCTATGATCAACGATCTAAAATCAAGACTTGGGAATCTTCGTGAGAGACGAGTGAAAATAGAAAAAGACATTGAGGAAACTACGCTAATTTTCGAAAAGGCAAGCAAAGCTGCTGCACAATATGAAGCAAAGATCAAAGTAGTGAAAGAAGTAATGCATGAAGATTATTCTATTGCAAAACTCAAAGAAGACTCTAGGAGACTTGGAATTCAAGGTCTCGTATTTGAAATTTTGACGTGGGACAAACAATATGAAAGACCATTGCTTGCAGTTGGCTCGGACTGGCTCAAGGGGTTGGTAGTAAATGATTTTGCAACATTGCTTGGGCTTGCTGAATTTGCACAAGAGAAAAAGTTACCCAAGATAAGAATAATCCCACTAGATGCAATATCAAACTCTAAGATATCTATCAACAAGGGAGACGGAGTTCTTGGAGTCTTGTCTGAATTTGTAAAATGTAATGAAAAATTTGAATCGCTAAAAAATTTCATCTTTGGAAATATTGTGTTGGTTGACTCTAAGGACAAGGCATACGAGTTGTCTAAAAAAGGCTACAAGGCAGTAACAATCGATGGGCAGTTCTTTGAGGCAGATGCCAATGCTGTCATAGTTGATGTAAACTCCAAGGTTTCCCATCTGACAAAAATTATTTTATTGAGTACATCAGTAGACGGACTGGTACAATCACTTGAACTTTTGAGGAGGTTTATCCAAAACAAAAAGGGTCAACTAAAAAAACTTGAGAGAATTACTGACAGTCTTGGAAACCGATATAATTCCTCTGAAACTGGCTTTGCAAACGTCGGTCTTGACCTTGCAAACATCAAGGCAAAACTAAAGAACTTGAGCATGTCTGAAGATCAACTGACCTCCAGAATTTCACAATTGAGAAAAAGAGAGGAGAGCATCTTGGTCAACATATCAAAACT
>JAGWGC010000121.1 GCA_028867615.1 Nitrososphaerota archaeon | reverse complement strand
ATACACAATACGCGCCTGCGGCGCTTCTACTATCTTTAAAAAAGGTCGTACCCTCTGGCGCGCCTTGACGATTAGGCTTGGTAGGAATAAGAAATAACCGTTAGCTAGTTAACATTCTTGTATGTTTTAGAAATTAAGTGGTTGAAATCCATTATGTGTAAAATTGAAGATATTATTCATTTTCAACAAAATTGTTGAAAAATTTGTTGGCAATGAAAATTATGATCGTATAATGTGCATAGATTTTTATACTCTCCGACTGGCTTGTTAGCTACTTTGGTAGGAGAAGCTGCTAGTAGTTTCAGTCCAATCTTATTGTTATTCATATTTGCAATTGTAGCAACAGGGCCAACCCTGATTCTTTCTAGAATGATTGCACCAAGACGTACTCCTAATCCTGTCAAGTTTTTACCAATGGAATCTGGCCAAGTTCCCCAAGGCGAGGGACGTACCCACTTTATGATGCAGTATTATTCATTTGTCTTGATGTTTGTTGTATTTGACGTTGCATCGATCTTTTTGTATGCTTGGGGAAGCAGTATTCTTGATTTGCCAAAGTCTGCAACCCTTCCAATAATAGGATTTCTTGCAATAATTTTTGCGGCATTTGCCTTTGCATTGTATCAAGCAGGGAGGAAAGACATTTGGTAACTTTTAAATCAAATATAGCAAAGATTCGGGATGGGGAAGAATAATGATAAAAGAATTACTTAATCAAGATACTGCACCACATGCTACTAATGTTCTAGTTGGAAAGCTCGGTGATGTCCTTATCAGGGCAGTAGGAAAACCGTTTGATATGGCTATCAACTGGGGTAGAATCTACTCTCTGTGGCCAGTACACCTTGAGACTGCGTGCTGTAGTGTGGAATTTGGTGCTGCCTCTAGTCCTAGATATGATGTTGAAAGATTTGGTATTATCGAAGCATTTGGTTCTCTCCGACAATGTGATCTTATTGTTGTAATGGGAACAATTACTAGAAAAATGGCTCCTAGATTGAGAATGGTCTATGATCAAATGCCTGATCCAAAATATGTCATAGCAATGGGAGCATGTGCAATAACTGGAGGATTATATTTTGACTCGTATAATGTACTACCTGGAATTGATGGGATTCTTCCAGTTGATGTTTATGTTCCTGGATGTCCACCAAGACCTGAAACACTAATTCAAGGATGCATGTTACTTCAAGAAAAAATAAAACGGACGAAGGCTAAATAGCAATGAGCTCTGGAACTGAAAAGGACATAGAAGTTAAAGATACTACAGAGGAACATTCTGACAATTCTGAAAATACGACCAAGTCAGATTCAATGTCAAAAGGTGAGGCAAAAAAATTCTATGAAGAAAAAGGATTAGACTTGTCTCCAGATGTTCCTGTTAAACCAAAACCAGTTCCAACATTTGAAAAATCTTTGGCAGATAAAATTTCATCAAAGTTTGGAGATAAAATACATGTAGACTATGTAAGAGCCGACAGAATTAGGGTGACTACTAAAAGAGAAGACATAGTAGATGTCGCTAAATTTATACGAGATGAACTAAAGTATGATCATGCAGAATCTGTATCCGGAGTTGACTATCCAGATTCAAGTGAAATTGAAGTTATTTATCATCTAGGATCTTATACTGATGAAAAACTTGGAAGACAAATTTTTGCACTTGCAACCCGAGTTCCAAGAGAAGACATTCCAAATCCCGGTTCTGATACAACAAGAACCCCGTCATTACGTGATGTGTTTTATAGTGTGGAATTTCATGAAAGAGAGTGTTTTGAAATGTTTGGTGTCTACTTTGAAGGTCATCCTGATATGAGAAGATTGCTTTTACCAGAAGATTGGGCAGATATACCACCATTTAGAAAAGATTTCAAGATAAAGGGAAGATAATATGACAACCCAACTACCTCCAGGAATGCATCTTGAGACCGTGGACGACAAAATAATGACACTTAACGTAGGTCCTCAACATCCTGGTTCTGGACATATGAGATTAATTATCAAAGTCGATGGTGATTACATTGTTTCTTGTGATCCTGATCCTGGTTATGTACATCGAGGAGAAGAAAAAATGGCCGAATATAGAAATTATATTCAAAACATTCCTCATCTCGAAAGACCTGTAATACACGATTCTTCCAATATTTTGTATCCATATTGTCTTGGAGTGGAAGAATTGTTGGGAATTGAAGTTCCAGAACGCGCAAAATATATCCGAGTCATTGCAGCAGAGCTGAATCGTTGTATCTATATTTTATACTGGTTAGCTATCTATGGAATATTCTTAGGTCATTCTACTATGTTCATGTGGCCTGCGGGTGACAGGGAGCTTTTCATTGATCTTTTAGAAGCAATGTCTGGTGCTAGAGTAACTCATGCATATCTGGTACCTGGTGGAGTACGAAATGATTTACCATCTAACTTTGAGGAAAGATGTTTACGTCAAGTTGAATATTTTGAGAAAAGACTCAAAGAATATGAAGCCGTATTCTATCAGAATCCTCTCTTGAAGGCAAGAACAGAGGGAAGTGGAATACTGTCAAGAACTGATGCTATCAGACTTGGTACTACTGGTTCTGTACTCAGAGCATCTGGTGTTGATTTTGATGTAAGGAAAAAAGAACCATACGATGTCTATGAAAACCTAGACTTTCAAACAATAGTTATGAAAGAAGGAGATTCGTATGCAAGATCTCGAGTACCTTATCTTGAGATGTTTGAAAGCTGTAGAATAATAAAAGATGCATTAAAAAAGATGCCAAAATCCGGTTCTGTACGTACAAAATTAAAACCAAATCCAAAGGGGGGAAATGATGAAGTTTATCGTAGAATAGAATCTGGAAGAGGTGCAATTGGATATTACATTGTATCTAACAATAGACCTGAACCTTATAGAGTGAAGATAAGCGTTGGCTCGTTTAGAAATTTGATTTGCATGCCATATTTGTTAAAAGGAGAAAAACTAGGTAATATGCCAGCAGTTTATTGGGGTCTTAATTACTGGCCTGTGGAGGCAGATAGATAAATGTC
>JAGWGC010000120.1 GCA_028867615.1 Nitrososphaerota archaeon | reverse complement strand
TAGGTTTTCAGGGTAACAGTTTAGCATTTCGCCATTTTTAATGTGGTAAAAATAAGGATTGGCGCAAGATGTATCGGTTTCAAATTCGGTATTGTCATATTTCCAATCAAAGCCATTGGCTTTTTTACTATCTGGGTACCAATGACCTCTAACTAATGTAATGGTATTTTTATTATAATCTACTTTTACTTGTGCAAAAAGTGCGTTTGGGTAAAGATAGATTACATGAGAATGGTGTGTTATTGCATTGAATTCTCTTTTTGTGACATATTCATTATGAAGTACGATTACTTTATCATATTTTTCTAATATGGCTGGATTCTTGTCAATATCAGCATCAGTAACATGTGCATAATGTTCTTTAATCAATACATCATTTGCCTCGCCGCTTGAGACAAAAGAGCCATTGTAAATTTTTGGTATTGTAACAGTAAGACATTTTTGGTCGCACCTTCCAAAATAATAATCGTAAAAGCCATTGTGCTGAGGATCATTATTTCCATAGGCTGCCTGTGTAAAGAGTGGCTGGATGAATACTGTATTTTGATTTCTACCTAATTGTCTTCCATTAGTTTGAGTAAAAACTACTTGGGCAGCAACAGAAGAAGGCAAAATAGATCTAGAACATAGTGGGATAATCAATACTATGTATATAGTCATGAGTACCAGGAGACGTACAATTTGAATTGATTTCATTCTGATTTCTCCTCTCTGTCTACAATCATTTTCATAAACTCATGTATAGCAAGTTTGTATTTAAAAAACGATTAACTATGTTCACTATGCTGTGGATGTTTGACAAGGGCGTCTTTGTTAGTTGTTATGATTCTCGCAAAATATGTAAGACTTCGCCTAAAACAATGGCATTATTATGTTGTTCATCTTTTGCAGAAAAAACTAATGTAATAGTTTTATGTTCTTTTTGAAGATCTCTAATTTTGTCTAATGATAATTTGTTCTCATTTAGTTCTTCTTTGTATTTTTTCTTGAATGATTTCCATTTCTTTGGATCATGGGAAAACCACTCTCTCAGGTGGTCAGTTGGTGCTATCTCCCTGAGCCATAAATCGACATGGGCATTGGCTTTTGAAACCCCTCGTGGCCATAATCTGTCAATTAAGATTCTAAAACCATCATCTGAAGAATATTTTTCATAAATTCTTTTTATTTTGATCATAGCATTACTCTGTAATATTATTAAATAATGTTTTATTGATCTCTTATCATCGACTAGAAATTAATTATTCGTGTTTCAAAGGAGAAATGAATCAACTACCCGATTCATTCAAGGAAATTGAAAGTGCAAAATCAAGAAAGCGTTTTGATTTCAACTGATCGCTTTTCTCTGATTATCTACAAAATACTAAATTAGAATTCTTTATACTATGGAAAAAAGAAGCAACCATTGATGCCATTTGATATAGATCAAACCATGCTTGTCTATCTTGGTATGATTACGGCTGGAATCTTTATCTTTCCATTCTGGTCTGATACTATCCCATATCTTTACCAGATCATAGGCACCGCACTTGTTGCAGCGGGTGGATTTCTGGTTTATTATAAATCAAGAAAACGCTAGTGTATATTTTGAAACTTTGACTGGGATCTTAATCTCTCTGTCAATTTGCTAAATATTTCGTTATGGCTTACATCTGTAAAATTTACGGCTCCCCCTTCACGGATAATCTGTTTTTCGAACTTTTCTTTTATGGCAAATGTGATGGACGAATAATGGATTCTACCTTTGAGCTTCTCCTGTACTATGGTATCCGTATCAGGAAATGTTGCAAAATGAAATGACACTCCGTTTGCCCAGAAAATGGTGGGTATGCCACCTCCTGCTGACCTTGCACTAGCAATTATCTGAGTTATCCAGTCCTCGAATCTTAATTCCAATACCTCATGAATCACAAGTTGATTCCATGGCTCGATTATTATCTCCAAGTCTTGATCACAAGTCGTGCTCAAGTTTTATTTAAAGGGTCATTGATTCGCTCATAAGATTGAGTGATCCCAACAAGTCTGTTGTCTGAAAGAGTCATGGGTATTCTTAGTCAGATTTTATTCGTGGAAAAAATCATCGGTTGATGAAAATAAGCTTGTTTGCAAAAAACAAACTCAACCTAATAGAAGATAAATAATCTATATAGAAAAGAATGGGAATTAATGCAATAGTTATTGATGACAATATAGACGTACAACGCGTTTTTGTTGAATTACTCCAGATTAACAATGTAGACGTTATCGGTACAGGATATAACGGTAAAGAAGCTGTAGAATTATATCGAAAACATGCTCCGGATATCGTATTCATGGATGTTATGATGCCTGAATATGACGGATTTTATGGTTTGAAAAATATTAGAGAACATGATCCCAATGCAATAATAGTCTTGGTCACTGGTTCAATCAATGTTGAAACCGAATTGGATGATTGTAATGCTACGGCGATTCTTCCAAAGCCAATCAATATGGATAAAATTATGGGCATTGTGAACAAATTCTGCATCCATTAGAATTCTTTCAAATTGTAGACAAAATACATCCATGATGAAGTTTATCCAATGAAGCAAAACGAATCATGGAAAGAAATCCAAAGATTTTCATCACTGACAGTGCTTTTAATTACAAGACAGCGTTCTACAAGGAGTACAGAACAAGGACAGTAAAGAACTGGCCAAAATGCGTTAGACACATTCGATTCTGGGGTGACAACAACGAGATGGAGGGACTAAACGTGAGATTGGAGACAGGGAAAAGACCACGAGGGGAATTAAGAACATGATACTCCAATTTTGAAATGATACCAAGTTTATCACAATTATTTTAGAACATGTGAAGGATTAGAGGGCAAGACACCAGCTGAAGCTTGTGGAATAAATGGTTAACTTTCATACAAAATGCTAGCAGGAGAGAAACTTGACAGTTTACAAATGTCCATCGTGTAGAATAACAATGAGTTTGGATTATGATTATTCTCTAAGATATTTTTGGTGTAATGATTGCAGGCTTGAGATTGTGGGATATTTAGTAGGTCGATAATCCACGCCAATTTTTTAAACAACGAAAAGTTATCCATAGGAGATAAAGTTCATGATTTTCACAATTTTTACTATTTTGCCATTAAAATTGCAACCTGCTGTATTTTTTGCTACTTTAGAAATGGGTGATCTTATGCCTCCAAAGCCTTGGCTTG
>JAGWGC010000011.1 GCA_028867615.1 Nitrososphaerota archaeon | reverse complement strand
CTTTAGCTGCAAGCTATAATGGATATTTACTTGGACTGTTTGGCTCTTTTTGAAACTAGTTTTTCAGAAATTGCAGAAATCATTTTGGATTTTGGCTTGGCCTTTGCAAGTGTTATGTAGCCAGACCTTACATATGGTCGTCTTGGAAACCTGACCTGATCATTTGTCTCGGTTGGTTCCAATCCTGCCGCCTTGGCAGCCGCAATCAATTCATTTAGTGATGGGTCAAAAATGCTTTTTTCACGAGAAACCTTTCTACCCATTTTCTTAGTGATGGTCTTATTGAAATAGTCAAGCCAGATTACGACGTGTTCGTAATCCTTCATCTTATCACTTTATCAAGATTGCATTTACTACGCCGTCTTGACCAGGTCTTGAAATTACCCTGCATTGGCCTGCCTCGGTTTCTAAAATTGCGCCTTTTGAAATCACTCCACGCCTTTCATAGTCTTTGTTTGATGGATTTTTTAACACCTTGAGAATCTTTAGTTTTTTAACTTTGGAACCTGGAACTGTCAAGTTGACAACATTTGTTGTCTTTAACGATGTTTTTTGATTTCCTCCCCTAGTCTTACGAGTTATGGTTACTTGTTCTCCTGGTACTGCCTCTACCGAATATCTGTCTATTTCGTATTTTCGTCTTGATCTGAGAGGATATCTTCTACCACCGGTAATCTTACTTGTTGCAAGATTTTCCACAGATTTCTTCATGTTGACTCGATAAAGTATCTCTAATTTATACCATTTACAGATTGGGTCTCTATTTTTGAACTGATTATTAACTTGTCTGGGTCAATGGTTCTGTGGATGCTTCAGGTGTTTGCTGTTGTATGGTCTGGCTTGGGCTTCTTACTTTTGTAAAGAGTTTTTGCTTGAGAAGATCCTTGTCTCCTTGTATGCCAAAATATTTTTGGAACTTTTCTGTAGTATTGTAGATCTTCAGCCTACCTACATTTTGATGTTCGATATAGTCCAGCTGCTGTAATAGTTTTAGATGCATATACACCCCTGATCCTCTTACTTCCACCAGTCTCTTTGAAGAAACAGGTTGCATGTATGCAATGTATGATAATGTCTTGAGAGTGGCTGTGGGCAAAAGTGGTTTTGAGGCATATTTTCTAATTACTGTGTTAAACTCTGGCTTTAGCTGAAATACATATGACCCGTCTGGCAGACTCGCAACCTCGATTGCCTTGAACACTGTTTTTGTTTTTTTGACAAGATTTGTCATTAGGGCCAAAGTCTTGGTCCTAGATTCTGTTCCTGATGCCTTGATTAATTCTTCTATGGTCAAAGGTCTTCCTGCTGAATATAGCGCAGCCTCTAGTCTTGCCATCGCATCGTCGTCTTCTATCTTGCCCATTTATAACATTGGTAGGTTGGAGCATACTTAAATGAAATTCCTATTTAGTGTTGATCTGATTGTAAATTTCTATTTTATCAGCGATACTATGATGTCATCTTCTGTCTGCTCCAGATCCACTCTCATGTCTCGCGCCAAAAATAAAATGGCAAAGAAACATCTGATTACATCAATGAGCTCAAGTTCTGACACTATACTATTAAAGGAACCAAAGCCGGCAGTCTTTATCTTGTTAATTATTAGCTCTTCATACTGGCCTATTATTTTCTCAAGCGAGATGAAATAATCGTCAAAATTAGGGGCCTGAACTGGCTCAAATTCTAATTGTCTTCTGCTTGAACGTGGGTTTGCTATTGTGCCAATGAGGTTTTCAAGAACTGATAGCAGTTCATCTAATGTTACTGGATATGTGGATTCGTGCCTGTATGGCATGTTTATCACTTCTATGTCTACATCTTCTCTCTGGGCAAGGGGTTTTTTCTCCATGGCAGCCTTTTGCAGTGCAAAAATGCTCTCAACTTTCATTCTATGTATCATTGCAGAAGACAATGCTGCAATTCCTGCAACTCGAAGATCTTTTTTATCTGTCTGGCTGAGAATTTTAATCAAAATCTCTAGAATGCGTACCACGTCGATACTCCATACGTCTTTCTTTGAAACATCTAGCGGGCTAAACAGTATGTTTACAGGGGGCTGTGAAATGCCTATGCTGGGATTCTCCTTGCTCACTCTGCTATTCCTCCATTTTTGTTTATAATATGTGTATTATCTACTCTTTTCTTAGTTCAAGTCAAGAGTTTTCCTCTTTACACAAATCAAATATTATACTCATTCTTGTATAGTGCTGATAATGGAAAAAGATCTAGAGAAATTTGATCTGGCTTGTACGTATCTAAAAAACGATCAAAATGTCACAGCTCACAACATGTTCATGGATCTTGCTCAAAAGGAAATGAAAAACAACAACTACAGAGCAGGACTCTACCTCATACTTGCATCTGAGTG
The DNA here is from genome assembly GCA_028867615.1 of Nitrososphaerota archaeon. Taxonomy (GTDB): domain Archaea; phylum Thermoproteota; class Nitrososphaeria; order Nitrososphaerales; family Nitrosopumilaceae; genus Nitrosotalea. Next base: position 24,882 of record JAGWGC010000011.1, on the reverse strand, counting down.
TAAATCACGACAAGGAAAGGAAAGAAAAGATGAGCTCACTGAAGCAGCCAAGTTCTATTTGAAACTGGCAAAAAACGATAAAAATAATTCCAACTATGCATACCAATGTGCAGCTAGATGTTTTCTTAGGATAGGTCATTATGACGATGCCAGAAAAGCGTTTGAAGAGGCTCAGAAATACACCAATGAACTAGTTGAAGAAAAAAGGCCAATTATATTAGTTGATGACAGCCCTGCAATTCTGTTAAGACTCAAAAGTTTTCTGCGTCAATTGGGATATCTTGATATACAAACAGTTGGTGATGGCAAGTCTGCACTTGCTCTTATAACAAAACTTGTCAAATCCAAACAAAATCCGATTGTATTGCTTGACATGGACTTGCCAGACATAAAAGGAGATGTGGTAGCAAAAACTCTTCTTGAATCAAAACCTGACATGTCAATCATACTGATAACTGCTGATGAAAAATCGACACCGCGTGTTAGGAAGACTATTGGTTTTGGCTCTACAGCATTTGTTCAAAAACCATTCTCGATAAATGAATTGAAAAACGCATTGGACTCAACCAAGTTATCCGAAATCACGTAAGCAACAACATGGACATGTTGAGAAGATTTACATCCTTTATCTGAATTCCACCCATTTTGTAATCTATTATTTGATCAGAGAATTTTTCTACTATTCTTGCAGATGGATTTTTTTCAGTCCCTTCTATTCTTAATACTGAAATCATATTCCAATCTCCATCTACCGTGGCAACAAAAAGATAATTTGGTAAAGTCTTGATGTAATTCTTTATGGCCTCTGTTGTATTTTCCATAGATCTTGTTATTTTGAGTTTAAGAAACAGCACCTCGAACTGATCATTTGAGGAGATTCCGCTCAATACTGCCTTGTAACCTTTTATGATTCCGTTCTTCTCTAGCCTTTCAATCCTTTTTCGAATAGTCCTATCTGATACATCCACTCCTGAATTTCTCAACTCGGTTGCAATTTCTTTTGAAGGCGTTCTTGCATTTTTGTTAAGAATGTTAATTATTTTTTGATCAACCTCATCTAATGTGGACCAATTTTTATCATCTGACATGATTTGTATCTGATAACTGACTTTTTGAAGTTTATGATATGGTCCCACGCGCAGGATTTGAACCTGCGACAACCCGGTTTCTGTAAGCCTGATAGGCTGAATGACGGTTAGCCGCTGGCCAACCACTACAGCCGGAAGCTCTACCAGGCTGAGCTAGCGTGGGACTGTTTCTCACGCAGTTTTTTCGTATTAAATAACTATCGATAATTCGATTTTTTTAAAAAATTTTCAACCCATGTGCTAAATTTTTGATTGATCAAATTACATATAAACAGGAAAGAAAGTCTCGATACTGTGTCGGGGGCTACATCTGAAGGTGGATATGTATGTGTACCATATTTACAAAACAACGACTTTACCACTCTGAGAAACAGTTTTCAGAAATCTGCTTTTATCAATGACATGTATTTTGTAACGGCCACATTTTCCGAAGATGGTCGTGCATACTTTCCATCACATTCTAACACATACCTTCTTGCTAGATTCAAGAATCGTTCTCAGGTAATGGGCGAAGTTGAAAAATGTAATCTAGCTACTCCCACATTTGTGTTTACGCAAAATGATGAATTGTTTGAGCGATTGACTGGAGATAATCTCAACTTGGTTTCAATATATTATCTTGAACATGGAGACACCATGTCTGATCTATCAGATCTGAGTTTCATTGTAGCAAAACGTAATAGAGTGAGAAGGGCAGAACTTGGAAATCTTAAGTTATCTACCAGTCAGATCCAAAAGTTCACTTTTCCATATGAAGGAAACCTCATAGTTCTTGAAGTGACAAGCGACAATAAACATCAAGCTGATCACAAGTATTGCGAGAAGACAAGAAAAGAAGTACAAAGAAAAGGAATTGGAATGACTAGTCTTCTCAACTTGTCCGTAATTGAGAGACTGAAATAGAGTTTTTGGAAACTCTTTTCAAGAGATCAAATCGCAAATCTTGTAGTAGAAAAGTTATATACTCTGCTAAATTCTGTTTTGGTGATGAGTAAGCCATCTGAGCTTGGTGCATTAAAAATTGGTTCCTACATATTGCTTCCAGTAAGCGGTCCAAATGAGGAACCATGTAAAATAGTTGAATATGATACAAGTAAACCCGGAAAACACGGTGCTGCAAAAGCAAGAATTGTGGGAGTAGGAATATTTGACAAGAAAAAATATTCTCATGTCTCACCTGTAAGTGCACAGGTTCAAGTTCCTCTCATTGATAAACGAGTAGGGTCTATAATTTCAAAAACTCCTACTAGTGTCCAAATCATGGATGCTGAGACATTTGAAGTCTTTGACGCACAACAAATTGAAGATGAAATCAAGGAAAAAGTTTTGCAAGGTGTAGATGTTGAATACTGGAAAGTCATGGATAGAACTATTATAGTAAGAATCAAAAGTTAATTCGGATGCTGATGATGACTAGAAAAGCCAACTGACTTTATGATGAAGATTATGAGTATTGAAGCATCCAGGCTTTTCACACAATAGAATTAGTTATACGATACAGGCATACATGGATGATGTATGAAAGGAATGTGCCATGTTTGTCTGTCATCTAATGTGGAGACCACGCTAAAGGATAATATCTCCCTGTGTAAAGACTGTCTAAAAAATGTAGAAAAACTGGAAAAAAATTAATTGATTAGATGTCGTTGTGAATTTGAATTGAAACTGGCATCTCTTTTTTCAGGTGGAAAGGACAGTACTTATGCTATCTACAAAGCCAAGAGAGAAGGTCATGATGTTGAATGCCTTGTTTCTATATTTCCACAATCTGCAGAAAGTCATCTACTGCATTATCCTAATATGGGATTTACATCATTACAGGCTCAAGCAATGGGGCTGCCACAAATTGTGGCTCAAACTGATACAACTGATTCTGACGTTGAACTCGAGGAATTGCAAAATCTATTGGAGAAAGCAAAAAAGGATTTCGGAATAGATGGAATTGTTCACGGTGGGCTGTTTAGTGATTACCAAAGGATACGTTTTGACAGGATTGGAAATAATCTAGATCTAAAAATAATATCACCCCTGTGGCATCTTGATCAAAAAGACTATCTACAAGAATTGCTAGAATCTAAATTCAAATTCATTGTGACAAGTGTGACCTCTGCAGGACTCGATCAAACATGGCTGGGAAGAGAAATAACAAAAGATGATGTGGAACAACTTGTAAAATTATCTGCCAGATATGGCTTTAACTTGGCATTTGAGGGTGGCGAGGCTGAAACCTTTGTAGTTGACTGCCCCTTGTTTTACTCCCCAATCAAAATCGTAAAAGCAAACAAGATCTGGGATGGCTATAGAGGAAGATTTGAAATAACCGAGGCCGTTTTAGACAAGTAATGCTAGATGGCTTAAAGACTGGTCTTAGAGCTGCACTAAAGAAAATAGTAAACTCTTCTGCAGTTGATGAAGGTCTAATTAAGGAACTTTCAAAAGACATCCAAAGAGCACTGTTACAATCAGACGTAAATGTAAAACTTGTCTTCCAAATAACAAAAAATCTTGAGGAGAGATCTATTAAGGAGACTCCTCCTCCTGGGCTCTCCAGAAAAGATCATATCGTAAAGATTCTATATGAAGAGCTTTCAAAACTACTTGGTACTGAAGAACAATATGTGTTCCAACCTGGTAAGGTAAACAAGGTTCTGATGCTTGGAATTCAGGGTAGTGGAAAGACTACAGTAACTTCAAAGCTTGCAAAACTTTTGACTAGACAAGGGTATAGAGTTGCAGTTGTTGGTGCGGATACATATAGACCTGGTGCGCTTACACAACTCAAAACAATGTGTGAGAAAACAAATGTAGAAGTGTATGGTGAGGAAGGAAACAAGGATTCGCCTGAAATTGTAAAAAATGGTCTAAAGCACTTTGAGGGACAAAATTTTGATATTATTCTAATAGATACTGCAGGAAGACACAAGGAAGAAAAAGATCTTCTTGAAGAAATGACCAGAATTGGTGCTGTTGCAAATCCTGATCTTGCATTACTGATAATTGATGGCACCATTGGACAACAGTGTTATGGTCAGGCAGAAGCATTTCACAAGACTGTCCCAGTAGGAGGCATCATAATAACAAAATTGGACAGTAGTGCAAAAGGTGGAGGAGCCCTTGCAGCTGCAGCTGCCACGGGTGCACAAATAATGTACATCGGAACAGGTGAAAGAATTGACGATCTTGAAAAATTCTCCCCTACTAGATTTGTAGGACGAATGCTTGGCATGGGTGACATTCAAGCATTGCTTGACATGGCAAAAAGACTGGAGACCGAAGGCAATGAAGATCGACTAAAGAGAATTTCACACGGCAAAATGAATATGGAAGATTTCTATTTTCAAATTGAGGAAGCAACAAAAGCCGGAGGGTTGCGTAATATCTTGGAAAACATGCCTGGCTTTTCTGGAATGGTAAAAGAAGATCAAGTTGAACAACAAGAACAGCGCATGGAAAAATGGCGCTACATAATCCAGTCTATGACAAAGGATGAAAAATCTGATCCTGATTTGATAAATGCCTCCAGAGTGAAAAGGATAGCAAGAGGTTCTGGATGGCCAGAACACGAAGTAAAGGAACTATTAAAGGCGTACAAGAATTCAAAAACCATGATGAAAGCTTCCAAAGGGCGTCAGATGCAAGGTATGCTCAGAAAGATGGGATTGGGCTAGTCATTTCTTGAGATGCGTCTAAATATCTTGTATTGTATATCCTAAAACATCTTGTTGAACACCTATCAGTGTTACCAGGTGCTGGGCCTCCAGGATGGGGTTTCAATCAAGGATGTAAAATCAGCTTACAGAAAACTAGCCTTACAATATCATCCAGACAAGAATTCTTCAGATCAAGAAAGCGTAAAATTCAAAGTAATAACTGAAGCATATCAGATACTTCGTGCAGAATACAAGAACAGTGTAGCAAAGTCTTCCGCAAAATATACTGATAATGATTCAAAGAAAAAATCTGGTTTCAATTCTAAGTATTCGTGGGGTGCAAAAAAGTCTGACAGGTCACCAAATGAAGATTGGACTAGATATACTGGATATGCTGAAAATGAATATCAAGATTTCTGGACACGATATGAAAAAACTTTCTGGGATTATTATGAAAAAGTAAGGTCTGAGACAAAAACTGAAACTGAGCCAATACAAGTTGAAAAAGACATCTCAGTTTCTGTAAATGTTGATCCTGGCAAATGTATAGCGTGTTGTAGCTGTGAAACAATTGCTCCATCTGTATTTAGGGTAGAAAAAAATGTCAAGGTAAACCCAAAATCTAAGGTAATTAACGAGTGTGGAGCAAATTCTGAAAAAATTCTTGATGCTGCACAAACCTGTCCAACAAAAGCCATTAGTGTTTCAGACAAGGAATCTTCCAGAAGGCTATATCCTTGGTAGCCTGACATACTTAAGATTAAAGCACCTTATTTGTTTACTTGATGTACTGTTGAAAAAAACCAAGATGGATGTAGTAATTGAAGAGACCAGACAAATCTTGCGAGAATATAGTCTCTGTGATTATTGTCTTGGAAGAATGTTTGCAAGTAAATTGCGGTTGGTATCCCACAAAAATCTTGGAGAAAAAATCAGAAAAATAACAAAACAAAGTAAACCCAAATCATGTTATCTTTGCAAGAACCTGATGCCAGATCTTGACACATTCTTGAACAAAATTCTTGACATGTCAAAAGAATACGAGTTTTCTACATTTCTTATAGGTGCAATTCTCAAGCCTTCTATTTTGGATAGGGATGATATTGTACGTTCCAAGTTCAAACTTCGCGGTATTGCGGGAATTAAAAGTGATGTCACAAGAGAGATGGGAAAACAATTTGGCAAAAAAACTAGGAGTAGTGTTGATTATCAAAATCCTGACATTGTACTTACAATTGATTTCAAAAAAGACCAATGTGATGTAAAACCAAAAGCATTGTTCTTGCAGGGGAGGTATGTAAAAAAAGCAAGAGGAATTCCACAAAAACAAGTGTCTTGCAACAGGTGTGATGGAAAGGGGTGTTTTGCTTGCGACTTTCATGGGATATCTGAATTCAATAGTGTGGAAGGCCATATTGCCAAGTTTCTGTTTGAAAAATTTGGTGCACAACAAGCCAAAATGACTTGGATAGGAAGTGAAGACCAATCCAGTCTTGTTCTTGGAAATGGAAGACCGTTTTTTGTCAAGATGATAAATCCGCACAAAAGAAAAGTTGCAATACCCAAAAAGGTAAATCTTGGAAATGTCTCTATTCTCAATTTACATATTGTTTCAAAGATTCCTACTGAACAAATAAAATTCAAAACAGACGTCATGCTAGAGATAACAACTGAAAAAGACCTGACACCAGAGGCATTGAATGTGTTGGAAGGTCTAAAAGACATGCCTATTGTAACAAGTGAAAATTTGTCATGGAAGAACCAAAAAAGAATCTATGATGTAAAAATAAAAAAAATGGATACAAAATCATTTACAGTCATGATGACATTGGATGGTGGAATTCCTCTGAAGAGGCTTGTAACTGGAAACAATGTGGAACCAAGCATAAGCATGCTACTTGAAAATGAATGCAAGTGCACAACATTTGATTTTCATAAAATAGTGTCTAGTAACTGAATTTTTTGAGTAATTGCAACAATTCTGTTCGAATCTCTTGATTGTGATAAAACTATTTGAAATCTGTCTTTTTGTGTCAAACTTTTATTATCGTCAAATTCAATCTTGTTGGATTGGATCCTTTACTTAGAGTACACGACGCCCACAAAAATGGATTAATTCCTGACAAGGTCCACGCTTTAATAATAAAGAGATTTGGAGTAGCCTTGTCTGGAATCAAAAGAATAGAAAAAGCCTCAGGAATTAATTTTCCGCTTGCATATGTGGAACCATCCGCAGTTGTCTCCCATCCGTCTGCAGGTTCTTTTGATTATGGAATATTGTTTGCAAGAACAATCCCTGTTGTTTCTAATGATAAATTAAACATCATAATACAAATTACCGCGCCACTTGTTGCATACGGTCTAAAAGGCACAATCCATGCTATTCTAGCACATGAATTTTTACACTACTTGGAACTAATGAGAAAAATATCCAAGATGGACATTGTCTCAGATGAACTAAGCGGTAATCTTTTTGAGAGTAGCTATTCAGATTCCACTAGACTCTCTGAACCAAAAGCAGTCTTTGATGACAAAACCTTGCTGCTACACATCACTAAAAAATTTCCAGAGGGATTTAGGGATTATAAATTAGAAGACAAGGTGATGAAACTCTGGATAGAAAAGAGTCTTCCCACTACAAACATAACTATGGACACCAACATTGCCAAGATTCCTGCATCTGCGATTGCAAACACGACGATTGATCCAGTCTTTTTACAAAAATTAGATCAAATAGAACAAAAGACCTTTCGTCTTCAAAAGAAGAAATTATACTAATTACTGGTTAAATTCAGTAAAGCCACACTTGCCGCAACTTCGTCTGTCTTTATGGTTTGACATGAATACGCCCTTGCCACATCTTGAACATTCTTTCTTTATTCTCTCTGCCTTGTCACCGGAAACTTTGTAATACTTGTACACTGATGGGCTAGACCCTTTCTTGCCTGCCATTACTTGCTCTCTTCCTTTGCCTCAGCTTGCTCTGCAGGTGCCTCGCCTACTGCTTTTGCAGCTGCACCTTTTGCTTTTTCAATTCTTGCAAAGACTGCTGCTTTTAGATGCTCCTTGGCAAGTTTTTCATCCTCATACACATAGAAACTTCCTGATACCACTGGTCTCCCAGTTTCATTTTTCAACAATATTGGCACTACAATTTTTCCTTCTAGATTGAATTTTTTTGAAATCATATCTACTGCCTCTAGTTTTTTGAGTCTACCGGAAAGGCCTTTGAAATTACATGTAATCTCCCTTCTTGACAGTAAGGGATTCTTTACATCTCGCGTAACTTCAATCATTGACATGTATTCCAAGTCCTTTTAATAGTTCATATAAATCTTAACCGCTTCTAGATAACAATTTAAGAAATCAATATGTAAAAAATTCGTGGACAGGTTTATGATTCACCTGAAAAACTCAGGTTATGTTCCAGGTAATGCTAAATCACTACTTGCAAAAGCTGATCAGTTAACTTCGGAAATGAATGTAACTGTAAGAGACATGCGGGTTTCAACCAAATATCTAGAGTTTGATGTATCTGTAAAAAAAGAAGAATTGGATATGGTCGTGGAAAAATTCAAGACGATTGGTTCTCTTTATGACGCAAAACCTGTTGTAGAGGAAAAAATTGAAAAAGAAGATGCCATAAGACGAGCAAGACAGTACTTTAATGATGAACGATACTGGGAATGTCACGAAGTTCTTGAAGGTGTCTGGAAAAACACGCATGAGGGAGAAAAAGATCTTGTTCAAGGAATAATTCTTGTTGCAGCTGCACTAGTTCACTATGAAAAATATGAAAATGACATATGTCTCTCAATTATGAAAAGAGCCATGGAAAAATTTTCTAATGTCTCTGGAATCTATCATGAGATTGATATAGACAAGTTCCAGAAAACAGTAGCAACGATGATATCTTCAAAGTCTATGGGACCCTTTATGATTTGATCATCTTCACTGCAGTCTTGATGACATCTGCTCCCATGAGCAGGCCGATTTTGCCTTTCTTTGCCTGATCCTCTGTAAACCTTGTTGTTCCATCCTTTTTGATAAAGTCCCCTGAAACCAAAACTGGAACTGGATCATCACTGTGACTTTTGTTTATACATGGTGTAGAATGATCTCCTGATATCACGACTGCAACTTTTGATGTATCAATATTAGCAAGTAATGTCCCAAAAAATCGTTGATCTATCTCTTCTATGTTTTGCATCTTGCCAACTGCGTCTCCGTCGTGACCGAATTCATCTGGTCCCTTGATGTGTACATAGATTGCATTCTGAGTCTCCATTGCTTTGGCTGCAACACGTGCCTTCTCTTCATAATCTGTGAGACCTCCTGCACTAAATGACTTCATCTTCAAGACATTTGCAATTCCTATTTCTACTGGCATGTCGACTATACAAGAAAACTGCATTTGGTGTAGTTCGTTTATTGGAATGACATTTGGAAACTCGTTTCCTGCATCACGTAACAATATGGAATTTAGCATTTTCTTTCCATGATCTCTTCTATTCTTATTTACGATACTATCTTTCATGATTTGAAGAGACTTGTCTGTAAACTCGTTTACAAATGATGCCGAAAGCCTGGCACCATCTGATTCGTTTAATGGCAATGATTTTTCTATCTTCATGTAGTCACCTACTGCTTTGGCAACTCCCATGCCGCCTATTCTTGCATACGCAGGATCTGTGTTACTTATCTCAGGTGTGAGAAACATACCGTCGCACCTTATTCTTACAATTACTCTATGTCCAACTGTTGGAGCTACTACTACTGATGCTTTTGGATTTGAAAACTTGATCTTGGTTTCTATTTCACGTGCAACTGCAAAAGCATCTTCTTTCTCAATGTTTCTTCCTGCCCTTCTGTCTGTAATTATTCTTTCATCGTTTACGGTGGCAAAATTTCCCCGCAGCGCAAGGTCGCCACTTTTAAAATCAATGCCTATTCCAATTGCCTCAATAACTCCCCTCCCGACATATTGCGTGTTCTCAAATCTATATCCTAACATATTGAAAACTGCAATATCTGATTGGGGAGCTATGCCTTTGCCAACTGAAATAACTTCTCCAATGGCTCCATTTCTTGCAAGTTTGTCAAGATTGGGAGTTTTTGCATAACTTAGTGGTGTAGAACCTTTAAGATCTGGATGCGGCAAATCTCCTATGCCGTCAAGAAGAACGTATATCATGTGGATATCAGAATTGTCCATTTAGTCTACACGACTGAGTTTTTTGGTATCACACATAAACCTTGATTTTTCAAGCGATCTAAATTTTAAAATTATTTGGTTATGCAAAGACAATTAATTTTTCTAAGATGATATTGTCACATGATATGATGGAAAATTATAATGACATTATGACCGACACTTTGATCTTGAAATTAAGTTTCTTTCCTGCAAGAGGATGATTCAAATCGACTGATATGATTTCTTCTTGCACTTCGGTTATTGTGGCAGGTACTTTTTCTCCCGTGGGAAGTCCTGCCTCAAACAATAGTCCTGGAACAAGTTTGACATCTTGAGGAAATGCGCCTCTTGGTATCTTTTGAACCAAGGTTGGGTCATGTTCTCCATATGCATCGGCAGGCTCAATACTGAATTGCTTTTCCTCGCCTTCCTTCATTCCTAATATAGCATCATCAAATCCCTTTATCACTTGGCCACTGCCAACCTCAAACTCTAAAGGATTTCCATGTTCTGCAGAACTATCAAAGACCGTACCATCTTCCAAGGTGCCAGTGTACTCTATTTTGACCTTATCGCCAGTCTTTACAGTCAAGACTGGAACATCCTTTCTTGTAAAAAACTTGCTATTTGATGCCTTGACAATTTCATATTTTTCTCAGAAATGTGTACTAGAAAAGTCCTTTGGTATTTTTCTGATAAATCTAGTCTTGAGGCGGAAATTGTTTTGCAATCTCTTCTGCAAATCTCTCATAATCTTCTCTTTTCTTGCCTATTTCCATGAGTTTTGCATCTTCCACCTCTTGGAGGCTCTTGTTGACTTGTTCCACATCATTTCTAAGAGCCATCTCTGCCATTTCAAATAGTCTGTTATTTTCTTTCCATATGTGCTGTACTACGTGGTTGATGTATTCTTGCATGTCTACTATCAACTGGGTGGCATCCCCGCTTTTCAGGTATGTCTTTGAAGATACCTCCATTCTAGCCGCTATCTTTCGTGTAACTTCATGCTCCATTAACATGACTGCAATTGGTCCAGAATTTCTTGGCATTCCCTTTTTTTCAAGTTCTGGAAAGAGAGAGTTTTCCTCTTTTCCATGATGACAAACATCAGTGAAATTCAATGAAAAATCAATTACCTGATTTAGGATTGGCTCTGGTATGGTCTTTCCGGACTTGAGTAATGGTATGGTCGACCACATTGACTTTAGTACTTTTTCAATCAAGGCATGATCTCGTTTTAATGATTCTGTTGACATGAGACAACTTCAACGATCTGATCTTCCAATTTAAGTTTTAATTTTTATCAAAATGATACTCTAGGACAACAAGTGTCAAAATGGTACTGCATATGCGTATATTTCCGATCTTTGCAAAGGTTTTAAATTGCTAGATCCAAAATCTAGAAGGTATGGGGGATTTAAGGAAGGATTATTCTATTGATCGCTTTGTGATCACATCTCCTGAAATACAGCCTATGATTGATTCAAAAAAATGTCCATACTGTCCAGGAAATGAATCGATGACTAATCCATCTACACTTTCTCTTGTGGCAAAAGATGGAATGTTGCAAAGGCTACAAGATACGGAAGATAACTATGTTCAGAATTGGTCAGTTAGAGTATTTGAAAGTAAAAATCCTATTGTCACTACTACATCAGAGAATTCCTATAGTGACAGACCGCTTTATAGCGAACCGGCCTATGGGTATCATTATGTTGTCGTTGCTTCAGAAAAGCACAAGGATTCTCTGGCAAGTATATCTACTGAACAATGGTCCAACGTGCTTGTGGTAATTCAAGATAGACTTAGGTGGTTATACACACAGCGTGGAGTGACATATGTTTCGATATATGTAGACCATGGAAAAGAAGCAGGCGGCTCTACAACTCATGCACATCTAAATATTGTAACATTTTCAACTATACCGCCTGTTATAGAACTAGAGGCAGAGGCTGCACACAAAATACTAAATGAAAAAGGAATATGTCCAATGTGCCAAACTGTTGGTACTGAAACTGGTGGACCAAGACAAATACTCCAGACTGAAGGCTTTCTTGCTTTTTGTCCGTGGGCCCCATCACATCCATATGAATTCTGGATTTATCCAAAAAAACACATAACAAGTTTTTCCAAGATAACTCAAAAAGAGATAAACGATCTGTCTCTAATTTTACGCGCTACCCTTGGTGGACTTGCAAACACGATGAAAAATCTGTCATACAATATGGTGTTTCATCTTTCACCAGAAAAGAAGAACAATAGGCAGATTCATTGGCACATTGAAGTTTATCCACAAGCTGATCCTTGGTCTGGACTTGAGAGAGGATATGGTGTGTTTCTCAATAAGGTGACTCCTGAAAAAGCTGCAGAAGAGCTTGGTTCTGCATGCAGAAAAGAGCTTGCAAATCTTGTTGGAATAGTTTAGGGATAATCATTTGGTTTATTTATTGAACTGCTAGATGAGTCGTTGTGGCAGTTGAAAAATGGATAGCAATTGCAAGCCTTGGCTTGTTTGTGATGTTTGTAGCTCAAATGATATCAATTAGTGTCTATCTTGCACATCCATCTTACGACATTGACCCATCTTCGGAAATGAAGGAATTCATTTCTATTAGTATGGCTCCAGCACTTGTTCTTGCAGGAGTGTCTTTTATGCTTGCACGAAAGTATGGTTCCAGACTGGTTGGTTCTTTAATCATAGCTGGTGGAATAGTTACTATTGTTGGAATGTCTTATGTTAGTACTCTGATACCGAAAATAATACCTGCATATATTGTACCGGAACTAACTCTTTCCCCTATTGTATTTACAATATCTTCTATTCCAGTGATTGGCATAGGTGCATTATTGTTCAGACTGAAACCTATGCCACAGCGAGATTACTTTTTTGATAGATGATCAAACCGCATTGAATTTGAGTGTATCTTGAATCCTATCTTTTTATAAAATGGAATCAACTCATCTGTACAATCAAGAATTGTTTTGTAGCATCCTTGTTTTTGAGCGTATTTTAAAAGTGCAACAACTATTTGATTGCCTACTCCTTTTCCCTGAAATTCTTTTCTCACGACCACGTCTTCAATGTGACCCACCTTGCCTCCACCATGAATGAACTTTTGCTCGATCAAAATGCTTGCAGAACCTATTATCTCTGAATTGTCTACCGCAACATAGATGACCTGATGTGAGTTTTTTGCGATCTTGTCAAAAATTGCATTAGCTTTATTTGGTTTCATATGGCTTGATTTTCTAAGCGAGTCAAGAGAAAGTAAAAATCCATTGAAGATGTCTTTTTTTTGTAATTTGCGTATCTTGATGGACGACATGATTTTTAGTCTAAATCCGACCCAACCGCGTAATGTATTGTTGATAAGCTCTTCTGTATGAAGCCTTGTCTCCAATGTCCAGAAAACCGCTCTTTATGAGATACCCGCTTACCTTGTTTTTTTTGGCTATCGCACTACGTATTACATCATCCATGCCATATGGCTTGTTTGGAGGTATGAACTTGAATATGCCTGGTTCCATTACATAGCAGCCAATGTTGATATTTCCTTTAACCTCTGGTTTTTCGCGCCATGCATTCACCCTATTGGCTTTGTCCATTTCTATGAATCCGTATTGTAATTTGGTCTTGTACTCAGACAACCCCATGGTAACAAATGATTTTTTTCTACGGTGATTTTCTATCATGGCCTTCAAATTGAAATCAAATATGGAGTCTCCATATAGGCAAACAAAACTATCATCAATGAACTCCTCTGCAGTCTTTAGTTGACCTGCTGTGGCAAGAGGTCTGTTTGCAACTGCATATTCTATTTTTACACCAAACCTGCTACCATCTTCAAAATAATCCTCGATTGTTTTTCTCAGGTAGCTAACACACAGGACAAACGAATCAACTCCCCCTTGCTTGACCCATTCTATGAGGTGCTCTAAAAGGGGCTTTTCTCCAAGTGGGAGCATTGCCTTTGGAAGAAATATGGTATATGGCTGAAGCCTTGTGCCAAGACCTCCAGCTAAAATGACTGCTTTCATGTAAAACATTCTGGATTTCTGGTATTTATGTTGAAGGATGAAAAGACTTTGTTATCTTCAAAGTCTTTCTCAGAACATCTTCCGGATTTTTTCCAAAAATTATGATCATGGCTTCTTTTCCAAAATCGCCAGTGTGAAATACGATGTCTGGCGGTGTACTCCTATTCTTTATTGCTGCCCTGGTGCCCCATGATATGGTACTACCTTCCACCTCCTTGGTTCCTAATGGTTCTGTACCTCTGTCATATGATGAAACTTGGAGCCCTTTTGAAATTGCATTCTTTATTGTTTTTTTGTCATACTTTAGGTTCAGGCCAGATCTAATGGCTGGAAACTTTCTTGCCATTTCTAATACTGATGATGCAACATGTTTTGAGCCGCCATATTTGAGATGACCTGCAGCAGTTACATGTTTTCCGGTTCTAACAATTCTTCCTTCCAGCCCCATTATGTCATTTAGAGACTGAGGACTTGGTACTGAATATACAAAATTTGTCTGGCATTCTGGAATGTGTTCATGTATGAAATCAATTGAGCAAAATTTTGATATTGCATTTGATAAATGATTCTCAATCTCATCGCCTTTTGCATGTGTGGTAATTGCAAGCCCTCTTCCAATCCGTATGGCCTTTTTCATTGATTCGATTGTGAAAAGACGTGCAGCATCTACTGCCTCTGGTAATTTTTTTCCTCTTGCAATATTTACACATAGGGATGCTGAAAAAGTACATCCACCTCCATGATTTTCAAATTGTAGTCTATTGTGAGAAAATAGGTAAAACTTTTTGTCGTCTAGAAGAACATCTACAACCTTGGATCCTAGAGAAAAATGACCTCCTTTTATTATCACATTTTTTGCTCCAATTTTTTGAATCTTCTTTGCAGCATTTTTCATGTCATTCACCGACTTGATCTTGAGACCAGTAATCTTTTCAGCCTCTGGTATGTTTGGAGTGATGACATGTGAGAGGGGAATGAGCAATTTTTTGAAATCTGACAAAGCATTTTCTGTTTGAAGATCTCCACCTGTCGTGGATTTGAATATGGGATCAAGAATTATTGGAATTTTAATTTTTTCAAGTTCTGAGTGTATTGCTCTGACTGTCTGTTTATCATACACCATTCCTATCTTTATTGCATCTAATCTAAAGTCTTCCAGAACTGATCTTATCTGGCTTTTTACAAGAAACGGTGTAACTGGCTCTACACCGAAAAATTTTCTTGTGTTTTGACTTGTGACTGCCGTAATCACACTTATACCATATGCCCCAAATGCACTGAATGTCTTCATATCGCCCTGGATGCCTGCGCCTGAGGAAGGATCAGAGCCTGCAATGGACAAAATGTTCATGATCTTAGGTTTGGAAACTCACGTTTAAATCCAATTACTAGCTAAAAATAGTAAATTGAGTACTCAGATGAATGCCGCCAGAAGGGGTGTTGCTACAGATGAAATGAAAGCAGTTGCACGCGATGAAGATGTAACACTAGACTGGCTCATTCCAAAGATTGCAAATGGTTCTATTATTATACCTCATAACAATTTCCGCCCACAAAAGATCCGAGTGGTTGGGATAGGAAAAGGCATGAAGACCAAAGTAAATGTAAACATTGGAAATTCTACACTAAACCAAAATCTTGAAGAGGAAGTCAAGAAAGCCGAAGTTGCAATAAAATATCATGCAGATACTATAATGGATCTAAGTGATGGGGGAGATGTTGGATTGTTTAGAAGGAGACTGTTGGAAGCTGCACCAATAGCATTTGGAACAGTGCCTGTTTATGAGGCATATAATTATGGAGTTGAAAAACACAAGAACCCTCTTGATATCACAGAAGATGATTTTCTTAACGCATTTGAGCGTAATGTAAAAGATGGAGTTGACTATACTACAATTCATTCTGGCATAACAAAGGATATTGCAAAACGTATTCTTGCAGTAAAAAGACATGCTGGAATAGTAAGCAAGGGCGGTACCATCACAGCTGCATGGATGCTAAAATATGATAAGGAAAATCCGTACTATGAACACTTTGACTATCTTATAGAGATTGCAAGAAAATATGATGTTACTTTTAGTTTAGGAGATGCCCTCAGGCCTGGTTCTATTCTTGACTCTCATGATGAACTCCAAGTACAGGAAATGATCAACATCTCACGACTCACCAAAATTGCACATGAAAAAGATGTTCAAGTGATGGTTGAGGGGCCTGGACATGTTCCGCTCAACGAAGTTGCAGCAAATGTACGACTAGCTAAATCTCTAATTGGAGAAGTTCCATATTATGTACTGGGACCTCTGGTGACAGATGTTGCCTCTGGGCATGATCACATAGCAAGTGCCATTGGTGCAGCAATCTCTGCAAGTGAAGGCGTGGATCTGTTGTGCTATCTCACTCCCGCAGAACATCTTGCGTTGCCTACTGCAGAGGAGGTCAAGGCAGGTCTTATCGCATATAGAATTGCAGCACATGCCGGAGACTTGGTCAAGCTACGGGATAAGGCAATCAAGTGGGACATGGAAATGACAGAAGCAAGACGAACCCTGAATTGGGAAAAACAAATCGCATTATCGATTGATCCTGAGGAGGCATCTCGTATTCATGCACGAAGTGGACAGCTAAAAGGAAACACGGTTCCATGTACCATGTGTGGCGGTGCATGTGTTTACATCATGCTTCCACAACAGCGATTTACAACAACCGAAGTAGAAAAGTTACAGCAAACTGGCTAGTACTTTATCAAGACTGGGTACTGTTTGAAATTTTGCCAGATCTGAAGGTGTTATCCATTGATATTCAGAGTTTTCCCAATTCAGTTTTATTTTATGTTCCTTCACTGAAAACAAAAATGGAAAAATCAACCATTCATGATTCTCGTATTGGGGAGAATCTGTTCTCATTTGAGATGCCGCACGAATGAGAGTAATTTGATTTTCAGTGATGCCTGTCTCTTCATGTATCTCTTTTTTTGCCCTGTATAGAGGCTCTTCGTGGCCTTCTATGATGCCACTAATACCTGCCCAGAGATCCTTCATCGTCCTTACCTTGCTGCTTCGTTTTAAAATCAAATACTTTCCGTCCTGCATTAAAAAAGATGTCACTATTTTTGTAGATTTCAATTATTTTTCTACAGCACTTACCATTGTAACAAGCTTTTTGTATGCTTCGTCAAGATCAACATTTTTTGCTAGTCTCTCCTTTGCACTTGAGATGTACTTTATCATTTCTTCAGTCTTGTTCTCTTGAATTAAAATAAGCATTCTGCCAATGTCCTTCCAAAACTCTTCTGCATATCTTCGAATTTCAGGATTTGAGATTATTGTTTCAATGAGTTCTTGAGGCTCTGTCATGATGCCTGTTGTGAGAAGTTTTTGGGCTTTGAAAGTAGTTCCAGCCATTTTTTCAACTAGTGTGAAATTCTCTTCCTTCGCAAATATGTTGGCAAGTGCCAAATTTACTAGATGTGGCATTCCAAGTACGATTGCTATTTTTTTATCATGTTCTGTAGCATCTATCTGAACAAAATTTGCTTCTTCAAACAATGATTTTGCTACGGCCATTTCTTTTTTCGCATCACGAATTGGAATTGATATTATGTTCTGACCCTTTAGCTTTTTAGTTCCTGGACCAAACATGGGGTGGATGCATATTGGATTTACCTTGTCTGGTATCTTGGAGAGGGCCGCTGCAGTTTTTGTCTTAAGGGAAGAGATGTCTATTAAATACGAGTCTCGTTTCATCTCTTTTGCGATTAGTCTTATCGTTTCAGGTGTACGTTTTACCGGAATGCATAAAATAACATAATCAGCTGTTAGGATGGCTCCTACAAGAGACTGCGCCTTTGTAACTGACTTGTTCAAAATCTCTTTCTCAGAATCGTATCCTATTATATCGTAATCTTTCTCAAGAAAATACTTTGAGAACCACTTTCCCATCTGGCCCTCTGCACCAATTATGGCAATCTTTTTTTTCATTATTTTGTCTTCAACCTTTCCTCTATTATTTGCATTCCCTGATTAAGTGTATCTTCTGGCTGACAGGCTGATATTCTAACAAATCCCTGATAATTTCCAAATCCTTCTCCTGGTGCTATTGCCACCCCCCTATCTAAAAGTCTGTTTGTAAAATCTATTGAATCAAAGTTCTCTTGTCTTATCTTGGCAAACAAGTACATTGCCCCATCTGGCTCTACAAAGTCTAACTTCATAGTTTTTGCTTTTTTCAGTATGACTTCTAACCTGTTTTTAATGGTTTTAGTATTGTTGGTTGTATCTGCATCTAATGCCTTCATGGCTACATACTGGATGGGCTCTGAAACATTTGTCAATGCAAGGGCCTGAAGTTTTGACATCTTGTCTATTATCTCTGGACTGGATATGGCATAGCCAATTCTAAAACCCGTCATGGCATGTGATTTTGAAAATGATTGTGTTACTATTGATTTGTTGTATCTATAAGTAAGGATGCTTTTCCATGGCTTGTTTGCATATGATGAATAAATCTCGTCGCTTAACACATACAAGTTATTTTTCATTACCAATTCCATTATTTGGTCCTGTAAATTTACTGGAAGGATCTTACCGGTGGGATTATTTGGATAATTAAGAACCAGCATTCTGGTATTTTCATTTATGGTGTCCTTGATGTCCTCTATCTTTGGTTCCCACTTGTTTTCAAGTGTTGTATGTATTGTTCTTACCTTGACTCCTGAATTTAGGGCATTGTCTCTATATGCAGGCCACGCTGGCTCTATTATTATGATCTCATTTCCTGGGTTTAGTAGACTAGAGATTGCAAGAAATATAGAAAAACGTGCTCCTGGGGATACAAGAATATTTTGAGCTGATGTTGCAACATCAAATTTTTTTACGATATATTTTGCAAGTGCCTCCCTAAAATCTGGCATTCCCTTCGAATCTCCATATTTGGTATAACCTTTGGAATAGACTTCGGATAGTGCAGTGTGTACAATCTCTGGTGGGAGAAAATCAGGCTCACCTACTTCCATATGTATTATCTTTTTTCCTTCATCTTCCATTTTTTTCGCTTTTAAAAATACTGCCATATGTGTCGGTTTGTCTACAGACTGGATCTTGACAGACTCATTTAATAGGAAATTTAACATTGTCATTGCAGTTTTTTCGTCTAGTCCTATCTCTCTGCATAATGCAAGCACTCTTGTACGTAATTGGTTTTCTCTTTCCTCGTTTGTAACTCCGATGCCAAGGTTATTTTTTAAATTTCCAATTTCTTTTGCTACGTCATTTCTTTCCTTGAGTAATCTAATAACATCAAATGTAATCCTGTCTATTTTGTCTCGTAATTTGTTAATGTCTGACATTTCCTATCTTATGACTGGTGGAATAAAGCCTGCTCTGATTGCATGGTCTGCAAGCACAACTGATACTAGCGAATCTACTACCGGAGGTGCACGAGGAACTACGCATGGATCATGTCTTCCCTGAACTATCAGGGAAACTGGTTTCTTTGTATGAAGATCGATAGTTTGCTGTTTTTTTGCTATTGATGATGCTGGTTTGAATGCCACTCGCAAGACAATTGGCATGCCTGTTGATATGCCACCTAGTATGCCTCCGGCATTGTTGGTTTTAGTTTGAATTTTTCCATTTTTAATTAAAAATTCATCATTATTCTCTGAGCCATGTAATGTGGAACCGTGAAAACCAGAACCGAATTCTACGCCTTTTACGGCCGGAATTGAAAAAAGGGCTTTGCTCAGATCTGATTCTAGTGA
The DNA here is from genome assembly GCA_028867615.1 of Nitrososphaerota archaeon. Lineage (GTDB taxonomy): Archaea > Thermoproteota > Nitrososphaeria > Nitrososphaerales > Nitrosopumilaceae > Nitrosotalea. The sequence continues at coordinate 5,154 of JAGWGC010000011.1, read as the reverse complement.
GCCAAAAATTGGCTCGCCAAGTCCTACTGGCAAGTTTACTGTTAATGATTCGATAATGCCTCCTATCGAATCTCCACTTCTTCTTGCGGTAAGAATTGTTTCGCGCATCTTGGATGCAATTTTTGGATCGGGGCATCTTACTTCATTGCTGTATACCGAATTTTTCATCTTTATTGTTGCATGCTCTTTCATTTTTACACTTCCTACCTGGCAAGTATATGAAAAAGTTTCAATTCCCAAAGTCTTTGAAAGCAATTTTCTTGCTATTGCTCCTGCCATTACAAATGTAGCTGTTAGTCTTCCTGAAAATCTACCCCCTCCTCGAATGTCATTGAATCCGTTATACTTTACAAATGCTGGATAGTCTGAATGACCGGGTCTTGGTTTTAAAGTAAGATTATCATAATCTTTTGAATGTTGATCCTTGTTCCATATGATCATTGTAATTGGTGCTCCAGTTGTGTGTCCTTTGTATATTCCTGAAAGAATCTCTACCCTGTCATCCTCTTTTCTCTGGGTGGTGATGATGGATTGACCGGGTTTGCGTAAATCTAACATGGTTTGAATGTCCTTTTCTCCAATTTCTAATCCTGCTGGACAACCATCTACTGTTGCACCTATGCATTTACCATGACTTTCACCAAAACTTGTAAAAACAAAACGTTGTCCTATGCTGCTTGAAGACATGATGAAATTCTCATTTACGTGCTTATAATCCTTCTAGGAATTATGGTCTTTTGAGATGGAATGATTTGAAAATTCACACTGTAAGATTTGCTCCAATCTTTCTCATGTCTTCTATAAATGTTGGATATGAGACATCGACAGAATCAGGGTCAGTTACAGTACAATTTCCAACAAACATGCCTGCGATGGAAAAAGCCATGAAGAGCCTGTGATCATCTGAAGATTCTAACTCTGCACTCTTTAGGATTTTTGGAGAATCTAAAATCAACCCATCCTCTTTCTCTATTACAACAATTCCTATTTTTGCAAGCTCTCTTGCCAAAATTGCTATCCTATCCGTTTCTTTGAATCTTGCATGTTTTACATTGTAAATCTCAATTGGTTTTGATGTTTTTAGAGCAAGGATTGCCATTGGTGGAAGTAGATCTGGATTGTTTGAAAGGTCAAATCTTCCTCCATTGAGAAGTTTTGGAGAAACTAGAGTTATTTTTTCTCCCAAGTTTATCTTGACTCCTAGTTTTTCCAAGTATGATAATATTTCACGATCTCCCTGTGGCAGATCTCCCAAAGATGCATTAATTGACATATCTTCTCCTAATAGTACTGCTGCAGAAAGCAAGAGAGCCATGCTTGAGAAATCTGATGGAACAACAAAGTCTGATGGCGTGTACTTCTGGTGTGGTATGTTATATTTTTTGTATGGCGATATCGTATTGACTGTAACACCAAATTTTTTCATTGTAGCAATGGTGGAATCAAGATATGGCTTTGATACAAGTTCCCCATCTATTTCCAATGTGATACCATTTTTCATTTTTGTACCTGAGATCAGGAGTGCAGAAATAAACTGGCTGGAGATTGAGCCTGATATGTGGGTGTTTCCTCCATCTGATCTGCCCTTTATGGTGACAGGAGGTTTACCGTCTGTTGACGTACACTCTACTCCAAGTTGTGTGAGTGCATCTAACAATGGCTGCATGGGCCTTTTTTGCAAACTGGTATCACCAGTAAGTGTAATGATTTTATCTGAAAGAGACGCAATTGCTGTTGAAATTCTGATGGTGGTACCTGAATTTGATGCGTCGATTTGACTAGTCTGTGGAATTATTTCACCAGTGCTCTCAACTGTTACGGTAGAGCCATTGATTTCTATTTTTGCTCCAAATGCTTTGCATGCGTTGACTGTTGCAAGAGTATCCCTTGAGAGCAGGACATTTCTTAGTGTACTTTTTCCATTGGCAAGTGCCGCAAGAAAAATAGCACGATGAGAATAACTCTTGTTTGAAGGACATGATATGGTTCCTGACAAGATGGACTTGTCAACCTTACATTTCATAAACTTCAGCCTTTTTGTTATTTATTGGCGAGACAATAATGCTTCCCTCTTGGGATGAAAATGCCCTCTTTATGCTTGACACTTTATCGTTTTTTGCCACTGCTGCTATCGAGGGTCCATTGCCAGACACTGATGCACCTAGTGCACCACTATCTAACAAGTCGGTTAGAATATTTGGTTCAGATCCTAGAATCGCTGATGTTGCAAGGCCATTGAGTATCATGGCATTCCAATAATCTGATTTGTTGGCAAGATCCCATGCCTGTGAAAAAATACCATTTAGAATACTCAACTTTTTCACATTACCTCTTCTTCTAGACTTGGGAATGAAAATTACTGCAACCAGATCTTCTGGAGCTTTTTCTGATTTTATGATCTTTATGTTAGAGTTATCTGTTACAATAAACCCTCCAAAGTAACATGCACATGCGTCATCAAAGGCACCTGTTATGCTTACCTTGGATTTGATAGATGCGTGTACTCCATCTCTTAGAATGTCAAGATCACTTGCTTTGGGTCTGAATATCTTTGCACATGCAAGTGATATGACTGATGAGATTGCACTTGAACTCTTCAGTCCATACCCTGAAGGAATTTCAGATTTGACAAAAATTGTTATCTTGTTTTTTTCAAGTTCTGCTTTTGGAACTGATGTTTCAACAACGTTTCGTATTAGACGCGAACTGAGGTTAGATTCCTTGTTCTCAAATATTATTCCCTTTCCAGGCTGGGTTTCTACAATTGCTTCTATGCCTAGCGATATGCCAAGTGTTGCGCCTTTGCCTGTGGCAATGGCATTCACAATTGAAACTGCACCATGCATGCTTGCTTTTACTTTACTCATCTCTAAAATCTCCCAAGCAGGGTTAATTTCATGGCTTGGTATGGAGCAGGTTTGCCAGTCCAAATCTCAAATGACTTCATTGCTTGAGCAAGAAGCATTTCCCACCCATATATGATGGTCGCACCTTGATTCTTTGACTGATCAATCAAAGGAGTTTCTACTGGCAAGTATACGATATCATACACTATGGACTCTTTGCCAATGTTTCTAGTAGATATGGGACAGCCAATTCCCTTCAGTCCCACTGACGTGGCATTTACTATGAACTTGTATCTATTGACTGCCTCCCCTGCTGACTGGAGATCAAGATAGTCTGATTCAAGTCCCATGCCTTGAGCAAATTTGACCAATTCTTCTGCCTTTTCACGGGTCCTGTTGGCAATGGTTATTCTATGAGCTTTTTCTTTGCTAAACCCAGCTATGATTGCTCTTGCAGCTCCGCCCGCACCGATCAGTAAAACATCAGAACCTTTAGAATCGATGTTTCTTTTTTTTATTGGATCTAAAAACCCGTCAACATCTGTATTGTAACCCTTGAAAAAGCCATTTTCATTGACTACTGTATTTGTGGCACCGACCACTTTGCATTCGTTGTCTGCATCATCAAGAAATTTCATCATGTCAACTTTGTGGGGAATTGTAACATTGAATCCTGCTATGTTGATTTTTTTTAGTGCTTCTATTCCGTATTCTAGTTCTCCCCTTGGAATTCTATATGCAATGTATGTGCAATCAAGACCTAAAAATAAAAAAGCTGCATTATGAAGTGCAGGAGAAAATGAGTGATCTATCGGGTCTCCTATGACGGCATATGTTTTGGTCATTGTTTTCTACCTGATGAATCGTGATTTAAGCGATTAGACACATATGATATTGTATTTGAAATATCTTAGATTCCGTACTTGTCACTTTGAGAATATATTTTCTTGAGTCTTGAACCACATTTTGGACATGCAGGATCTTGATGTAGAGTGGCACAATCTAGGCAAACAAAATTGCCTTTGGATGTTCTAGTTGAGTTGTATTGGTATACTATGATAAACACTATTGCTGCTACCCACACGAGTATTAAAAATAGCACCAGCCTGAACATGGCAAGAAGTATTGTCACTATTGTAGCTAAAATGACTACATTTCGTGGCATATTATTCTGAGATGATTTTGGGTTCACTAGTATCTTTTCGTGTTTCTTTTATAATAAGGGTATCATTGACGTTTTGCGCCTTACAGATCAATTAATTAATGTAAATTGTATTGATGGATGCATTGGAAGACAAGGATGATTTTATCAGTTTGCTTGATAACTGTATAAAGGCACTTGATGACAATATTGATGTCTTAAACGACATAGAATACTCTCTCGAGTCTGAAAAAGAAGATGCAGTTATCACCGATTTGACCAAAAATGATCTTGTGAATATGGCTCATGAAGTCGCCGATTCATCTAGAATAAAAAAGGCAGAATCATATTTTGTTAAAAGATTTTTTGAACAAAAGTCTGATTGATGTCACTGGGAATACACTAATTGTAAGTTTTACTTTTATCTTCCAAAGATAAGATATTCTTCATTTCTTTTAGGCTAAATTGGCCTGGGGCAACTGGCTTGCCAAGAGAGACGTATGTATATGGACTGCCAAGTTTTGTACACAAAATTCTTGACATCCTGCCATAGTCTCCCATTGCAAAAGAAATCAGATTAAGATTTCGTGTATGTGACTTGTAAAGAGAAAGAATGCGTATTGTATCAGCAATTGTTTTTGCAGTGGTTACAATCTTGACGTTGTTTGAAAATTTGGACATTTTTTTGAGCATTGATTTTAGAGCGTGCTCATTTGGAGTTCTTGTAAAATCATGCCATGACACCAAAATTCTGGTTTTTGTACTCTTGATGTATCTTGACAATTCCTTGTTTTTCTTTAATGTATTGTATTCTACATCTAGAAGATATGGCTCAAACTCTGAAATCAGTTTCAATATTGATATCCTTTCTTTTTCACTTCCTGAAAATTTTCCACCCTCTGAGACTGGACGCAGTGTACATATGCACCTCTTGAGGTGTTTTTTAACTAGGGATAAACAAAAAGGAACTTGATTTGGTTTTAAAAAATCTAACCGTATCTCTGCATAGTCTGACTTGGCAAGAGCCTGCTTTAACTCGCTAGATACTTTTGTAGGACTGGATGCTGCAATTGTTACGCAGACCTTGGTTGCCATGAGTTTTGGGCACTTACTTGGTTGAGTTCTTTGGCATGTTCATGGTTGGTTGACCACAATACATCCATCCTT
>JAGWGC010000119.1 GCA_028867615.1 Nitrososphaerota archaeon | reverse complement strand
AAAAGGTTGGCAGAATATGGCTACAACGAGGTCCCGGAGAAAAAGACGCATTTTCTCATAACACTAGCAAAGTGCTTTTGGGGCATTGTTCCATGGATGCTTGAAGCTACCGCATTTCTCACGTGGTTCTTGGGCAAGTATCCTGATACAGTCATCATAGTAGCACTTCTTCTCTCCAATGCCATAATATCCATCATGCGACAGAGAAAAGCAAGTATTGCAATGGCCGCTCTCAAACAGAGGTTGAGTATTCAAAGCAGGGTAAAGAGAGATGGCATGTGGTCAGTCATTCCTGCAAGAGAACTTGTGCCTGGAGACCTCATCAGAGTCAGAGCAGGAGACATTCTACCAGCTGACATAAAGATTGTAGGCGGAAACACTGATGTTGATCAATCAGTACTCACCGGTGAATCGGCAACAGTGGAAAAGTCCGGTGGAGAACCAGTCTATTCCGGTTCCACCATAAAACGCGGTGAGGCCACCGGAATCGTTGATGCCACTGGAATCAGGACATATTTCGGTAAGACAGTAGAACTAGTCGATTTGGCAAAGCCAAAATTGCACATGGAAGCATTGACCGTAAAAATTGCACGGCGACTTGCCATTATAATCATCACATCTCTTCTAATTGCCTTCACTTATGCCCTTTTGACAGGTTTCCAGTTTGTGGTGTTGTTGCCGCTTGCTGTAGTACTTTTAGTTTCTGCCGTACCTGTGGCGATGCCAACCATGCTCACTTTAAACATGGTACTTGGTTCAGCAGTGCTTGCAAAGAAGGGAGTTCTAGTTACAAGACTTAGTGCAAGCGAGGATGCAGCTGTAATGGATGTGATTTGTGTGGACAAGACGGGTACAATGACAATGAACAAGCTCTTCGTTGAAGAGGAATTTCCAGTAAACGGATTTGAAAAAAACGATGTCATACTTTACGGTGCGCTTGCTTCAAATGAAGCAAATCAGGATCCCATAGACCTTGCATTTCGGGCAGCAGCCAAGACGAACATCCCACTAGACGGCTATTCCCAGACAGAATTTGTGCCATTTGACCCGCAGACGAGGATGACAGGATCTACAGTTCAGAGATCTGGTGAAAAATTCCACGTAAGAAAAGGCTCGTTCAAAGCCATCTGTTCTTACTGTAAAATGACAGATGAGAACACCGCATCTTTGAGTAATGAGGCAGATGCCCTCTCAGCAAAAGGATTGAGGGTAATAGCTGTTGCCAAAGAAAACCGCGAGGGTAGATTTGATCTGGTCGGCCTTGCAGGGGTAGCTGACAGGATAAGACAAGACTCTCGCGAAACAGTCTTGCAGCTCAATGACCTCGGCGTATCAGTAAAGATGCTTACTGGCGACGCGCTTCCAATCGCCAAGAATATTGCGCCGCAGATAGGTCTTGGTAACAACATCATCAGAATGCCCGATGCGCAGAATCAAAACTTGTCAGGCTCTATGATAGAAGAAAGTAGTGGCATGGCCGAGATCTATCCCGAGGACAAGTATACCATAGTCAAGAGTCTCCAGAGCAGGGGACATATTGTTGGAATGACTGGCGACGGAGTCAATGATGCACCAGCACTAAAGCAGGCAGAAGTGGGAATAGCAGTCAGAAATGCAACAGATATTGCAAAGGACTCGGCAAGCGCTGTGCTTGTAACAGAGGGCCTTGGAGGCATACTTGCCATCATAAAGACTGGCAGGATGATTTACCAAAGAATATTCAGTTGGGTACTCAACATGGTAACCAAAAAGACTTTCATGGTTGGATATATCGTGTCCATGCTATTTCTCACTCACAGTCTTGTAATCTCGATATTCAGCATGGTGTTATTGATATTTTTTGCCGATTTTGCTACCATGTCAATATCGACTGACAATGTCAGACATTCAAAGAGCCCAGATTCACTTGATACCTCATGGCTATTCAAGGTTGGAATACCGCTGGCAATGCTTGCCGTGATCGAGGGCGTAGTGCTGACCATGGTAGGCTTGAACTATTTCGGACTAGGTAGTAACATCCACAAACTCTACACCTTCACTTTTTCATATCTGGTCATAGAATCACTTTTTAGCTTGATGATTATACGCGAACGCGGACATTTTTGGAAATCAAGGCCGAGCAATATTCTTCTCATTACAACTATTAGTGAAATTGCAATCGTATCTGCAATCTCAATACTGGGCTTTTGGGAGCTGGGTCCACTAGGGTACATTCCGTTGCTTGCAATAATTGTTTATTCGTTTGTTGCATCATTTCTTGTAAATGATATTCTCAAGGTTTACCTAGTAGGCAAATTCTACAAGAGCTCACAATAATAGCTGGCCCAGTGATGCGTCATTTTACGTCCAGTCTTTCTTCAACTAGATGTATCAAAACATAATCTTTATCATGCCTCAGATCTCAAACCTTTTGCACTAGTTTGTAATTTAGCGACTCGAAAAATACACTGAATTTTCTTGACATTGCATTTCTTAATGATTCACCAAGAAGTTTATCACAAAAACCAGACGGTTTCATCATTTTACAACAAGTACCGGGATTTTGGATTTGTTAACAACGGAATTTGCTACACTGCCAAGAATCATTCTTTTTATTGGACTCAATCCTCTTGACCCCATCACTATAAGATCAAACTTTTCTTTTTGAGCAAAATCAATAATCTTTTTTGATTCGTGTCCAAACAAAATTTCTTTCGTAAAAACGATTTTGTTTTCTATGGCTTGCTTTTTTGCATTTTCAAGAAATTTTTCAACCTTTTTTAAACGGTTTTTAGTTTCTTGAGCGTAAATCAAGTCTGGACTATCATATGCAACATGTAAAACATAGAGTCCAGTTATCAGAGCATTAAACTGCCTTGCCAGACAGATTGCTTCACCCAGTGCATGAAAAGAGCCCTTGGAACCATCCATTGGAACTAGGATCTTCCTTATTGTCCTTTTTGCCAATAAATCAGAAAATAAAATTTACCATTTAAGTGTCCTGCAAAGTATCAATACTGAGAACCTAAAAGTAACAAATCATAGCAAGCAAGAACCCACACATTAAGAAAGTTCATGCCAAAAAAGTCTATCATTTCATAAGTTGATCAAATGATGATTACAGAGCATTGCAAACCGGAGATGTAGCAGCATCGCTGGTAGAATCATAGGGCATACATGCGACTATTCAAATTCAATCAACTTTTCAATCATATTTTTCTGTATCTTGGCATCGTTGAATG
>JAGWGC010000118.1 GCA_028867615.1 Nitrososphaerota archaeon | reverse complement strand
CTACTGCTTGCACCTCGCCACCAGATTGTTTTACCTTTTCTTCGGCGGAAGCAGAGAATTTTTCCACCTTAACAACATAAGCATTTTCAGTCTGTCCTCCTCCTAACAGCTTGTCGTAGCCTAGTTCAGTAAGGTCTATCAATTTCTTTCCACCTTCCTGTTTTCCAGATTTTGCAAAGATGTCATCCAAATCTCTTACACTAACCCATTTACGGACAAGATTTGGATGTGGTGGATGAGTAGAATCATGACCGAAATGTTTCGGATCAGTCATTAACATTCTTATGAAATGATGTTTATGCAAACCAGATTGACCAAGTCCACCCTTATGACCACTTGCTCGGTGTTGGCCTATTTGGCCCCAGCCACAGTGTCTACTTCCTCTATATTTTCTTGTTTTTCTAGTTCTTGTTGGCATTTTACATCATCAACCTCACTTGTGCTAAGAGTTCTTTATGACTACCAAGAATTCCTCCTTCTCCATACATCTTCTTGGTGTTTCGTTTGAATCCATGTTTGGGTGGTGATAAAGCAAACCATGGCTTGAGTGGCTTTAGTTTGGACAATGTAACAGAACCTTCAGCAAGTGATTTTGCAAGTTCATCAGTATTTTTGAATCCTAGTTGAGTCATATCTGCTGCGGTAATTTTTTGATATCCACCTTTGCGTGCCTTCTTCTCCAACAATTCTTTTGTGGTTGACACATCAATTTCCTGCCATGATACATAGTGCTTAATCTTGTCAAGCATTCCTTTGGTGTTATCTTTCTCTGGAATTATTGTAGCTCGGAATCTTTTGTCCAAGTTTAGAAGATCCATTGTAGTGGTAGCCCAATAAGGAACATTGACGGTTCCCTTCATTCTAACTATTAAGAAAGCTTTACCCATATCTTCATTCAACCCTGACTAAATGTTTGTCTCAAACAGTCCAAAACAGCTCGTGAGGTAGAGGTCATGGTGTTTGTTGACCCCGTACTTTTTGTCCATGCATCCTTTAAACCAGCTAATTTTAGAAGATTTCTAATATTTCCACCTGCTACAAGACCAAGACCTCTTGGACCGGGTATAACTTCCACTGTCACACTTCCACCCCTTCCTCTAATTTTGAATGGAACTGAATGAGGTTGTTCACATCTACATTCCCAACTTCCACAACCAAGTTTTACTGGACTTACATTAAGATAAGCTTGGTTTGTTGCTTTTTCAATTGCAATTCTCATTTGTTTTGATTTCCCCTGTCCTATTCCTAACCAACCATTTTCATCGCCTGCTGCAACAAGTGCCTTAAATCTAGTATACTCACCATTGGTTGTTTGCTTTTGAACAATTCCAACATCTATTACTTCAGTTTTAATTCCCGGCAATAATTTTTTAATAATTCCAGCCTCTTGAATTCTATAACCATTTTCATAAATTTCTTTCATGGATGTAATCTTGTCAGTTGCCACTAGTGTCCCCAATTTCGTTCTTGGAGTCCATACTTGTTCTGGCTCTCTTCTTGGTGGTCTTGTTCTCTGTTCTGTTCTACTCATTTGGATTTAACCTCATTATCTATTGCAGATTTTACTTTATCTATTTCATTTGCAACTTTAAGATGCTTACCACTAATCCTTTCATCAGATGGAAAAGTTTCTGCGTCTGCCGGTACTTCTAGACCTGCATCTATTATTCCTTTCAATGCTGCCGCAATTCTTTGAGTATATTTTCTAGTACCAGTATAAAGTACAGCACTCTTTGTTCCACTCGCAAGCGCTTTCTTACCTGCTAGGTAACCGGTTAGATATGCTGCAGGTATACTTTTCCTAGATCCCTTCCAGCCCTTATTTAGAAGCGATCTGGAATGCGCGGATGAAAGGACCTTATCACCTGCCATTTCAGGCTTATGAATTTGTACAAGTGTATTTTCGTTAGATATCTGAACGGTGATAAAGTCTCGTCTACCCATAAGAAGATGTCTTCTTTTCTTATAGTTAGTCTTCTCATCCCTAGATCTACGTAGTATTTGTGAATATGCCATATGCTAAACCTATTTACAAAAAATTTTGGTGAAGCTCTTATAAACGTTAGACTCTGAGCAGAGAAGCCATCAATGCCTTTTGCGCATGAAGTCTATTTTCTGCTTCATCCCATACTGCAGATTGTGTGCCATCTATTACTTCACTTGTAACCTCTTGACCTCTTTTTGCAGGAAGGCAATGCAAGAAAATTGCATCATGATTTGCTTTTTTCATTAAATTAGAGTTTACTTGAAAACGGGGCAGAAAGTCCTTTGTCCTATCTGTTGCTTGGTGATGAATTGAAACAAATGTATCGGTTACCACAACATCGGCATTTTTTACTGCCAATACTGGATCGCTAAGTAATTGAATATCTATGAATTTTTTTGATTCTTTTATTACGTCACGATTTGGCTCGTATCCTTTAGGAGTTGCAATATTAATGTCGACTGATGCTTTTGCGCACCCATAAATCATAGAATTGCATACATTATTTCCATCTCCTATCCATGCAATTTTTAATCCTTCAAGCTTTTTCTTTTTCTCTTTTATTGTCATAAGATCTGCCAATATTTGGCATGGATGAAAAGAATCTGAGAGCCCATTTATCACAGGAATGGTCGAGTTTTTTGCCAACATTTCTACTTCATCATGTGAGTACACCCTAGCCATAATTACATCAACATATCTTGATAGAGTCTTGGCTGTATCTTCTATTGTTTCGCCCCTTTTTAGCTGCAAGTCATCAGCAGATAAATTGAGGGCATGTCCACCCAATTGAAACATTCCAGTTTCAAAGCTTACTCGTGTACGAGTTGAGGGTTTTTGAAAAATCATAGCAAGTGTTTTATTTTTTAGAAGCGGTTTAGAAATCCCTTTTTTAAGATCTTTTTTTAATTTTATAGCATCATTTATGATTCCAAGTAATTCATTTTTATTCAACTCATTTAATGTGAGTAGATCTTTTGTTTTTACTTTCATTTCTTCATCCATCCAAACAACGAACGTTTCTTTATAGGCTTCTCATCTTTTGACACTTCAATTGTTTCTTTTTCGGTTTTTAATTCAGATGTAGGTTCTGTTTTTGTTTCATCTGTTTGCTTAGTTTTTGGTCGCCCTGTAGAGATCCATTTTCGAATATCTGATGCAAGTTTTCTTGCTTGATTATCATTTTCTGGGGGTGGTACATCAAATAGAGCAGAATATTTTTCTATATCATTTGTTGATATTCCAGCAAATGGATCTTCAGATATTTCTTGTTCAGAAGGTTGTTTTAGTTCAACTTTAGGTTCTGGTTTTAGTTCAACTTTAGGTTCTGGTTTTAGTTCAACTTTAGGTTCTGGTTTTAGTTCAACTTTAGGTTCTGGTTTT
>JAGWGC010000117.1 GCA_028867615.1 Nitrososphaerota archaeon | reverse complement strand
CAGATACACTTTCTGGGAAATACTCTCATTAAATGTGGAATTTTGGGCTAAAACCAGTATGAGATTAAAATGCGGTTGCCGGGATTTGGACCCGGGTCGCAGAATTGGCAATCCCGCATAATAACCAAGCTATACTACAACCGCTTAACCGATTTAGAAATTATTAGTATATTAAAGGATACTGTTTGGAATACAATTTTTTAACATGATGTTGTTTATGTATGTCGTGAATAAACAGCTGGAAGAAAAATTAAATCAGAAAATAAGTGAGGTTGCAGACAAGTCTGATGAAATTTTAAAAATTGTAAAATCATTGAATGCACTGAGTGCTACTTCTGACTCATTTGGTTATGGAATTGTTATGGGAAGATTATACAACTCATTTTATTATCAATGTAGACGAATTCTAAAACGTAACCCAACAAGTGATGAATTTGATGAATTTCTTGAAATTCTCAACAAGAAACAAAAAGAAATTATTAATCTGTTAAAATCTGACTAGATGGTTTTTAACGGAATTACTTTGATTGTTGGAGTGCATGGTAATTTCACAGATGCACCGTGTAGTGCTTTTCTTGCTGCCTCTAGATGTTCTTTTTTAACGTGTGCTTCCATAATCACTTGACCAATCTCAATGCGTGCTGCTAAACTTACAGCTTTACCAAATGCACCCCTCATTCCTTCTGATAATCTGTCTGCACCTGCAGTAGAAATCATCTTGTTCTCTCTTAGAAGAATATGTGGATATACTCTAAGTGTTGAATAGTAACCAGTTTCTCCTGTAACTGTTTCTATTGCCTTGTTTGCAGATAGTCTTGCTGACTCTATTGCCATGTGTCTTATCTGCATCTTTTGGTTAGAACAAAGCTGTACACAGTAATCATAATCTCCATCTTTTTTTCCTCCGTAAAATTTTGCAATTTTTATCTGGGGTTTACCCTTGATGTACTTCTTTCTTGTATATGGTTGGCCATTTCCAACGCGGTAGTTTGCTCCGTGCATAATAACACTTTTTTCTGTTTATTGAGGTCCTATATTTTAACCGTGAGATCCTACAATATGCTGTTAGGATTGAAATATTCTAATCATACACCTTCATTTCTTCTGGTTGTACCATCTGATTTTTGTCAATACTGAAATTCTATCAAAATATGAAAAGATCTATTATATTGCTAATGGCTTCATGACTCTTAATGTCCGAATTAGAGTCCAAAGTAGAAGGATTACTGGTAAAAGATCATGTCCTTGTATCTGACAAAGAAATGCAGCATAGCTTAGAACAGAAAGGATTTGGAGAAGTGATGAAAAAGAAATTCTTTCTCAAGCCGTTTGAATCTTTATACTTGCTTTATGTTGATAAGCTCAAACTTTTACGAGGAAAATATGAGATGGATTTTGACTCTATGATGACTGAATGTATGAAAAATGATCCTAATTCTTTTACCAAATTTCTCATATACAGGGATCTAAGAACTAAGGGATATGTGGCAAAAGATGGATTTGGGTTTGGTTCTGATTTTAGAGTCTATGAGAGAGGGCAATTTGGAGAAAAGGGTGCAAAATATGTTGTATTTGGCATGACTGAGGGTAGAAGAGAGAAAATAGGTTTACTGCAAAAACAAATTGAAGAAATTACTACTATGGGAAAAGAACCGGTACTTGCGGTAATTGAACGACGAGGAGAGGTGATTTATTACAAGGTCTCTAAAATCCAGTTCTACCAAAACAAAGATCAACCTGGATTTTCCAGTATAGAGTCTTAAATATGATAAAACTGTTTTTTGTACATGGAGTTTAAGGAGATTTACTGTTTTAATTGTAAAAAAAGTCTAGGCAGGTATAATGAAAAATATTTTACAGATCAAAAAATGGGCGAAATAATAAAGGCAAATCATGCCTCACATATTTATGAAGGACACGAAATTGTGGTGAAAAGAATCACTGTCGATTAATCTCTTACAAATGGTATTTAGTCAAAGGTATGCTAGTTTTACTTATCAATCATAAGCAAGCGTTTTATAGTTATGTCCATTTTCTCAAACTGTTGAAGACTTCATTATTTCTACTTGGTTCTATACTCCTAGGATCTGTTCTTATGTTTGGATTTGGGCACTCTGCTATGGCCATGAATAGTAATATCGTAATGACTCATCCTATCATGGTTGATACCTCTGGTCAACAGATTTCTAGCTTTCATGCTGGTCAGCAAATTGGTGTAGAGTCATCACTTACAAATCACGGTCCATCTGAACAAAAATTTGCATACATGGTACAGGTACTAGGCAGTAATGATGAAACACAATATTTTGAAAGTACTTCTGCATCTATGCTTCCAAATCAAACCTTTACCACCTCTCAAGTCTGGATTCCAAAGACTACTGGACAGTATACTGTAGAAGTATTTGTTTGGAATAGTTTGACTTCGGCAATTCCACTAACGGATGTAAGTCAAATTCCTGTTACTGTAAACTGATCTAATCTAATCTTGATTTTGCATTTTCTTGCAGATTTTGGATTTAAGTATTAAGTAGAAATTCACAGGACAAATTCTTCCTATTCCTTAATTATGATGAAAATTTTTGAATGCCTATGCCTGATGAATCATGTAGAACCTGTGGAGGGGAACTAGTAAATCATACACTGTGTTCTTGTTGTAGAAAATCTACTAGAAAGAAATGTAAGACGTGTAACCATATTACTTTGCTACAACCTCATCAATACTGCATAAAAAATTCACCTCCACACACAAAACCATTGCTTGTTCAAGTTGTTTCAAAGAAAGTCTCCCCATCTAGGAATTATCTACATCTCTCTTTTCTTGCAGTTGCCGTAATTGGATTTCTCGTTTTAGGGTTAGCTTCCACCTCTGACCATGGCATTTCTCCTAGCATGATGCCAGATGATGCACAAGCTACCAACTCAAGCGAAATGGCAAAAAATTCATCTGGTTTTCCGTCAGAATCTGGAAAATCATATGATAACTGTCTTGCCTACGGGAGTGGTGAGTCCGTAACAGTAACTTGTCCCACTAATGATGGGTCTGTATACAAAGAAATCTTGAATATGCCACAAGTTTTGAAAAAAGATTTTGCAGATTCAGTATTTTCAATTCGTGGGGTCTCGGTCATGGAAAATTCTAATGGTTCTGTGATTTTACAGTATCACATGCAAAAATACGTGACAGATTATTTTGGGAATTAGGACTGGCTTGAAAAAGTAGTGCTCCCGCCGGGATTTGAACCCGGGATCACTGCCTTGAGAGGGCAGTATGCTTAGCCGGACTACACCACAGGAGCTTAGCTTAAAGCCATAAAGAATAGCAATTTAAAGGAACGTTTTGCCTTTGAATGGATTTGTAAATTTTAACAGCTTTGATACTTTAT
>JAGWGC010000116.1 GCA_028867615.1 Nitrososphaerota archaeon | reverse complement strand
CCATATAGTCCATAATAAGATAAAACCATTATAGCCAATTCTTCTTTAAGTATTTCTAATTCTTTTATAGTGGGTAATGAAACTTTTCTACTTGATGGGAAGTCAATTACACTCTAACTCCTTTATATCATTTTCATTAAAAAAAGAAGCTACTCTGTTCTTTCTATCCCATTCCATCTGGTTTTTTATTTTTCCTATTAGTTTTTGACGGCATTCTTCATCTAACATAACTAATACTATTATAATCAATGTAATATAAATGTTTAAAGACTTATATTACTATTAATCCACTATCTACAATATATTTAGGATAATATATTTACCATTATCAATAGTATACTTTGGAAGAAAGGTAAGTGCTTTTGCACCGCATGCAATTCGGTAATATAAAGGTATCGCCTTTAAATACTCTAAAATAATTGTGCCTAACAATAGGCGAACACGCCCAATATAAATGTTTTCAACAGGCGCAAAAGAAACACAATATAAATGTTTCTCTAGTGCGGAACAAGGCGCAGGATTGTAGCGGGCCCAATATAAATGTTTGGAATAGGCCTAGAACGGGGCCTAATATAAACCTTTCGAAACAGGCGCGGAGGACACAAACACTTATATTACCATATCACATAAGGAAAGTGCCGTATAACAGATTATTTCCCTAATATAAATGTTTCGGGCTTAAATACCCGCGATGGGTTATGCGCGGATAGGTAATATAAATGTTTCTAATCTGTATATAACGGCGAATGTAAACAATTATATTTTAGTCCATTTTATAGAAGGACTTTTATAATAGACCTCATTTCCACTGATTTACTCATGGGATCATTGCGGACTATGACAAATTATAAATGTCGTGTGTGGACTGGAAATAAATCTACTTGTATATAAGTCTTTTAACGCCTAGACAGTATGTGCTAATAGTGTTTTTTATTTCCACTCTAGGCACAAAATGATCGCATCAAATCACCGCCATTTCCACTGTATTTGAATCTGGAGTGGAAACGTAGGTATCAGTTTTCCACGCGAAACGTTTATATTGGAATGCGTTCAGGTGTCCATATGGAAAATTTTGAAAATCCATGAAAACTAAAAAAGAATGCAAATACTTTTATAGTGGTACTGTTTATAATAGTTATGCATACATCATGTAAGCATTGTTCGCGACAAGTAGCAAAAGGCAAAGATATATGTGTTTATCATACAAGTGTAGAATTAAATAGACTTTGCAAATTATGCAATGAACGCTACGTACTAAACTTATCAAATATGTTATGTGAAGCATGTTATAATAGATATTGTAGGTTTTATCCATTACGAATTAAAGTATTTGATATACTCGGATGGTCATGTAAGTGTTGCGGAAATAATGACTTTTATCACCTAGTTATAGATCATATAAATCATTCTGATAAAGAATCTAATCAGGTAGAGTTATATCTTAAGAAGATTATAAATCATAAATCCCCACATGAAGAATTTCAAATATTATGTTGGTCTTGTAATAGAAGTAAAAATCAAGGTAAGAAATGTACTATTAATCATAATCTAAAAACAAGAGAACAAATAATTAATTATATTACTTCACTTAATTTAGAATCTAACACTAAATTAACATAATTGTGGTGATAAATTGGACTCTGCTCTAGGAGCTTCCAATGTGCCATATTGTTTACCTACTTCCAAACCTTACGGGCTCGCATGGGTAATTACTCCATTTACGAGTTTCCACACCCTGCTGATTGAAGTGACTCTTATTTTGGCATCTCGTCCAAATGTAATATAGTTATTATACAAATATAAATCTTTCTAATTCTTCCATAGTTCTAAAGGCGGATTGCTTCGGTTCTAGAAATATACCTCTTTTATTAAGTGCTATAGCCTCTGGACTGTCTGGATAATATTCTAATGTTAATGCATCAATGCTACTTTTTCGTTTTGGAAACATTTATAGATCCAAAGTCCAGTTGTATCGCGGTTCTTTGTAATATATACAATATGGACAATAATAGTCATTATACAGTGGTGCCCTTCTACTCCAATACTCCGCGTTACAACAAACACAATAATGCACTCCATGCTTTAGATGATGTATAACTGTTGGGTTATTACCATAGTAAAAATTATAATTCATTCTATCATCGTCAAAAGGTAATTTAATCATTTTGCTTTACGCCAATCCAATGATATTCTATATTGGCAATTAGAAATATAAAAAAGTTTACAACTGCTAAAATTACAAATCCGCCATAAGTACCCGTTTCTGCATGCATATGAGGATAAAAGTTACCTGAAGTATCATTTATATTAGAAGGTGTAAATCCATAATGTGACCAAGTATTTAAGCAAAGTCCTATAAATGTTATTATTAAAACATTAAACAATAATGCAACTGAAAGCAAAATATATTTTTTATCTATGAATAGAGTCATATCTGTGCTACATTTATATGAATAGGGCAACAAGCAGTAACATTCTTACCACAAGTACAATATATTTCAGGTCTAAATCCAAAGTTAGTTAATGGCTCAAATGATGTATCTTCGGGAGTAACTTCGGGAGTAACTCGCTTCGCTCGTTCAAGTATAGTTATCATAATACTTTCTAATTTGTTTACGGCATCAATTACTTCATTGACTTTTTGCTTTACTTCATAAATATCATGATGTTTATCATTATGCAAAAAAGTATTTAGTTTCGAGATCATAACGGATATGCCTCGAATTCTTTAAAGACACTTCTTTTCAGGATTAATCTATAGAATGCTTCACACTCCCACAAGGCACCATTAGAGGCTAAGTGTGGTCTAGGTTCTTCAGGCATGCCCAAATACTTGAAGATTATATCTGCATTTAATTTGTTCTTTCTATCTTCAATCGGAACATTCTCTTCATGAGATAGAATATCTGCATATGCTAGACTATGCATGTCTATAGTTCTGTGTCCAAATGGATTTTTCAATCCCTCGACTTTAGCATTATATGCAATAAAGTCCCTGTCAAATGACGGATTTTCACCTGCTATGGTAAAGTCACCATCCGAATAAGTCCTTACCCAATCGAAGAATTGTTCTAGCAATGTCTTTACTGTTATTTCATTTGCTAGTTCTTTCTCAGTGAAGCCATTTACTTCTAATGCTTCTTTTGTGACTACCTTTGTTTTCTTGGCTCCGCAGACTCCATAGAATCTGTTATCGGGGTTGTTAAAGTCGATTGCTCCTATACTGAGCAAAGGATTCACAACTGCATCCAATCCGCCTGTTTCTACGTCTACAACAAACATATCACTTATATTATTGTCTGCACAATATAAGTGTATGGAATATCCGTCTTGGTATGGATTCATAATTGAGGACGATGATCCAGACTGTGACATGAAATGTGATGATATATGCATGGGTTGCGAGGGTTTAGCTATTGTATACTATGAACCAAAATATCATGGACTTAGAGCCAAATGTCCTGACTGTGATATAAATTGGGCAGTATCCTAATTATTGG
>JAGWGC010000115.1 GCA_028867615.1 Nitrososphaerota archaeon | reverse complement strand
GAGAACCACATTGCCTCCATACATGACACCAATAGAACCCCAAGTAGGTAAGTTCTATGATAGTCCCGTTGCGTTGGGTGCAGGAGCTAGTGCAGTTTTGACAGTAACAATGACTGCGTTAGGAACTAAACTCACAACATGGACTTACAGATGGATGGCAGCTTGGTCCAAATGGGATTAAACTCCCCTTCTCCTTTTACTTTTATTATTAGATTGACTATCAAGCTATCTTGAACTTTATTTTAGATTAAAAAAAGTTACACAACGTGTGATCTTTTGTAACCCTATGTCACAAAATAAGATTTTGAAACTAATCTCTGTTGAAACAAGAATATCAACTGATTTCAGCTCCGAAACCATTTGTCAAGTGGGCAGGGGGCAAGAGGCAGCTTTTACCTGCCATTACAAGTCATATCCCTGGTAAATTTGAGAGATATTTTGAACCATTTCTGGGTGGTGGTGCAGTCTTTTTCTCTCTCATATCTAAAGAAAAGAAAGCAAAGTGGTTCATCTCTGACCTCAACTCTGATCTGGTGTTGTCATATGTTACAATCCGGGATAAGGTAAAGGAACTTGTTTTGTCATTAGAAAACCACGCTGCGAACTATTCTAAAAATCAAAGCTCATATTATTACAAGGTGCGAGAAGCCAATCCGAAAAATGAAATTGATAAAGTCTCACGATTGATATTTCTAAACAAGACATGCTTTAATGGATTGTACCGAGTGAACAGCAAAGGAAAATTCAATGTTCCTGTTGGAAGATATGTAAATCCAAATATTGTAAACAAGGAAAATCTCTTTGAGGTTAGCAGGGTATTACAATCAAAAGATATCTCAATCAAGTGTCAAGATTTTGAAGATGCGCTAAAAGGGGTAGGACATGAAGATTTTGTCTATCTTGATCCTCCATACCAACCAGTTAGTACTACTGCCAGCTTTACAAGTTACACTGATAGTAACTTTGATTTCAGTGACCAAGAGAGGCTTTATGTCAAGTTCAAAGCACTTGATAAAAAAGGCGTTAAGGTATTATTATCAAATTCCAGATCTGATGAAATAATTGAACTCTTCAACGAATTCTCAGATGGGATAATAGAGATAAACGCAAATAGATTCATTAATTCTGTGTCGCAAAAGAGAACTGGGCACACTGAACTATTGATTAAAAACTATTAGAGTCATAAAACATAGAATTTCAATAAGATAAAATCAAAGATACTTTTAGTTCTAGTTGTCTTGAATTCAGGAAAGAGAGGGCAAATCTTGCAAATGGCCAAAAATGTGAGCATTGAACTCTTGGAGGAAACAAGGTCATTGCATGACATTCTGGAAACCTGTAGGGATGCCTGCAAAATGATTGGAATATCTGATGAAAACATGTGGATAGACCTTGAGATCAATGGCTATCTTGTAAAGTACAAAACAAGGGACGAACTCTATCAAAACCTTCCATCATATAGAAAAACTGCTTGGAAGTTTTATGATCTCTATGGGAATTCAATCAATCTACCCCCTGACATGATGGACATATTTGGCAAGTCTACCGTATATCATTCGGTAAAGGAGTTAGAAAGTAAAGATCAGATAATTGTTGAAAGTAAGTTCTTGGATGAATTCAACAATTTCATCACAGAACATGGTGTGGATCAAGTATCAAAAAGCTTGAGAATCCATGAAGCAAGAATCTCAAAGGATGAAATCAAACACGTTCTTGAAGGAATAAAGAAGAAAACCCAAGAGTTACTTGATATGATAATTTCCTTGTTGGAAATAGAGTGAAAAACACTAGTCTTGATTTGTATTGAAAAACCTTTGTATGATGAAAAGTTAATCTGCTAGTTTCACAATATACTCTCATCAAAAATAGTACCTCCATAATCAATTGTGGCTCGTTCCTTTTAGTTCATAGTATTATCTGTTCAAAGAAATCATCTTGTAGAATTGCTGGAGTAAATCTCAGAACATGACTAGTTTTGGCCCCATTGGGGGATTGATGATAGGAATTCTTGGGCTTGCAATTACAGCCTATGGATTGGATGTGCATGGGTCTTATTCAAGTCAGGCATTCTCACTGGGGGTTGTATGCATGGCATCTGGGGGCATCATTGTATGGGTGAGTAACAGAAAACAACGCAACCATATTCTGACACAATATGAAACAGAGTCACAAAAAATAGGCTCGGATGTAGATCCAATAAAATACAGGAATCTCTATGAAGGCTCACCTGTTTTACAAAGGACGGTAAATACCGACGGAATAATATTGGAATGCAATCAGGCATACGTCAAAAACTTTGGATATTCAAAATATGATGTTCTTGGCAAGTCGCTCTTTGATCATACTGCGGAAAAAAGCATAGAAGACATGCAAAAAACCTTTGAATCTTGGAAAAAATCAGGCAGGGTGGAAAATATTGAGATATGGTTCAAAAGAAAAGACGGATCGATTTTCCCTGGGTTGATTAGTGCCAATAATATTTATGACGACAAGGGTAATCTAATAGGAAGTAACACTGCAATAAGAGACATATCTGAAATCTACCAAGCTCATAGAGTCTTGGGAGAGCATGAGAGACAAAAGATCCAACTTGAGGAACTAAAAAAGATTGATACAACAAAGGAAGAATTCTACATGATGGTTGTAAAAGAGTGTCAGATTCCTATGGCGCCTATCAAAAAATATTCTAAAATTCTACGCGATGTTTCCATTGGAAGTCTTAACGAAAAACAGTCTGAGGCAGTAAATGAAGTATATGATAATGCAGCAAGGCTTGAACAATTGATGCATGATATCATTGACGTACAAAAACTCAATAGCAATACGATGGAATTCAAGAAGGAAAAATTTACCGTTAATGATTTCATGAATGAAGTGGTAAAATCATGTATGCCAATGATGGGAGACAAAAAGATCGAGTTTGTAAATTCAACCAGTACAAAAAAATCCATAACAAGCGACAAAACCAGATTGGGTGAGATTTTTTACAATTTGATACAAAATGCTGTTGATTTTGTGCCTACAACTGGGGGAAGAATTGAGATTAAAGCCAAAGAAGAGGATACTTCTATCCTATTTTATGTAAAAGATAACGGATCTGGAATATTGGAAAAAAGAAAAGATCAGGTCTTTAAAAAATTCTATCAAGTGGATATTTCATTTAAGAGAAAGTATGGGGGAAGTGGATTTGGATTGGTAATATGCAAAGGGATTGTTGAAAATCTGGGTGGAAAGATTTGGTTTGAAAGCAAAGAAGGAGAAGGCACTATTTTTTATTTCTCTATTCCTAAATAGCATATCTTGAAAAACATCAAGCTTCGAACGGGATTCGATCCCGCGACCTTTACCTTACCAAGGTAACGCTCTACCAGGCTGAGCTATCGAAGCATGACAAGCTCGCTCTTCTGAATCCTTATTAATCTTACTTGGGTCCCGGAAATTTTTTTCATAAAACGTTTAATTTCTCCAACATATCGCTAATAAAACGCAGGAGTCGCCGAGCCTGGCCAAAGAAGGTTTAATGGCCTTTGGACGCGCGGGACTTAAGATCATACAAATGGGTGATCCCGTCTCT
>JAGWGC010000114.1 GCA_028867615.1 Nitrososphaerota archaeon | reverse complement strand
AGGGAACATATGTCCAAGTTTATAATTCACTATACCCGAAAGGTGGCAATCCTATTCTAAACGGAACAGTATCAAGTGATTATAAAATAGGGAAGGATTCCAAACACTTCATTCTCTCCAAAAGTGGTATGTATCACTTTGGTATGATATATGAAAGCGTTTCTCAAGGCCAATATTATAGGCTGCAAATAGTGCCAGTTCTTGTAGTTGATTCAAACATTGCAGGTTTGTATGATACCATAATTGCAGACATGTCAGATTCTTGGAAAGATTATAAAAAATTTAATAATTCTATCATTCCCAAATATGATTTTGATTTTACTGATGAAACCACAATTACACTTGGAGGAGGCAATGAAAATCTCGTCTATGATTCAAACCATGATGGAAATACAGACTATGGCGCGGGAACAGTTGGAGCACGCGTACTTGATGTATATGGCGTAATTGCAAAACCTTCTCTAGTTGACAAAAAACTAGGTGCAATGAATGGTACACTTCTTCCTCCACTTGATCCACATGGAAATTTTTTTGGAATAATGTATGATTTTGGGGGTCATGGAACAGAAACTGCCAGCTCGATAACATCTACTGGAAAACAAAGTTATAGTATATATGCAAACTCTACAAAATATCACATAAAGGGCATTGCTCCTGGCGCAAAAATAGTTCCAATCAAAGCTCTTTGGCTAGGCGACGCAATTTATGGCTGGCTCTGGGCTGCTGGGTTTGATCAAGAAAAAAATCAATGGAAATACAGCGGAAATACTAGAGTTGACATCATATCGAATAGTTGGGGAATATCGACTTTTCCTGCCCTAAAGTCAGTTCCTGGACTTGATATACAATCGCTTTTGCTTAGTGCACTCTGTGTTCCTCATTCTTTTGATGTGAATTATCCTGGAGTCTTGGTAGTTAGCAGTTCGGGAAATGCAGGGCCTGGTTATGGTACTATAGGAATTCCTGATGCTGCACCGTTCGGAGTTACAGTGGGAGCGGTGACTGATAATGTCTTTGTGGGTTATGGTCCATTTAAGAACCAACCACGATTTGGTAACAGTACATCTCATTATGGGGAGGTGTCAGGATTTTCTAGCAAGGGTCCATCTTTGATTGGGGATCCTAAACCTGATCTTATGGCAGTAGGGGAATATAGCTATGTTCCTACATCTATGCAAACTAGTAAAAACAATACCGACCAGTACGGTCTGTTTGGGGGAACCAGCTTGGCTGCACCTCTGGTAGCAGGTTCTGCAGCAGTTCTTATGGAAAGTCTAAAAGATAAAAATATTCCATACAACTCTTTTACCATAAAAAATATTCTAATGTCAACTGCAACTGATTTGGGAAATGATCCATTTTCTCAAGGTGCTGGACTGATCAATATAACAAGAGCAATTGATTTTGTGCTAGGAAATGATGGTGTATTTGAAGTCTACAACGATGCATCGTATTATAACACCAAGAAAATTTTAGATGCTGCTTTAGAAACAACAAACTCATCTTCAGTTGGTTTGGCGACAATAAAATTTACCAATTCTTTCTTGCCTGAAACATCTTGGTTTGGAGGTAGACTGTATCCTGGAGACAGAACATCTGCTACCTTTACAATAGTAAATCCTACTAATGATACATTGGAAATTAACATTGAACCACAAAAACTCGGATTGATAAAAACTGATACCTATAATGGAACTACTCAGGTACGGTTGCAGGATCCCCTAATGAACAAATCAGGAACCTATAGGCCGGATTATGTTCCATTGCAGGAAATAAAAAACTATACTGGGCTGACCTCATTTTTTGAAGAAACCAAGCCAATCCCAGACGATGCTTCTCTGCTGGTTCTCAACCTAGCATTTCCATTTTCACAGTTCATGAACTCGTCTGCAAAAACATATGCTGATGACATAAAAATATCATCGTTGTATCTGTATGATTGGGACAAGAAAAATAACGCCTCTGTGCCAGTATCACAAGATCTCTCTCTGATTAATAGAGGAGGTGTGTGGGGAACTGTCCAAGAACTTAGGGTCTCTGAACCTGCTACAAAAATAAAACATGTTCCTCTAGTTGGAGTATATCCTGTACCTACAAGATATTCATACTGGACAGGTGATACCAAGAAAAACTCTACATCATCAGACTATACATTGACTGCAAGTTATTACAAAAAAGTATCCTGGAATGAGATTTGGTTAAATTCAAAAAATATTCAAGTCAAGCCTCATGAATCTGCCAAAGTAATAGCTACCCTGATTGTTCCTCAGGACCAAGCTCCAGGATTGTATCAAGCCTTTCTTACATTTGAAGGAAAATCACATACTGTAAATGTTCCAGTTTCATATGCTGTAATGAAAAAACTCCAACCAAAAGATCTACCCACTGTGATACAAGGACAACAAGGTGACGCATTATACGGAAATGGTTACATCGGAGGAGGATTTGACATGGCAAACAGGTATAATGCAGGAGACTGGCGTCAATATTATTTTGATGTAACTGACAAGACAATAAACTCAATTGCGATGACTCTTTCTTGGGAAGATCCTGACACAAATCTATCTGTCTTTGTAGTAGATCCGCAAGGAAAAATTATTCAAACAAATACTCCGCCTGGTGTGCTTGGACATTTTCAAGGGTGGCCCACTGGAGACTGGCTTGGTCCAAGCACTTCATTTAGTGAAGGAGGAGGATTTTATCCGATAAAGAACAAGGATGCCACATCTACTGTACTGTACGCACCAATAAACCAGACTGGTGTATATTCTGTATTGATACATGCTCCACTGTTTGGAGGAAGATCGATTGCAGAACCTATAACGATTGCTACAAAATTCTCTACCATACTGCCGATAGAATCACAACCTCAAATGATCTTAGACATTCCGCTTTTTATTAACAATAATTATACAATTACTCCAAAAATAATTGGGCAAGAAATTGAAAGCGAGCAATACTATCTTGATAATGAAGAACCAAAAACAATCAATCAAACTAGACTGGCAGAAGATGTACGAACTCTTTCTGAAGGAGAACATGACATTAAATTTGTCATAACTGATACTGTAGGGCATGATGTCTCAAAAGAATTTAAATTCATAATAGATAACACTGCACCACAGATTATAGTAAAGTCGCCACAGAACAACTCTAAAGTTTCTGGAGTGGTTAACATTGATCTAGATGTAAATGAGTTAAACATGGCACAAAAGGACTGGTTGACAATACAAACTCCCAAGCAGGTTTTCCATGATGTTAAAAATATTCAATTTGATACAACAGACCTTGCCAATGGAAATTATACGATAAACGCCACTGCAAAAGACAGGGCAGGAAATGTAGGGGTTGCAAATATTGTATTTACTGTGGATAATTCTGGTACTAGTGCTGCCTCCAGTCAGATCAAAGGCGATCAAGGTTCTGCAATTTTAGTTGAGATTTTGGTTGGAATTGGAATCGCATCTGCAATAACCGTTTTTACTTTGAAAAGATTAAGAATTTCCAAAAGAGGCTAACAAGATTTATATGCAAATTTTCAAGAACGGAGCTTTGGATGTCTGAGCAAGATTCTGCCAAGGATGCCCTGTCTCGACGTGATTTTCTCAAGTTACTTGGTGCTGCTGGAGTTGCTTTGACATTTACACCGTTTGTCCCATGGGGCA
>JAGWGC010000113.1 GCA_028867615.1 Nitrososphaerota archaeon | reverse complement strand
CTAGAGTTTTTCTCAAAATTTTTGAAGCCCAATGCAGTTGCGGCAATAGAGCGAGCAGCCTTGCTTGCATCCAAAACAAGAATTACATTTGATTTTGTTATGTTTGCAACATCATATGTGCTTGCAAAGCTTGACTTGCCACTAAACCCATCATAGTACCCCATCACGCCCTCAATTATGGAAATATCTTCTTGCGAATTTTGGACAAAGTTCTCGAGTACCCCGTTTTTTCCCATCATCCATGAATCAAGGTTGTGTGCGATTTTTCCTGAGACAGAGCTTAGATAGCTAGGATCGATAAAGTCAGGCCCCACCTTGAACGGCTGGACCGAATACCCCCTTTCCTTTAGTCCATGTATTATTGCAGTTGTTATCGATGTCTTTCCTACGCCGCTTGTGGCGCCAGCGACAACAATTCTTGGTATATTCATGCCTCAGAGTCTTTGCCAGTGTTTTTTATAATTTGAAAGAGTTGGCGCAGTGCAAGTTTTGGATGGCGTGCAGCAAGTTTTAGCATGCTTGTCATGCCAAAGTCTGCCTTGATAAAATCAAGAAATTCTTCAGCAGAGAGTTCACCGATGATTTCAATCTCCTTGTCCCATTCTTGGTCGCTTAGGTTCAGCCACCTGTACTGCACCTTTACTGCAGCTGCAATCTTTGACCCTATTGCTTTTTTCATCGTTTCTTCATATGATTTCAGCGATTCCTTGGACGTATCACCCCGAACCACAGACTCGCCTCCAATTTTTCCTGCAGCCCTGCCAAACTCAATCGCATACCTAATTCCCTCCAAGACCAGCGGGTTTGCCTGTCCTGCAGAGTCTCCAACCATTATCAGGTTATCATCTATTGTAGACTCGCGCAGTCCCTCGTTTGGAATCAGGCCATAATGAAACTCTACGGGAACAATTCTTCCAAGGCCATCCAGAGGTTTTGGTCTTTTTTCAAGCAACTCGATCAAAAGTTTGCTGGCATCTGCCTGGGAGTTGGGCTTGCCAACACCTACCCCTATGCGGACCTTGTTTTTTCCCAAGGGAAAAACCCATGCATAGCCTGCAGGAGAATATTGCGAGCCAACCATGAGATACCACGTGTCAGGGCTTACCTTGTCGACATAGGCCTCATACTCTGCACCTGCCCCAAATCTTTTCCACGGCAAAGCAATTCCAAGAGATCTTCCAACAACAGAGTAGAAACCGCTTGCATCGATAACAAGTTTTGAATTAAAAACCAGTTCTTCTTTGAGCGAGGTCGCCTTGACACCGACTAGCTTTCCATTTTCATTTTTTATCACATCAGTTACATTGGTCCGCAAGAAAATGTCTGCCCCCTCACTTGCAGCTTGGTATGCAAGAAATTGGTATGTCTTTCGCACATCCAAGACTGCTGCCTGGGCAGTCTCACTTTTTTTTATCACATAATTATTTGGAGAGTAAAAAGCATAGTTGCTTATCTCGTTGTAACACTCGGGTGGAATTCCAAATGATTTTGCCTCTTTTATCCATGTCACACCACTTGTCCTGACATTTTGCCCAATTGCCTCATCCCTTTCAAGCACAGCAACACTGAGGCCTTTTTTTGCAGCACTCCATGCCGCTGACAGGCCTGCCGGCCCTCCCCCGACAACTAGTACATCATAATTATAACTTTTAGCCATTTTGTATTACTCAAATTTTTGTCATGCAACATTTTAAGCTGTGGTTTTGCCTTGGTTTTTCCAACCCAATCTTTTTACCTAGCGCACAAAAAAATATTCTCAATGTCAAAGGGTTTGGTCATAGTTTACACCGGAAGGGGAAAGGGAAAGACAACAGCAGCCCTTGGGATGGCTCTTCGCGCAATAGGCTATGACCACAAAGTCTGCATGATACAATTCATCAAGGGCTCTTGGCATTATGGCGAGATGACATCATCAAAGAGGCTTGAGCCAGAGTTTGAGCTCACGGCAATAGGCAAGGGCTTTGTCGGTATACTAGACGACAAGAGCCCAATTGAAGACCATAAAAAAGTGGCAGAGGAGGCACTCAAGGTTGCACAAGAGAAAATCAATTCAAAAAAATACAACATTGTGATATTAGACGAGATAAATTATGCAGTAAATCTGGGCCTAGTAAATCTAAAAGATGTCTTGAAAATTATTTCAAACAAACCAGATGATGTCAACTTGGTCCTTACAGGAAATCATGTTAAAGACGAAGTGATAGAAAAAGCAGATCTTGTTACTGAAATGAGGGAAATAAAACATCCATTCAAGTCTGGGATAAAAGCAAAAAAAGGAATTGACTTTTAGTCAGCAACAACATTAAATTATGTACAATAAATTTGAAGGCTATGACGACAACTGTCCAAGATTTTCCCGAGGTGGGAGAGATTGTTATTGCAACTGTAACAAGGATAGTGGATCAGGGAGCATATGTCTCACTTGATGAGTTCAACAACATACAGGGGTTCTTGCATGTTTCAGAAATTGCTACCGGCTGGATAAGAAATGTAGCAAAGTTTCTCAAGGCAGGAGAGAAAAAAGTCCTACTTGTAAAACGTGTAGACCCACGACGTTCTGAAATAGACTTGTCATTAAAGCAAGTATCATCTGATCAAAAAAAGAAGAAACTCTTAGAGATAAAGCGCGGCGAAAAAGAAGAGGCTCTTATTGAAAATATGAAGTCCCGTGTAAGCTTGTCTGCATCCGAGATGACAAAATTAGAGAATGTTCTAGTTGACAAGTTTGGCTCGGTATATGATGCATTTTCAGAAGTTTCAACAAAAGGAATATCCATTCTAGATAATCTCAGTATCCCTCCAAAGGCATTGGCTGTAATTGCAGAACTTGGTGCAAAGATTCAGGTTCCCCATGTTGAGATACGAGGAATATTCGAGATTACATGCAACAAGTCAAACGGCATTGAAATAATCAAGCATGCATTAATTGATGCTACTGCAAACAAACCGGAGATCTCTGTGACGTATATTGGAGCTCCCAAGTATCGCATTACTCTTACTGCGCCAAACTTCAAGGAGGCAGAAAAGGAACTAAAACCAATTCTTTCTGCTGTCCAGGATGCAATAGAGAAGAAGGGCGGCACCTTCAAGTTTACAAGGGAAGAATCAAAGAAGACAAGAGAAGGCTAGCAGAATGCACTTTCAAATGAGAAAATGTACAGATTGCAAAAGATACACCCTAAAAGACCAGTGCCCCAAATGCGGACAGCCGACTGTCACTGTTCATCCAGGAAAATATTCCCCAGATGACAAGTATGCAAGGTATCGCATTTCAGACAGATACAAGTAAAACCAGTTTTATTTTGCAGTACTGTTAGATGATTCTATACTAATTTTTGACACGCGTGCAGAATCAGCATCAACTGGCTGGCTAGTGTCAGGATTTGTCTTTAGTGATGCAATTTGGTCAACAACATTTTGGCCAGATATGACTTGACCAAATAAAGTATACTGATCATTTAGCCAGGGAGCATCACCAACTGTGATAAAGAACTGGGAGCTGCCACTGTTTGGATCACCGCCTCGTGCCATGCCTACCATGTATTTTGTGAAATTCAGGCTGGTACTAAATTCTGGAGGAATTGTATATCCCGCATCTCCAAGTCCCCAGGTGCTCCTGTCACCTTTTATCGTATTAGGATCACCGCCTTGTATTACAAATCCTGGCACTATTCTATGAAATACAGTCCCGTCATAG
>JAGWGC010000112.1 GCA_028867615.1 Nitrososphaerota archaeon | reverse complement strand
GCTTTAACTCCAAGAGGATTACTCGAAGGCCATTGAAGCCATGCACTGAAAGCAGAATTAGTACAGCTTCTAACATCAATGCATATGGAAGAAAATGATAGTTTGCAATCACATTTTGATATTGTAGCGAATCAGAAAATTTCTGTGACATTCTCATCAATATGTGTACAGCGACAAGTGCTACAGCTCCTAATGCCGTCCCATAATGTATTTTCATGATAATGCTTTCTCGCATCTTAATCACCAAATAGTACTGATGCACCATACATCATGGCTAGAGCTGCAAGAGCAATTGAAACCCAGATACAAAGCCGTTGTTTATAGTTAAGTGATGCTGCCTTGTAGGGATATTCTGGCTGTCCAGGTTTGCCAACTCCTATACCTCCATGGCCGAGCATAACTCTAATTCCATTTGCAGTGTGGAACACACACATGCCAATTACCAGTGTGAGAAAGATATGACCTTGCGGAGTTTGTGTGAATTCTAGCATCTTGTCCCAAGCTATTTTTCCGTTGACAATTGTGCTGGTTTCATAAATATGACCTATCAAATATGCAAGTAATCCAAGTCCAGTAAGTCTCTGTAACCAATATGCAACGCGTTCTATTCCATATCGGGTTGGATTTGCCATTCCCTTTATGCCTTCGCGGTTTGACAATCTTTCTGCCACTAGTACTTCCTCTCCACTGGCTGGTATTTAGTAATAGTTACAGGATGTGTCTTTAGAACGGGTTCCTTGGTATCGTAATACACAAGAGTATGATGTAAAAAGTTCTTATCATCCCTATCAGGGTAGTCAACTCTCGCATGTGCGCCTCTTGATTCCTTTCTTGCAATTGCGCCCATTAGAATAACCTCAGCAACGCGGAACATGGAATCAAGCTCCATAACATTTGTGAAGTTTGTGTTATACTCTTTAGCTTTATCATCAACATGTTTCCAAGTTTTTTGCTGTAGTTGCCGCACTTGTTTTAATCCCTCAACTAGACCGCTTTCAGTCCTAAAGACATAAGCTTTTGAATTCATTATATCAGTCAACTCCTGACGTACTTCGTACGGGTTTACACTTCCGCTTCCTCTAAAAATTCCATCATAGATTCTTTTCTCTTCAGTAGCAGCCAAGTGCATTGGAAAAGGCGGTTGGGATTTTCCCTCAAGGACATATTTTGCAGCCAGATCTCCTGTGATCTTTCCCCACACAATACACTCTGACGTGGAGTTTGCCCCTAGCCTATTTGCACCATGAACACTATTACATGCAACTTCACCAGCTGCCCATATTCCTTGTATTTCCGTCGCACCATCTATGTTTGTGTGAATTCCTCCCATCATGTAATGACATACTGGCCTGACATCGATTGGTTCAGTTACTGGATCTATGCCAGAGAATTTTAAAGAAATTTCCCTTATGGCGGGAAGTTTTCCGATAATTACTTCCTTACCAAGATGTGTCAAATCTAATTTTAGACATTCCACACCTGTTTCGTTTTTGAAACCTCTACCCTCATTAATTTCTGTCATCATAGCACGCGAAACCACATCTCTTGAAGCAAGCTCAAGCTTGTTGGGAGCATATTTTTTCATAAACCTCTCTCCATCTTTGTTTATCAGATAACCTCCTTCGCCTCTAGCAGCTTCTGTAATCAAAATTCCAGATGGCAATATTCCAGTTGGATGAAATTGGACAAATTCCATATCTTTTAATGCCATTCCAGCACGATATGCCATGTCTAATCCATCAGGAGTTGAAGCTAGTGAATAAGTTGAAAAACTATAGACTCGTCCTGCTCCACCAGTTGCAATAATCAGTGCTTTAGCCTTGAATGTGTAAAAATTACCATTTGAGAGTTCGATTGCGGTAATGCCGCAGAAGCGTTGACCATCGTGGATTATAGATGTAACAAACCATTCATTGTAAAATTCTATGTTATCAAATTTCTGACAAGTATCATACAGGGTCTGCATTTCGTAGAATCCAACTTTATCTTGAGCATATGTTGCGCGGCTAAAGCTGTAACCTCCAAATGGTCTCTGACCAATTTTTCCATCTTCCCTTCTAGACCATGGCATCCCCCAATGTTCAAGTTGATATATTTCAGACGGCATTTCTGAAACCAGTCTTTCAATGACGTCTTGATCTCCAAGAAAGTCACTTCCTTTTACAGTATCATATACATGAGATTCAAGAGAATCTCCTTCTTCAGGATATAAAACAGCGGCTGTTCCGCCTTCAGCAGATACAGAGTGTGAACGCATGACTTGAAGTTTTGAAATAACTCCAATCTTGATCTTTGAACTTACTTTTGATGCTTGAATTGCTGCTCTGAGACCAGCAAGGCCAGAACCTACTATCAAGAGATCAAGTTCTATGCTGTTGACCATTATTCGACATTCTCCTTTCCACGCTTCATAAATATGTCTTGTGAAGGATTTTAATCAGGATATATTACTATCATGTAGTCTAGAGATAGTTTTTGAACCTACTTGATTAGAGTTTGACTTTCAAAAGATTTTCAATATATTTCACAGGTTGTTGAAAAATATTCTAATCAGAAAAGATCATGGCTAGAAAAAGTGTCAAAGGTTAACTAAGCAATAAATAATTGTAGAACAACATAGCCACAGTTGACAAATACTAGAAAATTATTATTAGATAAATCAAAACCTCTTGTCTTTCCCGGGGTTTATGATGCCATAACTGCAAGAGTAGCCCAAAAAGCGGGCTTTGAAGCAATGTTTCAGACAGGATACGGAACATCTGCAGCACTTCTTGGTATGCCAGATTATGGTTTCATAGGATCCACTGAGACAATTGAAAATGCAAGAAGAATATGCAAGTCAGTATCTGTTCCTGTCATAGTAGATGCTGACACGGGTTATGGTAATCCATTAAGCGTATGGAAACTTGTAAACGAGCTGGAATCAGTGGGGGCATCTGGTATATTTCTTGAAGACCAGAAATGGCCAAAAAGATGTGGTCACATGTCAGGCAAGGAAGTAATTCCAAAAGAAGAATATGCCGAAAAACTTCGTGCAGCTATTGATGCTAGGAAGAGTAAAGATTTCATAATTGTTGCTAGAACCGATGCACGAGCCGTTGAAGGTCTTGATGCTGCAATAGAGAGAGGCATATTTTACAAAGAGATCGGTGCCGATGTAATTTTTGTTGAAGCACCCAAATCAATTGAAGAAATGAAAAAAATAGGTAAATCAATCAAGGCTCCCCTAGTTGCAAACATGATAGAAGGAGGAGCAACGCCTGTTCTCCCATCCAAGGAATTACACAGTATGGGATTCAATCTTATTTTATATCCATTATCTGTGCTATATGCAAATACATTTGCAACATTGAAGATTCTAAGAGAATTGAAAAAAACCGGAACTACACTAAAGTTGAAAGAGTCTCTCGTAAATTTTGATGAGTTTAATAACATTGTAGACCTTTCCAGATTCAAAAAAATGGAAAGTAAATATTCAACAAAATAAGTGACAAAAAAGAAAAGAGTCGTTCAAGGTTACTAACTTAAGAGTGCGTTCTCTTTACTTCTATTTCTATAGTAGAAACATTCCTAGAGCGTCCATCTTGTGATTGCATTTGTTCTGAACCTATCTTGATGTTTCCTACGGCATAGCCAGCATTTTCTGTTTTTCGTGCAATGATTTGAGCAACATCCACTGCATGGCCGATACTAAGTC
>JAGWGC010000111.1 GCA_028867615.1 Nitrososphaerota archaeon | reverse complement strand
AGTCTTTTTTGGATCATGTCTTCCAATTATACGGTCCCATTTTGATACAATAACTTGTTCATCCAGCCAATTCAAATTGAAATTTTCTTTTTCGTTAGATTCTATGGCATAAATTGGGTTTACTATTATCTTATTTGCCTTGACCGCATTTGATTTTTGCAATTCCACAAGATTGCCAATATGAAAATTTTGTAAATTTGAATATGTCAGATCACTTACCCTGATCACAGGTACGTTTCTGCTGACCTCATCCAAACAAACAAAGTTTTTTTCATTTGGGTTGTAATGATCATCATCCAATTGAATACAGAAGGCATATGTTGTTCTACCTCCGATCATTTTCACTATGTCTCCTTTCTGTATCCCTAGTTTTTGCATGTGTATTTTTTCCATCCTAATTCTGGTCTTTCCCAAATCATCTGAATGTGAGATTTGCATTCTAAAATATTGGCTCAAAGTATACGCGTACTGGACAGACATGGTTTAAAAAAGTGGCGTAGATTTCTTCTAGAGTAGAAAGAGTAAACTGAACTAAATGTTATTTCATAACAAATCACAAAATAGAGTCTTACAAGTTCCTACACAATATTGTTTCATTTTTAGTTTAATACTCTTTTTATGAATCACAGTAACTGACCGGGGGTGTTTGAACATATTGAGGGTGCTACATCTCGATTTCCGCGCCGTAAAATAATCAGGTTAGTAGTGTAAAAACCTGAAAACCTTTCCTTCATTTTTTATTTTTAATCTCCAAACCAGTTTTTAGACGAATTTACTGAGAGAATCTAAATTTTGTTTTTGCTGATGGCGATTACATATTTAGTAAATCGTTGATGTTGAAAGTTTTCAGAATTGATTCAGACCTCATTCTTAGACTTACATTACTAATACCAGCAGCTTTTGCAATCTCTCTTTGGGTAAATCTCTCTCCATTGATTGTACATGAAACATAAAGTGCGGAGGCTGTCAAAGCTATCGGATTTTTCCCTTCCGAGTATCCTGTTTCTCTAGTCTTTGCTAGAATAGTTAATGTATCCCTGCAACTTTTTTCACTGGCTCCTATAGTACGTCCTACCCTAGTAACAAAATCAGAAGAGTTGTAAGATTCTATCTTCAGATCCAGATTATTAATCAATATCCGGACATGCCTTGACAGATCTTTGATGCTCACGTTGCCTGCTGATGCAACATCAGGAATGGTTCTTGGAGTATTGGCCATCCTACAGGACAAGTATAATGAAGCCAGCGCCAGACAATCAATCCCACATCCCCTTGCCTTCTTGGCTTTTACCTTTCTGTAAAGATAGGCGGCTTCCTCAATTACTGCATCAGGTATTGCAAGTTTTGTTTGTACTGTATCAATTAGAATAAATGCAGATTTCATGTTTGTTTTGCATGATTTTGATTTACTTCTACTATCCCACATTCTCAATCTGTCAAATGTTTGCTTCATACTTCCAGATAGCGAGCATCCAGAAGCATCTCTGTTTGTCCTTCCTATGATTGTTGACAAACCCATATCGTTTATTGCAAGCGAGGTTTTAGCACCAGTCCTAGACTTTTCAAAAAATTCTTCACTAGTAAATGCATGCTGTTCTGGACCTGAAATTGTAGTCTTCTCAACTAGTATCAAACCACAGCTTGAACACAAAATCTCTCCACTTTGGTCATCAGTTACAACCAATCCTTTGGTACAGCTTTCATTTGTGCATTTTTCAATATCTTGGTAAACCATGTATAAAATCAGGACCTCTAGTAGGTCGTTTTTCTTATTTAAACGCTGACAATTTTAGGTTTAGCTAATTGTCTTTTTTGTCATCAGGATGAATCTTTCTTAATGTTTCATGTATCTGATTCCTAAAAATTGTAAGTCCTATCCTCTTTGCATATGGTTCTCCTTTTGCAAAAGACTCTGCCATCTTGCCTACCAATTTAATATCTACTTTGGGTGGCATTGGTGGCTCAAAAGGATCAACATATGCCTCTATGATAGTCGGCACAGTTTGCGCCATTGCTTCATGCATAACCTTTCCAATATCTTGAGGTTCTTTAATCGAATATCCTTTTCCACCACATGCTTCTGCAAACTTGACAAAATCTATTGGAGAAAATTCTACACCATACTCCGGATTCCCAAGAAATGCAAGTTGTTCCCATCTAATCATTCCAAGAATATTATTTTTTATTATGACAACTTTTATCGGGAGATTATATTTTACAGCCGTAGCAAACTCTCCCATCAGCATTGTAAATCCACCATCTCCCACGAAAGCGACAGACTGCCTATCAGGAAATGCAATTTGAGCCGCTATTGCATATGGCAAGCCACATGCCATCGTTGAAAGAGTTCCAGAGAGGGAAAATTTCATGCCTTTTTTGATATCAATATGGCGTGCTGCCCAGATAGTGTTAGTTCCACTATCTACTGAAATTATTGCATTATCTTTCAATTCCTCTGAAACTGCTATTGCAATCAGCTGTGGTTTTATTGGCGTAGCCAACGGATCGGAAGAATGCATCAGACTATGCCATTTCTTCATGGATTCTTGTTTTGATTTTAGAAACTTGTTATCCTTTTGATGTAATAATGGTAATAACTTGTCAAGAGTACGTTTTGCATCACCAACTAGCCCAACCTCTACTGGATATCTGAGCCCAATTTTTTCAGGAAACAAGTCAATCTGAATTCCTCTTGCATTTCCGGGTTTTGGAAGATATTCCATATACGGAAATGAGGTTCCAATCATCAACAAGGTATCTGCTTCAGCCATTGCATCACTTGCAGGTTCAGTACCAAGCAATCCTAGCCCTCCTATGCAATATGAATTATCATCAGGTATGACTGCCTTACCAAGAAGTGCTTTGACTATAGGTGCAGAAAGTTTCTTTGCAACTTCAATTACTTGATCTCCTGCATCAAGTGCTCCCTGTCCTACTAACAAAACAATCTTGTTACCTGAGTTTAGAATTTCTGCAGCTTTTTCAAGTAAGATCATGTCAGGAATTCTTGCCGCAGTTGTTGGGGAAAGAAGATGAGCTGTATGTCCCCCAACATTATGTCTTGTGTATTTGCCTTCAAGTTTTCGCTCTTGCGTATCGATTGGAATGGTTATGTGACTTACGCCTCTTAGTGCCAGTGCACTTCGACATGCAATGTCAATTACAGACTCGGCATGTTCTGGGCCGTTGATCATGTTGTTGTAAACTGCAACATCTGAAAACAATTGCAACAGATTTACATCTTGTTGATATTTCGTTCCCATTGTATCAGAATATGTGTTTCCAGTGATTGCAAGTACTGGAGCGCCATCTGCTTTTGCATCATACAATCCAGTTAGCAGATGAGTTGCACCTGGGCCCGATGTAGCCAAACAGACTCCAAGTTTGCCAGTGTATTTGGCATATGCGCATGCCATAAAGGCAGCTGATTCTTCATGTCTTACCAGAATGAATTTTATCTTATCTTGGTGACGTCTCAATGCTTCAATCACTCCGTTGATTCCATCTCCTGGCAATCCAAAAATTACCTCTACTCCCCATCTGAGTAGGCCTTCAACAATTATATCGGATGTTTTGAGCCCGTCATATTCTGTCATAAAATAAAAGACTCGTACTTGGATAAGAGTATTCTTTAGATTGTCAAATCAATTGGAATGCAAATCTTATACTTTTTCCAGTTTTGAAAGCAAATTCTCAATCTTTTCTGCATCGATTGCAAAATCTTGATTAATGCTTTCCACAGGGCATGCACCTTCGGCAAACTTTAGTATTTCAATTA
>JAGWGC010000110.1 GCA_028867615.1 Nitrososphaerota archaeon | reverse complement strand
AATTGTAGTTGCAATTTCTCCTTCTATTTTATGAACCTGGAAATACAATTTGAATTGATGCTGAGAAGGATCTCCTTTTAGTATGTCATGTAATGTGACCTCTATTACTCTGCCTACTGCACTATCATCATCAGTAATTGGAATATAGGCAATTGGCTTTTTATCAAATGAAGCAGGAAGCAGTACCGTAACCCACTTCTTTTCTCTCCATTTGTCTTTCACTCTTGCAGTCTTTTGGCGTGCCAACTATGATGAACTTCTGAGGCCAAAATATAAGTTGTACGACATTTTAGATTAGGCTAGAGCCTACATATTTTTGTAATGCCTTTGGAACTGCAATGTGTCCATCTCTGGTCTGGAAATTTTCTATTATTGCAACCATTGTTCTTGTAGTTGCTACTAGAGTACTGTTCAAAGAATGGAGATATTGTGGTTGTTCATCAGTTCTGTCTCTAAATCTTATTTTTAGCCTTCTTGCTTGAAAGTCAAGACAATTAGAGCATGATACTATCTCTCTGTAGTTTTTCTGTCCTGTCATCCATGCTTCTAGATCGTAGGTCTTGGCAGAAACTTTGCCCAAATCTGCACTTGATAGTAGCATTATTCTATATGGTATCCCTATTTTTTGGTAAAATTCTTCTGCAATTGCAAGCATCCTCTCATGTTCATGCCATGAATCTTCAGGTCTTGTAAATACAAACTGTTCCACTTTTTCAAATTGATGTACACGAAATATTCCCTTCTGGTCCCTGCCATGGGCGCCTGCCTCTTTTCTAAAACATGTACTAACTCCTGCATATCGTAGGGGCAATCTTTTCCCATCGATTATTTCATCTGAATGCATTGATGCCACTGCATGTTCACTTGTTCCTATGAGATAGAGGTCCTCACCCTCGATCTTGTAAATTACGTCCTCAAAATCTTGGGCAATTATGGCACCCTCCATGGCAGCTCTGTTTATCAAAAATGGCGTTTGTATTGGAATGTAATTTTTCTCAGACAAAAAATCAAGTGCAAATTGTAATAATGCTTGGTTTAATCTGACAAGTTGATTTTTAAGATAGTAAAATCTTGCTCCTGACACCTTGGCAGCTCTTTCTAAATCTACGAGATCTAGACTCTGCGTCAAATCTATGTGATCCTTTGCCTCAAAATCAAAAACGGGTATGTCACCCCATTTTTTTATTTCTTTGTTTGCGGTATCATCTTTTCCAATGGGAACTGACTCATGTATCATGTTGGGTAATGTTAGAGAAAGTTTTGTGAATTTTTCTTCTATATTTATCTGGTCCTCTTCTAATTTTCTAAGATTGTCTGAAACTGTCTGCATTTGGTCTATAAGACTAGATGCATCTTCCTTTGCTTTCTTTTTTCTTGCAATCTCTAATGATACCTCGTTTCTCTTTTTTCGAAACTCATCAGTTTTTATAATTAATTCTCTTCTGTCCTTATCTAATGAGATTAAATCATCAAGAGGAAATTTGACAGCCCTTGCTTCTAACATATTCCTGATCTTGTCTGGATTGTCTCGAAGAAGTTTTGGGTCAAGCATCAACTAGTCACTTTGAGTATAACTTGAGTCTGTTCAAGAACTTCATCAATAGTAGAAATTAATGTTCTTATATTTCCTTTACCCTCAAATGTAAAAATAAGAGATGCCTCATCTTTTTCAATTTTAAAAGAAAGATTTTCTGGAAAATCTACATTATCGGGCTCCAAAGATTTTCTTATGGATTCTGCCTTTTTCTCTGAAAGATTATTCAGAAACACTTGAACTTTGCATTCTAGAGACATTTTTTTCCAAGTAATCTAGGAATTCGTCCAATTTGTCTTTTGTAATTCTTGCCCCTGCCGCAGCAGCATGACCTCCTCCCACACCTGATACTCTTGCAGCACATTCTCGCATTAACAATCCTAAATTTACCTCAGATTTACAGCCTGTGGATTTGCGTGAAGAGAACTTTATTGTTCCCTCTTCCCCATTTGTTCTAAGTATGATTATCTTCCCAGTATTTTTCTGTGATCCTCCAAGAAGCGATGATACTGCACCTGTCATATTTTCAGGTACTAGACCTTCACCATT
This sequence comes from Nitrososphaerota archaeon, assembly GCA_028867615.1. Taxonomy (GTDB): domain Archaea; phylum Thermoproteota; class Nitrososphaeria; order Nitrososphaerales; family Nitrosopumilaceae; genus Nitrosotalea. The sequence goes on along the minus strand of JAGWGC010000110.1, from coordinate 1,700 downwards.
TACCATCAGGTAATGACCATTATCGGTTATTCTCCATCTTTCGCTAGAAAGTGTGTTCATGTAAGTTCTCAAAAATGTCCTATACTCTACCAAAATATTTTCACCCTCTTGTAGCATCTTAGTTCTGTCTCCCATGCAAATTGCTATTCCAACTCCTGCCTTGCGAATTCTACCACAAGAGTTTAACATCGTTGAAAACTCTCTTGCATCACGAAGGAAACTTCTCTTATCTTCGCCAGATAGAGTGTATGTGTATCCTACAAGCTCATCTAGTATATCACTTGCATTTTTAGTCGAAATGTACTTTGATATTGTTTGAAGAAGTATTCGTTTTTCATCTTCTGTTAATTCGGCAGGAACACGCCATCTACTACCGTCCTTTAATTTTATTCCTGAGGAATTTAAAAGTGAAAGACATGCATCACGATTCCATGTCAATCCCTCTATGAAAGGCTGTGAAGTAAATGCAAGTGCATCTGGTAATGGCCTTGTTTCTCTACCAACGAGCAAAATGTCTAAATCAATTTCGACTTGGTTGTTCTTCTTCGCAGCGGATGCAATTTCTAAATTTATTCCTGTAAATGATTTCTTTTCACCTTGATCCTGGCGATCTCCTAACGCTGCAACTACTGCAATCCATGCCAAATCTGTGTTTTCTTTGTGAAGTGCTTTTGAAACAAGATATGCCATACCGCCTGCCGAAACATCTTTTCCTCCGTCAACATCATATTTCCAAGCATTGATAACTTTTTGATTGTCAAATTCTTCATGTGGTATCTGATGATGATCAACTACTATCCAATCTTCACCTAATGCCTCGTCAATATCCTTTGCAAATCCTCCGCCAAGATCTGTAATTATGTGAAACTGTCTTGAATCACTTTTCATTTTTTCAATAATATTTTTACTGAATTCATTGACGGTACGTACGGTACATTTTGCACCTGATCTGATCAAAGATTTTGTAACAATGCTACCGGAGGTTATTCCGTCACAGTCAAGATGGGTGATTACTGAAATATTCTTCCCTGTTTTGATGCAATCAGAAATTCTATCATGAAAATAAGATAATGCTTGATCTAACTTTGCCATTACTCGAGTTGAGCAATGACTGCCTTATATTTCCAAGTTTTGGGTATCTTTCCAATTTTCTTGTAATATGAAGATAACCTGTGAACCTTTGCCTCTAGGAGTTCAAGCGATCTGACATTTCTTTTATCAGATTTATTCTCCTTCAAATGTTTCTGTAAGCCAAGTGCCTTGTTTACCAAGTTATTCAAATCTTCAGGCATTTCTGTTTTGATTCCCTTCTGTTCGAGGATCTCTGTAATTGATTTTTTTACAATTTGTCTCGTGATTGGTATTGCATATTGATCGCGTAATTTTATTCCAATCTTGCTTGGAACGAGACCCTCTTTTGCATATTTTACGATCAATTCTTCAATCTCGGCTGGACTCTGTTTTACCCACGTAGGTGTACTAGGAGTGATCGGCCTTGTAGAATGTGATTTACCATGTCTGTGTGAATGAAGTCGACCCACGAACCGCTTGTTTTTTAAGGAAACATAAATGTTACTTGACCCCTTTCAAATATTAATTACATAAAAGTTAAATATCTACGAAATCGAATCTCAATTAGGTATTCATATGAAAACACCAATAATTGTTGGAACTGTACTGTTGGCTCTATTTGCAGCCTC
>JAGWGC010000010.1 GCA_028867615.1 Nitrososphaerota archaeon | reverse complement strand
GGCAAGACTTGAACATGCGACAGCTCGGTCTTCAGCCGAGTGCTCTCCCGGGCTGAGCTACGGCGGCACATTTCACTATCCAATTTCAGGGGAATTAAAGTGTGTCTTTTACTTTTTCCAAGCAATATCGGAAATTTTTTTTCTTTTGTTTATTGTTCGTGCTATTACAAAAAGAAGATCAGATAATCTATTCATGTATATCAAGCACGTATTGTTTAGATCCTCGGATTCTGACAAGTGTACCATGTTTGTCTCGGCTCTTCTACAGATTGTTCGTGTTAGATGAACATGTGAGGCAATCAAATCCCCACCAGGCAAAATAAAATATGTTATAGGGGACAGTTTTTCTTCAAGGCGGTCTATCTCTTTTTCCAGATAAGACACCATTTCAGACGTAACTCTGTTCGAATTGTTTTTCAAGTCTGGGTTTGCAAGGTCTGCACCAACTACAAAAAGATCATTTTGAATTTTCGTCAACAGAACACGAATATCTTTTCCCAGTTTTGATGACAAAATTATACCAATAGAAGCGTTTAGTTCATCCACCATGCCATAAGATGCAATTCTAGGACTGGATTTTTTTACGCGCTTGTTGCCAATCAGACCAGTGGTTCCATCATCACCCGTTTTAGTGTAAATTTTCACAGATGTCTGACTGGATCACAATTGCCATTTTAATCTTGTTTGCATGATCATTCCAACAAGAATCCAGACTCAAAGATTAAAACAGACACATTTCATATAAATCTCAAATGTTGTTTGATTTTTTCTATCTCGCATCAGAGCTCAAAAGAATACCGCGTAGTGGATGGAAGAGCAAGGTAGGCATAGAACATCCGGAATCCGTGGCAGATCATTCTTACGGAACTGCAATCATGGCAATGGTCTTGTCAGATATACACAATCTTGACACGGGAAAGATTCTCAGGATGGCACTTCTTCATGATTTAGCAGAATCCATCATTGGAGATTTCATGCCAGAAGAAATTTCAAAGGAAATCAAGAAAGCTGCTGAAGATGATGCGATGAAAGAAATTCTTGCAAAATTACCAGAAAATATTGCGTATCAGTATGACAACATATGGCACGAATACATGCAAGCAAGCACAAAAGAATCAGTTCTACTACATGAGATTGACAAGTTTGAAATGGCCATTCAAGCTGTAAAATATTCTTCAGAAGGTTTTTCAAATGAAAGACTTGGCACATTTGTCGAGTCTGCAAAAAAAGAGATCAGGTCAAAAGAGCTTATAGACATATTGGATGCACTATCGTATAAATAACAAGAATTGGTTTTTCAATCATGCAATATTTTGTAGCACTCAAGATTGGGGAGAAGCGAGTCAAAGAAGCCCGCGAATATCTCAATACATTGTGCAATGAGCAAGCCATGCCAGCCTTGGCATTACGAGATAACAAGACCAATGTGTGGGAACCAGTTGGCCAAGAAAATCTTTATGCTGTTTTAAATGATGTAGGGGGATATGTTTTGACTGATTCTACGGGATACATGATAGTAATTTGTGACAAAAACGGAATTTCGAAAGCTCTTGTCAGAAGTTTAGATGTAGAGCGAAAGGACGCCATTGTTGCCAAATTAAGATCAGATAACATCGAAGAGCACCGGGGGGATGTAGTCCTTCCAGTCTGATCATATTGCAGAATATCATGACCATTTAGCATCAAGATTAAATTAGTACAACTCATTCATTTTAGGAAATGATAAAGAAGTTTTCTCATGACATAGAGGTCAGGGGGCATCTCATTGATTCCATGATATTGACAAAGATTTTTGATGTTATAATGGACCTAAAGGGTGAATTTCAGGTGCAGGAGTTCAAGGTCGGAAAACATAAAAAAGATGAAAGTTATGCAAAACTTTCAATCCAAGGCCAATCTCAGGAACATCTAGATAAGATTTTAGAGGCAGTGTACCGCGAAGGCGCAACCTCAAAAATTCAGCAAGAAATTTCATTAAAAAAAGCACAAAAAAACATGGTAATGCCAGATGATTTTTACAGTACAACTAACAATCATACTGAAATTTTTCACAAAGGAAAATGGATTCGCGTAGAAAACATGATGATGGACAAATGCATCATAGTAAAAGAAAACAGAGCATTCTGCACTCCAATTCGTGACATCAAAAAAGGTGACATGATAATAGTTGGTGAAAATGGAATACGTGTAACACCTCCTGAAAGACCAAGAGAAGGAGTCAATCTGTTTCAATTTATGAGCAGCGGAAGTTCAAGTGAAAGACCGACACAACATATTGCAAGAAAAGTTGCAGAGGACATCTACAAGATAAAGAAGCAAGGAGGAAAAATTGTTCTTGTGGGAGGACCTGCGATTGTACACACTGGAGCATCAGATTCAATTTCATTATTGATAAGACTTGGATTCATCAATGCAGTTCTTGCAGGAAATGCACTTGCTGTTCACGATATAGAATACTCCACTCTTGGCACATCGCTTGGAATGAATGTGCAAGACGGCACACTTGCAGTAAGAGGTCACAGGAATCACATGCAAGCAATAAATGCCGTCTTCAAAGCAGGATCAATTCGCAAGATGGTAGAGAAGAAAGTGCTGAAAAAAGGAATAATGTTTGAATGTGTGAAAAATAAAGTGCCTTTTGTACTTGCAGGTTCATTAAGAGATGATGGTCCCTTACCAGATGTCATTACAGACATGACAGTAGCACAGCGTAAATACAAAGAAATTGTCAAAGATGCAAAACTTGTCATCATGGTTTCAACAATGCTCCACTCGATCGCTACCGGAAATATGTTACCGGCTGATGTGAAGGTAATTGTTGTAGACATCAGCCAGCCAACTGTAACAAAACTCATGGACAGAGGAACATGGCAAGCACTTGGAATAGTAACTGATGTAGGCGCATTTTTGCCCCTAGTTACGCAAGAGATTCAAAAACTGTTAAAGCAACATGCATAGCAGTATGATACAAATTAGATGTGTGACCCAGTTTTTAATAAAAAACAACCATTGAAAAGGGCATTGATTATCACATATGATAGTGGAAGAGTTGTTTTAATTTTTGGCTGACTCAAGATTACGGATGACATACAAGATGGAGCAATTGAGGAAAATCATATGGTTTACAAAACATTATCCAGTCCCAATCTTGGCCCTCATAGGGCTGATCATAGGAGGTGCGTTACAAGCAACCAATGAACAACAGGCTGGAAAAATCATCTGGCTGATTACCTTAGTTGCAGGAGGAATTCCAGTGGTTTGGCAAACTATGCATGAAATTTTACACAGACATTTTGTGGCAGACATTGTAGCAATGCTTGCAATTATTGTCTCAGTCATACTCAATGACGCATTTCCGGGCGTGATAATTGTATTAATGCAGTCAGGCGGGAAAGCACTTGAAGATTATGCATATAGGAGAGCGTCGTCATCACTTGACAATCTTTTATCACGAGCACCAAGAATTGCACATAGAAAGACTGACCATGAGATTGAAGAAATCCAAGTATCTCAAATCAACATAGGTGACATACTGGTCATCAGACCCGGAGATGTAATTCCAGTTGACGGGGAAATACTCAGTATGACATCCCGTATTGATGAAGCATCACTCACTGGTGAACCATTACCGAAAACTAAAACCAATGGAGATCAGGTGTTTAGTGGGACAATAAACATTGGCGATGTGTTTGACATCAAGGCTACAAGAAAAAGTGAAGAAAGTCAATATTCAAAAATTGTCAACCTTGTGAAAAAAGCGCAGCATGAAAAAGCTCCAATTCAGAGAATGGCAGACAAATATGCCATTTGGTTTACACCCATCACACTTGTGGTAAGCATATCAGGATGGTTGGTCACAAACAATTTTGAGACAATATTGTCTGTCCTGGTGGTGGCGACTCCTTGTTCACTCATCTTTGCCACCCCTGTTGCAATCATCAGTGGGATAAACCGAGCTGCCAAGTCAGGGATAATAGTAAAAACAGGATCAGCCATGGAACAAGTTGCAAAGACCCAGGTTGCAGTTTTTGATAAAACTGGAACCATAACACATGGTACGCCTGCTGTTGAAAGAATATTGTCTTTTGATGTGGTTTCAAGCGAAGACATATTACTAAAGGCAGCAAGCTTGGAACAGCTATCTTCTCATCCCATTGCATCCATGATAGTTCAGAAAGGAAAAGAAAAATTCGGTAAACTACTCATGCCAGAAGATTTTCGCGAAATATCAGGTGCTGGAGTTGAGGGACGGGTAGGCTCTGATCACATAATGATAGGATCTCCAAGCATATTTGCAAATGTGGGGGAGGATATTTTCAACAACACTCATGCCATAACAGACAAGATAAAACCAAAAGGACGCATGGTTGCATTTGTAGCATTCAATGGAAGACTGTCAGGTGCAATCATGTTTGGCGATGAAATACGACCTGATGTAAAAACCATGATACAAAAATTAAAAATCAGAGGAATAAAGAAAACTGTTTTACTTACAGGCGATATCAAAAATAATGCTGAGAGTATTGCACAGCAGGCTGGCATAACAGACTATGAGGCAAATCTTGTTCCAGAAGAAAAAGTTGTTGCAGTAAAGAAACTGCGACAAGAATTTGAAAATGTTACAATGGTCGGAGATGGCATTAATGACGCACCAGCTTTAGCAGCATCAACTGTAGGAATAGCCATGGGAGCAAAAGGGACTGCCATCTCTGCAGAGGCTGCAGATATCGTATTTCTAGTAGATAGTGTCTCAAAAATAGTAGACGTAATAGACATAGGCAAAAGGACAATCAAAGTTGCGAGGCAGAGCATTCTAGTTGGCCTAGGCGGCAGTTTTTTCTTTATGGCAATAGCTATGTTAGGGCATCTTCCGCCAGCCATTGGTGCTATACTTCAAGAAGTTTTGGATGTCAGCGTCATATTAAACGCATTACGGGCAAGATAGTTTGTGACAACAATCATCATGCAGTGTTTTCTGATTCAAAGCCATACCTTCTCATTATTTCAGATACTTGATAATCTTCAATCTGATCAAAGGAATCATAAAATTCTCCTACTGCACCAAAGACGGCCGGATCATGCAACACTACAACTTCTGCCATTTGACGTAGCCTATCGATAGTATCTTGAGGCCCTACAGGAATTGCAACTATGACTCTCTTCGGTCCCTGCTTTTTGATCCAATCCAATGCAACAAAGACTGTTGCACCAGTGGCAATACCATCATCAACAATTACAACTGTTCTACCTTTTAGATCATAGTCTATTCTGCCCCGAAATTTCATCAGTCTTCGCCTTACCTCTTTGACATTATCAGCAATTTGTTCATCAAGATAACTCTGTGGAATTCCCAGCGCAGTTATCAAATTAGAGTTTGGGAAAAAACTGCCATCATGTATTACTGCACCTATGGCAAGTTCTGGATTGTAAGGCGCACCAATTTTTCGTGAGACAATTATATCGAGTGGTAGTCCAAGTGTTTTTGCAATCACATCCCCTGTTATCACACCTCCTCTAGGAATTGCCAAAATCACAGGATCTTCTTTTTTCAGCCATTCTAGTTTACTGGCAAGTCTTTGAGCCGCATCAATCCTATTTTTAAACATCATGATTATCCTCCAACATAACCTCCTACCAGTAGCAATAGGACATATTTTATAGGTACACCGTGTTATCACAACTGAAATTGATAAAACAGTTTAACTCCTAGAATCATCAAAAACACACCGTGAGTAAATCATACAATAACATCTTGGTCCCGTATGACGGTTCTACATATTCCCAAAAAGCATTGAAGACAGCAAGTGAAATGGCAAAGTTGTTTGATTCGGTGATATATCTAGTAAATGTCGTAGATGTGAGTACAGTAAACCCGCCCGGACAGATCCTCTCAAAAGGAAGCAGGAAAACATTAGAGCAGATAAAAGACTCAATCAAGACATCTACAGAATCACACCTAAAAGAAATAGAAACAAACTACAAGAACTCTGGAATAGTCATCAAAAGTGTTGTTCTAGAAGGGGATGTAACTGGAAAATTATTGAAATTCATACAAGATAATGATATTGATTTGACTATTATTGGAAGCAGGGGGCGCTCAGGAATTTCAAAGGTATTAACATTGGGAAGTACGAGTAGAAAAATTTCAGAATTGGCAAAATGCCCTGTAATGATCATGCATTAACACATATGTCAAGACAATACTGCGATGTCAGGTTATTGTAAAAAGAACGTCAACATTTTAAATCAAGGCAGTAATACCCATTTTTAACTTGTTTGATCACATGGTTGGATATAAAACTTGGAATGTAATTATTCATATAGTATAATTCCAAACACAATACATGAGATTGAAGGACAAAATAGCAATTGTTACAGGTGCATCAAGCGACATAGGATTGGAAATTTCCAAGAAATTTGTTGAGGAGGGAGCAAACGTAGTCTTATTGGGAAGAGACATGGCAAAATTAGAAAAGGCACGAAAGACCATCAAAGATTATCCATCGCGAACTGTTGCAATTCCATGTGATATAACAAAAGAATCCCAGGTCATTCAGACAGTAAATCAGATAACTGATCATTATGGAAGAATCGACATTTTAGTAAACAATGCAGGAACAATCACTGATCCAATACATTTTCATGAGATGACTGATGAAGACTGTAATTCTTTAGTAGATACAAACTTGTTTGGCACATTTAGAATAACAAAGTCGGTCATAATCAAGATGCTTGAGAACAAAAATGGTGGATCCATAATCAACATTGGTTCCATCTCTGCAGAAAGAGCAATACCAAAGGTTCACCTGACAGTATATTGTACAACAAAAGCCGCCATCAACATGTTCACCAAAGGACTTGCAGTAGAATATGCACGACGAAATATTCGTTGCAATTGTGTCAATCCCGGAATAGTCAACGCAGGAATGATGAAATCATATCTTGATTATCCAGAAGCACGAAAGGTCTTGGAAGACAGACAACCCATAAACAGAATTGGTGAACCGTCAGACATTGCAAACGCTGTAGCATATCTTGCATCAGACGAGGCTAAATGGATTTCCGGTGCCATACTTAATGTAGATGGTGGAAAATCTGCATCAGAAGGATAGCACATGAATTAATTTTTGCCATTTTAGGTTTTAAAACAATCTGGAAAATCTATTCTATTCTCTTGTAGATGGCTTTAAAGTCTTCTGCGATTCGGTACGCAATATTTTCTAGGTGTGTAACTTCTGTCATGTTAGATTTACCAAGGCCAATTTGTCTCATCATTGTGTTACATTTGTGTACTTGCATGTGATCTGAGCTATTGTCTTTACTTGACCATGCCTTGAAACAGTCACTAAAATCAAGGCAGAAATTCAGAATTATAAATTCCCACTCCTTGTTTGAGGTGGGATACCCAATACCATGTGCCAATTCTCGAAATTCATTACTCTTATCATTGAGTAGCATTTTTAGAGATTTTTCTGCCTTTTTGGGATCATAACTGTCAAGTGCGTTAGAGCCTTGCATGCTAGCCCTCTAACAATATTCTATTTTAAGATTGACTCTTCATTCCCAAAACGAGAGCGCTAATCATCACTATACCCATATCAAAAGATCAAACGTACAAGGCTTTTCTGAACCATTTTTTATGCATCAGTTAATATGACAATGCAGACTGAAAGAAAAAATCATTTTGTTCTTGGATAAACCGGTTTTCTATCAATAGTACAGGCAATTCCCAGATGCAGTTGTAACAAACAAAAATAGTCAGTCAGAAACCAATCAGATAATGTGAGATTTGATTTTACAATCAGAGTTGGTAATTAGGATCAATTTTAAATAATTTAATCACGTATTAAAAAGTGGACGGAAACGCGGGGTAATAACCCAAGCATAATGTACAATGGTATGATGTGTGAAACACGTTTCCGTCATTTCTTTTTAAAAATCAATAGCATGATAAAACCAAATTATGATCCACTCCATCCACAGATGAGATGGGCAAAAATATTCATGCTTGCTTGGTCTTCAAGCACATTGTGATCTGTCATCATGTCAAATTGAACTGAAGTTAAATTTGTTGTCAACGCCAATACAGTGTTAATGATACATATCATTTACTGGTAGCATAATGACTGCAGACATCTAAAGATGGCATATGATATGGTAGATTTATCACCAGCACAAACAATTCAGTTTTGACAAGTACAAATACATTGTCAGACAACGAGAGTAGAAATCAACATCAAATCTTAAATATCAAATCATGAAGGCTAGTGTATTGATAACCGCATCAAAAATAGGTCTTGTAGCAATCATATTCTTTACAATTTCGGTCATATCTGCAACCGCACAAACCCCCATTACCGTAATAACTGACAAGACATCATATTCCGATGGTGACACGATCAAGATATCGGGTAGTGTAGCTGATCAGTTAAACATACCAATATCCATAGTCATCAAAGACAGTTCTCAAAATCTAGTATACATTGCCCAGACGAATCCAGATGCCCATAACAATTATTCATCTCAAGCAGTTGCCGGCGGAGGCCTGTGGAAAACTGCTGGTACTTATGAGATTGACGTCACGTATGGAGGTCAAGATAAAACTGCCAAGACTACATTTCAGTTCACTGGAACTCAAACACAGCCCATCTCAAACACAGGAAATCAGACCAATGCAACACAGACAGTTCCTGAATTTGGTTCATTATCCGTGACAATATTTGCACTAGCAATCATTGCAACAGTAGCACTGTCTACAAAGATAAGACCCACTTTTACAATCTAACTCCACTTCAAACGTGGTTCACGATATCACCGTAACAGAGTATTTAGATTCCAAATTTTCATCACTCGAGGATTTCCACTAGAAAATAGACAAGAAAGAAAATTCCTAGATAAGAAACATTTTAGACAAATTTCCTACCCGTGAGCATTTACTAAGACTTGCATACCGCAAGAATCAGTCAAAGAACAAGTCTCAAGTTTTAAATTATGATCAAGATCATAGTATGCCAGCATGCAACGTGATTTGCAATTAACTTTGAGGATGGCTATTAGCTTTTTTGCCCTGACTATAATCTACCTGGCATTTTTGAGTTTCATTACAATTTATTTTGGATTAGGCATTCTTCCAATTGCATTGATTGCTGGACTGATGATCGGTGCACAGTGGTATTTTTCTGACAGAATAGTTCTATGGAGTACAGGAACCAAGATCACATCCAAAGAAGAATACCCAGTACTACATCAAATAATAGAAAACTTGACTCAAAAAGCAAACATTCCAAAACCCAGAGTAGGAATCATGACAAGCGATGTTCCAAATGCATTTGCAACTGGAAAAGGTCCCAAGAAATCAGTAATAGTAGTGAGTACCGGAATACTAAGAATTCTAGACAAAGACGAACTTGAGGGCGTATTATCACATGAAATTACCCACATTAGAAATAGAGATGTTACAATCATCACACTTGCCAGTTTATTTTCCACAATTGCATGGTATTTGATGCAGTCTTCCATGTTTAGCACAATGTGGGGAGGATACGGATATGGTGGAAGACAACAAGGTGGAAATACATTTGTTGTCATCATAGTTGCCGGGATAGTTTGGTTCCTAAGTTTTTTGACAATCCGGGCAATATCTCGATACAGGGAATTTGCAGCGGATAGAGGCGGTGCTTATCTCACAGGCAAACCAATGAACCTATCCCGTGCGCTAATGAAGATAAGCGGAGAGGTAAAGACTGCGCCCATCCCTCAACTTAAAAAGATGGAAGGCATGAATGCGTTTTTCATCATACCTGCAATATCAGGTGAGACTATCGCGCGATTCTTTTCTACACATCCTCCAGTCACAGAACGTGTAAAGCGTTTGATGCGAATTGAACAAGAACTTCGCAGCCAAGATGAGCTTGGAATCTAGTTGAAATTACCTGCTCAAGATTCTTGATCAGGATGCATACTTGGTGCCATACTGCCGCCTTTTGATGATGCAACGACATTATCTATTCGTAAAATCATATTAGCAGTTTCAGTTGCAGATTTTATTACTTGTTCTTTTACTTTAGTAGGCTCAATAATCTGTAATTTTTCTATATTGCCAACTTGCCCATTGATTGTATCGATTCCGGTCCATTTCTCTCCTGCGTTTTGTCTTGAACGCAGTTGTGTTATTGCGTCGATTGGGTTCATTCCAGCATTTCTTGCAAGAGCCAAGGGTATAGATTCTAACGCTTCAGCAAATTTTTCAACAGCTAATTGTTCTCGTCCAGACAAGGTTTGAGCCCACAACCTAAGCTTGTATGAAACATATGCCTCAGGAGAGCCTCCACCATACACAATCATTGGTTTTTCTATGACGTCTTTTACAACCATTAATGCATCATGCAATGACCTATCAACTTCATCTATCACTCTTTGTGAACCACCACGTATCAACAATGTAACTGCTTTTGGATTTTTACATCCTTCTATGAATACCCAGTTGTCATTTTCAATGGTTCGTTCCTCAACTATCGCAGATTCTCCCAAATCTTTTTCAGTTAAATCATTGACACTTCCAACAATCCTACCTCCAGTGGCCTTTGCAAGTTTTGACATGTCGCTTTCTTTTATTCTTCGTACTGTAAGTATACCCGCCTTGGACAGGTGATGTTGTGCGATATCATCAATGCCTTTTTGACAGAGAAGCACATTAGCTTTAGAAGATTTTATTTTTTCCACCATTCCCTTGAGAATACTGTCTTCTTCTTCCATAAATGACTTGATTTGATCTGGACTTGAAATGTTGATCTTGGCCTCAAATTCAGTCTTTTCTATCTCAAGCGGAGCTGCAATCAAGGCTATCTTGGCATTCTCAACTTTTCTGGGCATTCCACTATGAACTACTTCCTTGTCTAGAACTATTCCAGATATCAAGGTGCTATCCAAGACAGATCCACCTGCCTTTTTTTCAACTTTGATGTTATTCAAATCAACATTATATCCATCTGCTTTTTGCGTCACAACCGATAATGCTGCATCCACTACAAGTTTTGCAAGATCAGCAGCTTCCACCGATATCAATTTAGTTTGCATTGTAGTTATCGCAATTTTTTCAAGGATTTCTCTATTTTTTGGTTCAACTTTTTGCGAAATTTCCCCGAGTAATGAAATTGCTTTCATTGCTGCCTTTTTGTAACCGTCTGCAATAATTACTGGATGAATGTCATTATCAATGAGGCTTTCTGCTTTTTCAAGCAGTGCTCCTGCCAAGACCACGGCAGATGTTGTACCATCACCCACCTCACTATCCGTAGCCTTTGCCACCTCAACCATCATCTTTGCTGCAGGATGTTGAACATCAATTTCTTTTAGTATGGTGGCACCATCATTTGTTATAGTAATATCCCCAACCGAGTCTACCAACATCTTGTCCATTCCTCGCGGTCCAAGACTTGTACTTACAATCTCTGCAATGAGTTTTGCAGCCGCAATATTACCTCTTTGTGCATCTCTGCCCCGTGATTGTCTAGAACCTTCTTTTAGCACCAGGATGGGAATGCCTTCTGATGTGGTTTGTACTGATGCCATACTACAAACCACATGTGTTTTAATTTTAGTATGATGAAGATTTTCAACATTGATAATCATTGATGATAAATTGGCATGATTATTTTTATAAGAGAAAATCATTAGGTTGTTGTCTATCACAATGCAAAAATCCAAGGTAAAAAAGTTAGAATTGGCAGAAAATCCAGTCACGTTATTTCTTGGCATACCAGGGCCTGGATTGATAGGGACCATGTCCATGACATACATTATTCACACACTAAAGATGGATCTGGTAGGAGAGATAGAAAGTAGCCCTTCGCCAATCATCTTTGTAGATAATGGTCAAATGGTGGGCCCTGTCAGAATTTATAAAAAAGACAAGATGTTTGCAATTGTGTCAGACATCCCAATAGATTATGATAATTCCGTAGGCTTTACAGAATCTGTCATAGATTTTTCTAAAAAGAACCATGTTGATTTGATCGTGTTCTTATCAGGCATTCAAGTGCAGGAAAAAAATGTATCCAATCTTAAGACATATGGACTTGTCACGCATGAGAAACTTGAAAAACTACTTTATGATAACGGGATACCAAAGTTTCTTTCAGGCGTGATAAGTGGCCCCGATGCCATAATTCTTTCACAGTTAAGAAATTCATCCATACCCACCGTTGCTTTTCATACCGAGTGCAATTACTTTTTTCCTGATCCTGATGCTGCCATGCAAACCATCAAAATAATTTCACAGATCATAAAGACAAAGATTGATTTGGTAGAATTTGAGAAACAGGTTGACTATTTACGATTACAAAACAGGCAACTCATGGAGGATACACTAAACGTTTTACAAACACAAAAGGAGTCATCAACTATTCCCCCTCAAATATACAAGTGATAGTATGAGCGATTTCGGATCATTTATAGAAAAACAGATGAACTCCTTTTTTGAAGACACTGTTTTCAATGATTTCACACACAAAGAATTGGTCCCGCTTTCACATCTTAATGAAAAACATTCTAGTTGGATCTTAGAGATTGATCTGCCACTGGTAGATAAAAAAAATATCGAAATAATACTATCAACTGATCATCTTTCCATAAACGCAAAACTGACCAAGACGTTTTGCATCTCAAAGGGAAATGTAGTAACAGAGTTTAACTGTTTGAGAAAGATGATAAAAATTCCAAACGGAATAGACACAAAACAAATTTCTGCAATATTTAAGAACGGTGTTTTGAAGATCACAATGCCAAAACTAGTACAGGGTAGAAAGATACCCATCAAATAGTTACGATAATTTTCAATTTGTTTTGTGACTGCCTAATGTACAAAAGATACATAGCACATAGTACTTGTTCCATATATTACGAGTGCACCCACACTTGCAGTCACATTTTCTTAGTTTCAACTTCTCACTTGTTTTGTGTCCGAAGACCCAATATTTGTAAGATTGTATTACCTGTCTAGCGAAATGGCAGCAGGACAACTACCGGATCTTTCAAAAACTTCACAACCTGTTGATAATTCATCGCCTCCACGCCTGAAAAGATGGAATATTTTACGGATGGCAACCTAAAAACAATCGCCAAAAGTTTCATGGGTCATCAAGGTTTCGGAGAATATCTTTTGTCAGGCATAACATGTGGAAAGTTAAGATCACCGTATGAAATCCAAGTACTTTCTACCTGTTAGAATAATTCCTTCACTCTGCTTCTGTACGATTCAACAATTTTTCCAAATTCTGCAAAATCATCTGCAGATGGACTTTGTAGCCTCATAGCACATTGAGAAATAAGGACAGATAGTGCATTTCCAACCATCATGTTAAACACCAATTCAGAAAAGTCTCTCACTCCAGGAAACGCCACTCTTAGAAACGGTAGGTATGCCTTGGTCTGATTAATCATCAGATCTAGGTTTGTCTCAATTGCTGTCTTGGTATCAGTATGTATTGTCATTAGTTCACCAGGACAATTTGATATGGTTTTGAGGCATAATGGTGAGAACATAAAAACACCATTTTCCCATTTACCATTTTTGCAGTAATTGAGATTCCGTTTAATTCTTTTTTACACACGTGACACGTCAGTGGTTGAACATCAGATCTGACCATCTTTTTTTGATGTTTCAGGTACAAATCTTGAACTAGGAAGTTGTCAACCACAATTATAAGAAAACATTCCAACATTATTAAAGTAATTCAAATTATCAACTCTGGTTATCAGACATAATCAGCATTCAATACAATCAGCTGACACATGGTATTAGACAGACATTGAAAAACGTGGGAAGAAAAATTTTTTAAATTGCCTTTTCATTCTCTGCGCCAGTCGCAATATCCACTGCACGTGAAAGATTGTACATGAAAATTTTGCCAATTTTTGTATTATTGCGAATAATGTTCACCGCCTCATCTTCGTCTTTCTCCTCTACAATTACAGTTACAATATACTTGTCTGAAAATTCAGGAATGAATGTTTCTGTACCTTTTGCTGCATGTAGTGCAGGCCCAGCTGTTTTACCCCTTCCACGAACTTTCATAATTGTAATTCCACCCACATTTATTTTTTTTAATGCATCACTGATAGCCCTGATATCATTTTGTGGAACAATCGCATCTATACGTATCATGTTAATCATGACAGAATTTGCACTAAATAATATTTTTGCTAAAAAGACTCAGATGACTTGTTCGTCTTTTTTAGGAGTTTGAATGTCATATGCCTCTGAAATCGATGTGACGAATATTTTTCCAAATTTAGATGATTCCCGAATGGCAGATATTATGTCGTTTTTCTTTTCATCTGGCACTATCACCTCCAAGATGAACCTCTCTCCAAATTCAGGCGTGAATACCTCTGTTCCCTTGGATGCGTGTATTTCCTTGGCAATTGTTTTCCCCCTACCCCACCCTTTGTATGCAGTTATTCCACCAACTGAGAGTTTTTTTAGTGCGTCACTAATTGATTTTATTTCATTTTCTGGGAGTACTACTTCAATTTTTAGCAAGATGTAAGGAAATGAAATACCATATTAAAAAATCTTATGGATTTATTTTAGATCCATTACAACCTCCAAAAAAACAAATTTTTTTATACTTCATCTTTTCTAAGAAAGAAATCTTGCCAATTGACACAGGTGATACAGCCTGGATGCTCATAGCTTCCAGCCTTGTACTATTGATGATCCCAGCTTTAGGTTTGTTTGAAGCAGGATTATTACGGCGAAAGAACACTGTCTCCATTTTCATGCAGATCTTTTTCGGATTGGCAATTCTCAGTGTCATGTGGTTCACATTTGGATTTAGTTTGTCATTTGGGCCAGATACAGGAATGGGTCTCACTGGAAATATGGACTGGACATTCCTTAATAATGTCCCATACGATTCCGGCCTGCATTATGCTCCTACAATTCCGGGAGTTTTATTTGCAAAATTCCAAATGATGTTTGCAGTGATTACGCCATTGCTGCTAACCGGCGCAATTGCAGAGAGAATGAAGTTTAGTGCGTATGTCATTTTCATTGTAGCATGGAGTGGGCTGATCTATTACCCCCTAGTCCATTGGATTTGGGGAGGCGGATGGCTCGGTCAGATGGGAGTTGTCGATTTTGCAGGAGGTATTGTAATACACACTAGTGCAGGCATGGGAGCACTTGCAGCTGCTCTGGTGCTTGGAAGAAGACTCAACTATGGCCCATCCATTATGATTCCACACAGCATTCCAATAGCAGTTTTAGGTTCATCATTACTATGGCTAGGGTGGTTTGGATTTAATGCAGGTAGTGCATTAGCGTCCGGAAGTTTAGCAGGAAACACCATTATCAACACCCACATCGCATCGTCAATTTCTGCATTAATCTGGGTAGGGCTTTCATGGATGCGAACAGGCAAACCAAGTGTGATTGCTGCAATCAACGGAGCAATTGCAGGACTTGCAGGTATCACACCAGCTTCTGGATACATCAGTGTAGAACATGCCTTTGTCTTGGGAATTGCAATCGGAATAGGATCATATCTTGCAGTCTTATTCTTCAAGGAACATCTCAAGATAGACGATGCATTAGACGTAAGCTCAGTACACGGTGTTGCAGGAATAATTGGTTCTTTGGGAATTGGAATATTTGCAAGTACACTGGTAAATCCAAATGGTCCAAATGGACTCTTGTTTGGCCACCCTCAACAGCTACTCATTCAAGCCATGGGCGTTGGAGTTGCGGGGGCAATGGGATTTTTTGGAACATTTGCAATAATGAAGGTAATAGACAAACTAATCGGAGTCAGGGTATCTGCCAAAGTGGAAGAAGCAGGCCTAGACATTGAAGAGCATGCAGAGCGCGCATATTCTGACGAAGACGAGTTTGGCAAAATGTAGACGCCAAGCCTATTCACCAGGAAACAAGAATGTGTTTTAAAAATTGTCTTTTTTATACAGCGAGTTTTTTTCGTAAAATATCAAGTGTAGTAGCAGGATCCGCCTTGCCTTTTGTCTTTCTCATGACTTTTCCAACCAGATAGTTGATAGTATCCGGGTTTTGTTTTGCTTCCATCACTGCTTTTTCTTCCTCTTGAAATACTTCATCAATTACTTTCTCGATAGAACCCGCATCACTGACATGCCCCAAGTCAAGACTAGACACAACATCAGCAAACGGTTTTCCAGATTGTATCATCTCGTGCAATGCTAGTTTTCCAGAATTTCTTGTAAGTTTGTTTGCCACTATAGCGTCTGCAAGGTCAGAGAGATGGTTTGGCGTAATCTTTAGTTCAATTTTCTTTTCTCTAGTGTCTGCAACACCCATCAGATCAGTTGTAATAATGTTTGATACCTCCTTTGCATTTTTTTCATTATGAGATTTATCAAACAGATCAGAGTAGAATTTATCAGAAGATAAGACATCAGCAACCTGGGCAGGCATGCCATATTTTTTGATGTATCTTTCCCTTCTCGCAACAATGCTTTCAGGCATTTGTGTCTTTATTTGTTCAATAGAATTATTTCCAATTTGAACAATAGGTATGTCTGCCTCTGGCAAGTACCGATAGTCTTGCTCTTCCTCTTTTGATCTAGACGAAACTGTAATTCTTCTTGCCTCATCCCAGTGTCTTGTTTCTGCCAGTACTTGGATTCCTCTTTCAACAAGACTCTGCTGGCGTGTAATTTCAAAATGAAGTGCTTTCTCAATATCTCTAAAAGAGCCTACATTTTTGATCTCGACTCGGTTTCCATCACCCTCAGAGATGTTTCCATCCACTCTCATTGCACCTTCAAGGTAAGGGTCAGATACCCCAATATTTTCAACCAAATCTGCAAGCACATTCAAGAACATACGGACTTGTTTGGGTGTCTCAAAGTCAGGCTCTGTCACTATCTCTACAAGTGGCGTACCTGCTCTATTGTAATCAACTAGTGTAATCATTGTCTTCTCTGAAGTACCTTCGTAGACCAGCCTACCCGGATCTTCTTCTAATTGTATTCGTCTTATCCGGATTGTCTTTCCTTCAATCTCAATTTTTCCATCAGAGCCAATACTTGTAGGACCATATGCATTATACTGTGTAATTTGAAAGTTTTTTGGCAAGTCAGGATAAAAGTAGTTTTTTCTAAAGAATCCGATTTTTTCAGGAATTGTACAGCCCAGTGCAAGTGATATCATCGCAGCTTTTTCTACCGCTTTTTTGTTCAACATTGGAAGTGAACCTGGGAGACCTGCACAAACAGGACAAATGTTAGAATTCGGTTCAGCGTTTCTATATTCTGCCTTGCATGAACAAAATAGCTTGCTTGCAAGTTTTGTAAGTTGGCAGTGAATCTCAAGACCTATTTTTGTCATATTGCAATCCCCGGGAGTTTGGCAGTTTCTTGTAATGCATGTGCTGCTTGAAGTAGCTCTTTTTCTTTAAACGAGTTTGCAAATAGCTGGATACCAATTGGCAACCCAGAACTTGACATTGCAAATGGAATAGAAATTGCAGGAATTCCAGACAAGTTTGCAGTGACAGTGTTGATATCGGTAAGGTAGAGTTTTAGCGGGTCATCAATTTTTTCTCCAATCTTGAATGGCAGTATGGGCATTGTAGGGGATATTAGATAGTCCACATTCTTGAATGCCTCATCAAGCTGAGCCTTTATCATGGTCCTGACTTTTTGAGCCTTGAGGTAATACTTGCCGTAATAGCCCGCAGACAAGACAAACGCACCAAGCAGCATCCGTCTTATCACCTCAGGTCCAAAATTGCTTCGTGCCTTTGAGATAAATGCCTTGAATTCATACCCCTCAATACCAAAATCAAAGCCATATCTCAAATTATCATATCTTGAAAGATTACTGCTCGCTTCTGCAGCAGCTATTGTATAATACGCAGCCACTGAATGCTCCACTGCGTCAATGGACACTGGGACACATTGTGCACCGAGATCCTGCAATTTGGATATTGCACCATTTGTTGCACGCTCTACATCCTTGTCCACCCCATCTCCAGTCATCTGTGAAATTATTCCAATCTTCTTTCCAGAAATTCCAGATTTCAAGTCCTTGACATAGTCAATACGCATATCTTTTGCAGTAGTGTTGTCATGGGCGTCATGACCTGACAGGATGTTTAGTAAAAATGCTACATCCTCTACTGTCTTTGCCATTGGGCCTACCTGTTCTATGCTGTTTGCATATGAGACTAGGCCATACCTACTTATCAAACCATATGTCGGTTTCAATCCAACTACAGAACAAAAACTTGCAGGGCTTCTAACGGAGCCTCCGGTATCTGAACCCAAAGCAGCAAGGCATTCAAACGCAGCTACTGATGCGCCACTTCCTCCAGATGATCCCCCTGGAACATATTCAGTATTCCATGGATTCCTAGTTGGACCAAAGTGACTAAATTCAGTTGTAGAGCCCATTGCAAACTCATCGAGATTTACTTTTCCAATTATTATGGCATCTTCTGATTTTAGTTTAGAAATGACGGTTGCGTCATATGGTGCAACAAAATTCTCAAGCATCTTGGAGGCACATGTTGTTTTTAGTCCCGCAGTACAAATATTATCTTTGATTGATATCGGCATTCCAAAACAGATCCCGATTTTTTCTTTAGATTTTATTTTTTTGTCAATTACCCTTGCTTTGTCAAGCGCATTTTGTGAGTCAACGGTAATGAAAGCGTGTATCTTCCCATCCACTTTTTTAATCCTGTCCAGGGTTTTTGCAACAAATTCTTCTACGGAAATAATACCATCATTTACCTGAGATGTGAATTCAGTGGCCGAAATTCCTAAATCCATTTAAACCATTTTAGGGGCACGAATGAAGTTATTTTGGTCTTTTTTGAGATGCTCAATTAAAGAATCACCATATGGAATATGAACATCATCTCTTAGATCTTCTGTCGTAATTTGAATTCCTAGTGTCTCATTTGATTGAAATTCTACTTTGTCAAGTCTATCAAAATAATTTAAAATTTGTTCTACCTGCGTGATGTATTTTTCGGGCTCGCTCAGATTAACCTTGACTAAATCTGCCAGATGTTCAATCTCTTTTTTTTCCACCATGTTACTTCATCTACGGTGTAAGTCTATCCACATCACGTGGATAAAAAGTAGCATCCCTGATGTTTTCAGTCCCTGTTAGCGCCATCATCAGTCTTTCAAGGCCTATTCCACATCCGGCATGAGGTGGAACTCCATAATCAAATACACGCAAGTGATAATCAAATGTGTCAAGCTTAAAGCCCTTGTTCTTCATCCTTTCTTCCAACTCCATTCTTTTTTCAATCCTAGTACTGCCAGAAGACAGTTCAAGATCTCCGAACATCAGATCAAATGATTCAGAAATTTTTTGGTCGTCACTTTTGGCTTTCACATAGAATGGTTTTGGAGCAAGTGGCCAATCCTTGATAAAATAAAAACCACTGAGATTTATTTTCTTCAATTGTGAAGGATACAAATCATCCCCCCACTTTGTTGTTGCTCCTGCTTTTTGCATCCTGTCTACCAATTCGGTGTAAGTATACTGTGGAATTTTTTCTGGGATTTCTGGAATTTTGTAATCCATAGTTTTTAGGGAATTGCAATAATCTTTTACAGTTTTAATTGATTTTTTAATTATATTTTCTACGTGTGTCATGACATCATCATAGTCTGAGAAAGCCTCTTCAATGTCTATTGAGATTGCTTCTGAAAGATGTCTATTGGTTCGCGATGCCTCTGCTCTAAATATTGGGGCGATTTCAAAAATTTTCTCAAAGCTTAGTGTCAGCTGTTCCTTGTAAAGCTGAGGGCTTTGTGCAAGAAATGCCTCCTTGTTATAGTAAAATATAGGAAACAGTGCAGCTCCACCCTCGGTTGCAGTTGCAATCATCTTGGGTGTATTTACTTCAAGAAATTCCTTCTCATACAGGTAATCGCGAATTGATTTTAGAACCAAGCCTCTCATCTTAAAGACATGTTGCAAAATATTTCGGCGGAGATCAATTGCCCTCAATTCTAGTCTAGTATCGATATTTGGGACAGTCTTTGTTTGCCATTGGAAAGGTGCAATTTTTTCAACAACTGAAAATATGCGCAATTCACTTGGCGATATCTCTACTCCTCTTGGAGCCTTTGCGGATGGTTTTACTATACCCTTGACTGCGATAGTTGATTGTTCCTTTAGTTTTACCAAACTCTCCTTGATATCCTCGGGACACACACCTGCTTTTGCTGTAATTTGCATCTGTCCTTCTTTGTCATTTAGCAAAATGAATACCAAATTTCCATGATCTCTTACACTTGAAATCCAACCCATCACGACAACCTCTTTTCCATCCATAGATGGATCAAGTTGGTTAGAGTAGATCGTTCTACGCCAATTACCAAGTTCTGTACCTATCATGATTTCATCAAATGTGTTTTTTATTAGAGTGGTTTGTGAACCTAATTTGTATTTGATAGTTGCAAAACATTATTGAATTTTTGTGCCTTTTTGTGCATATTAAATTTATTCATGGTAAAAGGTGACAGTGTGTTTTACCTCACCCACTTTTATTTATGAGATACTGGTTTAAGACATTAGCAGTAAAGCGATATATCACAATATGAAATAAATCATGAATTGAACTACTTGTCTATCATCAGTTTTGGCACAATTTCATTATGTATTGTAACATTTGGAATTTCGACTACTCAAGCATTTGGACAGACCACTTCTGAGGTTGACATCCAAGCAGGATCAGGGTCTAGTGCAAGTCCTGCATGCACCAGTACACATGACTGTTTTTCTCCAAACCCACTGGATGCTCCAGTTGGAACAACAGTAACTTGGAAGAACTCGGATTTTACAACTCACACCGTAACAAGCGTAAACAATCTATGTAACGGACCACATGTAACAATTCAGGTGGCTACAGATACACGACAGGTGGATCCTATCGTAATGGTGCGCACCTCGCTTACTGATACAACATATGCAAAACTTGCACAAGTTCAACCATATGCAGAAGAAAACACCAATGCAGACGTGAGACGACTGGTTTATGAAGCGTATGTATCACCTGTGACAAAATCATTTGAAGTCATAGTATTGGAAGGAATTGGTCACAGTACATTCTCAGTAGAAAAAACAGTGCAGGTAGAGGGCTGCAGTGTTGGTTCGTTATTTGACAGCAGAACTATCCAGCCTGGAAAGACATTTGGATTTACATTTTCAGACGCAGGAACTTACAACTATTTTTGTACCATACACCCTTGGATGACAGGACAGGTAATCATAGGCAATTCACAGGCATATTCCAACTCTACACAACGTCCCGTTGTAGACATGTCACAAGGTACTACAATTCCAGAATTTGGTCCGGTGACAGTGATTGTCTTGTCGATTTCAATGATTACAATATTATTTGCTGTAAAACTAGTAAACAAGTCTAGTTTTAATCCCCGGCAATAATAAACAGTCTCAAACTGTTTCTGCCAACATAGCAAACGAATTGTACATGCGTATACTTGAGAAATACAACAAGATTGGTTGTAAATTTCATAAGAGTCATATTTTCAGAAGAACATAAAAAAAGATACCAAAATGATTGATCTATATCGAGTATTACCAGAAGAGATGGATATTCTTGTCACAGGACTTGGTCAACCACGATATAGAGCAGAACAGTTGCTTCAAGCACTATACCACGAATCTCCAAAAAAAATGTCAGATTTACATCAGGTTCCATCTTCCATGCGAGATGCACTTGTCAAAGCTGGATACACAATAGGTTCTGAAAATGAAGTCCATCGAGTCGTCAGCGAAGATGGTCACACCACAAAGATACTGCTCAAATTTGATGAGAAGACACTCATTGAAACTGTTCTCATGCAATACAGTCCATCACAAGACAAAACCCATCCAAGGTCAACAGTCTGTGTCTCAACCCAGGTTGGTTGTCCAATGGGTTGCGTGTTTTGTGCGACAGGACAAATGGGTTTTGAAAAAAATCTAAAAGCCGAAGAGATTGTTTCTCAAGTACTCCATTTTGCACATATCCTCAGCCAAAGGGGGGAACATATTACAAATCTAGTATTCATGGGAATGGGAGAGCCGCTTGCAAATTATGATGAAACTATCAGAGCTGTTAGATTGCTGACACATCCTCGTGCCTTTGGTCTAGGGCAACGAAGTATTACAATTTCTACAGTTGGCATAATACCTGGAATAGACCATCTTGCAGATGAAGATCTTCAAGTCAAACTTGCAATTTCACTTCATGCCCCAAATGATGAATTACGTAAAAAACTTGTACCGACCGCAGGACCTCATTCAGTAGAAGATTTGATTGCAGCTGCAAAGCGTTATTTCAAAAAAACTGGACGGCGCGTTACTTTTGAATATGCGCTAATTGATGGCATTAATGACTCTACCAAGGTGGCATCAGAACTTGCATACATCCTGAAAGGCAATGGCGCACATGTAAATCTCATTCCAATGAATCCAACAGCTGGAGGATTCCAACGCCCCGATAGAAAAAGAGTATTAGCATTCCAACAAGTGCTTCGCAATGGAGACGTAAATTGCACAGTACGCGTTGAAAAAGGGGCAGAGATCTCGGCAGCCTGCGGTCAGCTACGAACAGACATAATGAAAAAGATCCGGTAGTAACCAAGCATGTAAAAACAATCTGCAAACATCTAAATAAAAAAGCACATAATTTACTCACGTGACACTCTCAAGCCGTGAAAAAACAATAGTAATCACATCACATTTGATCTCACTTTATTCACAAATGATTGAGGAGGGAAAAATTCCCCAGAATCAGTCAGTCATAGACTTTTTGATGAAAAGCATCCCCCAGGAATTCAAGTCAGAACTTTCCATAGATTTGATCGATGATGTTTTTACTTTTATCTCAAGTAGACCCATGGAACTTTCATAAACCCCAAAAATAGATGAACTATGATGAATTCCATTGCTACCCTTGGCTCTCATTGTGCTCTCCAAGTGCTCAAGGGGGCAAAAGACGAGGGCTTTAAGACAATATTAGTTTGTGAAAAAAAACGTGAAAAACTTTACAAAAGATTTCAGTTCATAGACGAGTTCATACTTGTAGATTCTTTCAGAGAGGTGTTAGACCAGAAATGCTCCGGAATGCTCAAAGAAAATAATGCTGTGATCATACCTCATGGCACACTAATAGCCCAAATGAGTTCATCGGAAATAGAGTCCATCAAGACACCAATCTTTGGAAACAAGTGGATTCTCAGGTGGGAGTCGGACAGAAACATGAAAGAAAAACTCATGGTAGAGTCAAGACTAAAGATTCCAAGATCTTTGCAGAGTCCAAAAGACATCAACGGGTTGACGATTGCAAAAAGACATGGCGCAGCAGGCGGCAAGGGGTACTTTCTTGCAACAAATGAAGAGGACTACATAAAAAAACGAGACAAGCTTGTAAGAGATGGCATAATCAAGGGAGACCAAGACTTGTACTTGCAAGAATACGCATTGGGAGTTTCTGCATATTTACAATATTTTTACTCTGAACTAAAAGAAGAATTAGAATTTTTTGGAGTCGATAGAAGATACGAGTCAGATATCGACGGTTTAGGAAGAATTCCGGCACAGGAGCAAATTGATGTTGATTTGATTCCATCATTTAACGTAGTGGGCAACAGTCCCCTGGTATTACGCGAGTCGTTGCTTGACGATGTTTATTCCATGGGAGAAAGATTTGTTGAAGCGGCAAAGAGGCTTGTCGCCCCAGGCATGTCAGGACCTTTTTGTCTTGAAGGAGTATATGATGCAGATGGGAAATTCACTACGTTTGAGTTCTCAGCAAGAATAGTAGCTGGAACAAATCTCTATGTAGATGGTTCGCCATATTCATCATTAATTTATGACGAACCGATGAGCATGGGAAGAAGAATAGCTCGTGAAATAAAAAATGCCACAGGCAAGAACAATCTGGCAAAGATAGTTACATGATAAAACAGTGACAAAACAGGATATTGTAAAGTCTATGCTCCGCCAAGTGTCACAATGAGATCAGTTATGAAACCTGCACATAAACCAACAAAGATTCCTACCATCAGCACATTGTTTGTTGTTTGTCTTCGTCCGGAATTATACATCAACATGGACACATAGATAAGTGCGCCTCCTGCCATCGATAAGAATAGAATGTATGCAACGTCAGACACCCACAAACTGCCAAGCATTGTACCAACAAATGTAGGGCCTCCTCCAATCAATCCTACTTTGGCCAGGAATTTTGTATTAGGTTTTTTCAATATTCCCGTGAGGGGGCCTGCGATACCAAATCCTTCAGTGGTGTTATGCGCCCCAAACCCTATTATCAATATGATTGCAAGACCTATCTCTCCTGCCACGTAGGATTGTCCAATTGCTAAACCTTCACTAAAGTTATGTGCGCCAATCCCTACTGCAATCATCATTGCAAGCTTGTATGCATTTGCTTCATGAAATAATCTACGAAGATGATCATCGCCTTCCTTTATGTTGTCAACCGACAATATCTGTGGAAAACTTTTTGTCATGAATTTTGTCTCATAAAATACCAATCCTAGCAGACCTATGGCTATTCCTCCAAATAGTGCCACAAGATCAATCACCGCATTTTCAATCGAACCTTTTCCAGAAGCTGCATTGGTCGCAGCCGTTGATGCAGTGTCCCACCCATGACTAAAGACATCTATTATTAAAAATACCAAAATTCCAAGTGCAAATGCGTTAAGGAATCCTTTCCTTTTGTGACTGAGATTCTGTAACGCTGCAACAGGGAGCCCAAGAAATATTGTAAAACCAGCTATTGCTCCAAGCAACAAGAGTTGCCAATAATCAATCATTTATTCAGTTAGGACCAGCTAACTTATTTAAATTACAGACTTGTTCCAAGTTTTTAGAACAACTCGCGTCGTTTAAATAGTTAGGCTTGCCTAATTCAAAAAATATTGAAAAAGAAAGTGTCATTATCTCAACTCAAAAAATATGATGTAAACCAAAAAATTCTTGAAGCATTGGCTGATGCCCAGTCAAGATCAATATTGTTTTCAATCATCAAGGAAGGAATGACTGCCTTGGAATTATCAGAAAAATATAGAATTCCACTCAGCTCAGTTTACAAAAAGATTTCAGACTTGGAAGAGTTGACACTTGTAAAAGTAGACAGGTGGTCATTGTCAGAGAGTGGCAAAAAATTCAAGGTATACAAGAGCAGAATAAGCAGAGCAGAGATAAGCATAAGAAAACCAGAACCGACTATAACACTGAGTCCCAATTAAGACTCGGTCAAATAGTTAATATTCAAAGAAAATCCATTGAAAAAAAGTGAAAAGGTACTATTTCGTTGTCATTCCAATAGTAATTACCATAGCTGCAATATACTACATGTCGACTCCTCATGAAAACAAATCTAACGAATTAACTCCGCAAATGATCATGCAAAACGGTTCACCAATACTTGGAGATCCTAACGCAAAGGTAACCATAGTCGAATTTGGAGATTATCAGTGTACATACTGTCACCTGTTTCATGAAAATACAAAAGCCGCATTATTGCAACAATATGTTGACACCGGCAAGGTCAACTTTGTTTTCAAAGACTTTCCACTCAACGGACCTGATTCAGTCTTGGCAGCAGAAGCTGCATACTGTGCAGGAGACCAAGACAAGTATTGGCAGTATCATGACGAGTTGTACAACAACTGGGCTGGAGAGAAGACAGGATGGGTGAACCAAAAGTCATTGGACATTTTTGCCACAACAGTTGGCCTAGATGTAGGCAAGTTTGATAAATGCATATCAAGTAATACATATGAGCAAAAAGTGTTAGACAATCAAAAATTTGGTGAAGATATAGGTATAGATGGCACTCCATCATTTATCATATTCAGCGGCAAACAAATTACAAAAATAGTAGGTGCACAGCCACTATCGCAATTCCAGCAAGTCATAGATAAATTTCAAAATAGCTAAAGGTAGTTGAACAATGGTCAAGCCCAAGATAGAAAAACAAGATTCTGTAAAATTATACAAACTACGAAAGATGTTGGAAGACTTGTCAGATCATTCAGGACGAGGAACAGAATTAATCTCGCTTTATGTTCCTCCAAAAAAGGCACTGCACGAAGTCATAAACAATCTTCGGGAAGAGCAGGGAACTGCAGACAACATCAAGTCTGATCTTACAAGAACCCACGTGGTAGATGCACTATCAAGAGTAATTCAGAGGCTAAAGTTGTATAAGACATCTCCTGAAAAAGGACTCGTCATGTTTTGCGGTGCACTTCCACCACCAGGGGGTGGGCCGATCGGAAGTGAAGTGATAAAGTTGTTTGAGATTGAGCCTCCAAAGGAATTACAGACATTTCTTTACAGATGTGATGATCATTTTCACGTAGACATCCTCAAGGACATGTTAAAAGACGACAACATGATTGGTTTTTTGGCAATTGATGCAAAGGATGCAGGATGGGGATTGTTGCGCGGCGACAAGCTAGATGTATTATCAGAGACGTCATCGGGAGTAGCAGGAAAGCACAGACAAGGAGGCCAGTCTGCAAGAAGATTTGAAAGGCTACGAGAGATGGAGCTCAATGAATATTATAACAGAGTTGCACATACAACGCGAGAATATTTCATAGACATTTATCCCGTAAAGGGTCTAATAGTTTCAGGTCCGGGACCCACAAAAGAGAACTTTATCAAAGAAAACTATCTAGAGTATAGGCTTCAGAACAATATACTTGCAACACTTGATTGTTCCTATGCTGGTTCAGAAGGTGTACGTGAAGCATTTGCCAAAGCACAGGATGTTCTTACAGATTATAGAATGGTAGAAGAAAAGAAACTTGTAGACAAGTTGTTCAATGACATACATTTTTCAAGAGGCCTTGCAACCTATGGCCTCAATGAAATTATTGATCTAGTAAAAAGAAATGTGGTATCCACAATATTGATTACAGATGATACCAATTTAAGAAAAATTGATGTCACCTGTAGGAGATGCCAACATGTACAAAGCGAGATACTAGACCGCACAAAAGTAATTCCAAGACTGCAGGAACTGCTAAGCCAACCATGTCCTAGCTGCAAAAGCATGGACCTAGAGTCAACCGAGCGAGACATTGTAGATTATCTGGATTTGATTGCAGGTCAGACAGGTGCAAAGGTCGAAGTTATCACAGGTGCAACAGAATATGGTGCGATGCTTTCAAGCATAGGCAAAGTTGGCGCATTTTTGAGATACAATCCAAACCAGTGATTTGTCAAAACATAGCTCTAACTAAATAAACTTCTTGGTGACATTAACAATATTCTAATCAGGATGGTTTTGTGTCCACACGTCACCACAATTAGGACATGTTCCTTTCCAGTGTTGCGTTGGATGTTTTTCAGATATAGGCAACTTCCTTAATTTAGGTTTCTTAAAATGACATTTGAAACAAGGAAATCTTTCATGGAACCGAGGTTTTTTCTTGTGTCCAAACTTTTGTTCTTCTGCTTGTTTTTCAGATTCTTTTCGTTTCGATAATTCAGTCCAAAATTGATTAAAGTGA
>JAGWGC010000109.1 GCA_028867615.1 Nitrososphaerota archaeon | reverse complement strand
GGTAATGACACATTTGTGGGAATGAAGAGTCTCATCTTTTATGCCAAGATTGGAAGTAATGTAGCAATTAGCGTTTCAAGTACAACCACAGTGGCGTAGTGGTACAAGACAAAAGGTGTCTTACCACAATTACATTTGACTAACATTTACAAATATTGTTAGTTTATGAATTCCAATTCATTATAAATTAATTCTTGATTCAAAGAGAGGAATTTCCATGCTTCTTGGTTCCAACGTCTACCGAGTCCTCTATATTTGAAACAAAAACCTTGCCTTCTCCAGACAGGCCAGTGCTTGCATTATCAGTTATTGCATCTATGACTTGATTTACCCTGTCATCTGGTACGACTACAAAAATATCTGCATTTATGTTATATGTAGATTCTAATCTTCCACTTCTTCCAGTGGGGACCATGGGTCTTGGTCTCTTTCCTCTTCCACTAACCCTAGAATAGGTAAAACCACCTAGATCCAGTTTTAAAAGTGCATCAAATACTGCATCAAGTTTATCTTCTGAAATTATGGCCTCTATTCGTTTCACTTCTTATCAGACTCCATACTGGTTGTATGGATTAAAGAGACCCTGCAAATTATCAGTTTTGATAAACATGAAATCATCTTATTAATCACACCTAGAAAGATATGAAAATGAATGCTGCAAAATCAAATCCGTGTACTGTTTCCTTAGAAAACGAACTGAATGTATTAGGAGTACAATTCATGGGGATTGTCAACAAGGTAGGAAAGATGGAAGATTTTGTCTGTAAGAGCAGAATTATTTTTTCCAAAGAAAAAAGTGAGATGTTTTCCATGTTTTTCAGATTGCAATATTCATTACAGAAAGAATTTGATGGAGAGTTGGGTTCTGTTAATTATTCCATGGTAGAAAGAGAAAACTACAAAATTATATCAATTCCCACGTCATCAAATATTGTGATAATTGGAACCTCTGCAGATGTCAACCACATAGAAGTAATAAACAGAGTTAAGATCCTCATTCAAGATTCTGTGATGGATCATGTACCAACTGTAGCATAAAAGTAAATCCACAATCAAAGACTGGAAAAAAGCCTTAGAATCTTAATTCAGCACCTGACTTGCAGGTGTCAATTTTCCAACGAAATTAGCCGATCGTCCAACAATACAAGCCCCCATTCATTCTGAATATGTCTGAATCTTGCTTCAAACTATTATAATAAAGTCGATGTTTTGCTATATCAAAAAATCTGATATAATAGTGCGTTTTAGAACTCTCATGGGCCTCATATCAAAAGGTGCAAAATGTAGTGTCACAAGCTGTGACAATGATGGAGTTCGTTCGCTTACCGCCTCAAAGGTGGAAGGAACTGGGGTGGATATTCCACACGGTTTGAAAAAGGCGATCCTTTGCAAAGAACACTACAAAGAGTGGAAAAAAGCAACGAAGGAAGACAGAGACACAGAAAAAGCACGATTCAGCAGATTCTAGACAATCAACCACACCTTATGGATTTTATTTTCAGCACATATCCAGTCTACACAAAGAATTGCGATTACCGGTTTTGTAACCCTAGCGTTTTTTGCTAAAATATGCCTTGCTCAAGTCTTCATAATACTGGTTTAGTTTCTTGTACAGCCTCTTTGGTTTTCTTGGCTTTTCATTGCTGAGGGCATAAAGACAAAGTATTGGAAATGCGATAGTCGCATCAGTGTATACCATTATCACATCTTCATGTGCATCTTTTACCTTACCCCAACTTTTTCCCTCCTGCAATGTTGCGCCAGAGAGACCACCGGTGTCTGGCCGTGCATCAGTGATTTGAATAATATAATTTTGACCACCATGGCCTAGGCCAAGTATCTGATCTAACAGTGGGCCTGTTTGTTGTGCGGTATTTTTTGGCACGCCGCCACCCAGCTCCAAAATTCCAGACTTCTTGGAATTGTACAATATTGCAGCTTGTTCTATTATCTCACGTACAAAGTCAAGATTATACATTTTGTTTTCAAGTCTTAACGGCGCCAAGTCTAGTGCAAGCGAAGAGTCTTTCAATGTTGAGACATATACCGGAACATCATAATCATATGCAGTTACTACAAAGCTGCGTTCTGGATTTTTAGAATGTTGTTTAGAGTATTTTCCCATTGCATTACAGAATTCTGCAGTAGTAAATGGCTTGTCAAGCAGATTTTTTGTAAACATTTTTTGGACAATGTGATCTTCTGCCTTGAGTGTTTCCTCTCCTTTGATGTACACATCACGGATTCTGACGATGTCTTTCTCGTATAGTATCATATCATCCACCTCAAAGTGTCCTTGTTTTACAGGTAAATTCCATGCAAAATGATCCTCATGGTACACATTTGCGCCAGTTGAGACAATCCAGTCAACAAATCCACGCTCTATCAATGACTTGAATAACCCTCCAAAACCAACAGGAGTCATCGCACCGGCAATTGTCAGACATATGGTTGCATCATCTTCAATCATTTTACAGTATAATTTTGCGGCATCCCCAAGTTGTCTTGCATTATAGCCAGTACTTGCAAAAATTTCCACTAGATCATCAATGCCCATATTGGGTTTTATCTTCAAATGAGGAATGTCTTTGCCCTTAAAGTTATGATGATCCACGAACGACTAACTCATTTTTGGGTTAAATAAATACTTGCAAGAATTTGCTTGCAGTGACATGTAGTATTTTGAGACAAAAATAAAAAGTAGAAACCCTATTGTGGAATTTCTACTTGCCTTGCGTCATGTCTTGAAATTTCTTTATGCATAACAACATGTGACTTTTCTTTGAAGGTCAGATTACATCTATAACAATGCCATGCTGTCATGCTCATGTCACATATTAGGCATTTTTAATATTTAAGACGTGTGTATGATTTGTACATCTGATAATGACATGCAAATTTTTTAAAAAACTGCCAGACCAACCGATGCAACATCGTTGCAAAATCAAGGTACTTTCCACATAGTATTTTAAGAAGAAATACAAATTTGAACCAGATGCAACTTTTCCGAGAAGAAAAATGGGATCTAAGCGAACTTGTAAAGAATCCCGAATCGCCACAGTTTACCAAACGACTTGAGGCAATCCAAAAAGATGTCAAAAACTTTGAAAAGAACAAGAAAATACTCAAGTCCACAATACCTGAGAAAAAATTCCTTGCCATGCTTCATACCTTGGAGGAAATCACGGAGCAATTTAGTAGAGTTTCAGGTTATGCATCATTAGAGTATTCATCAGACACCCAATCCGACAAGGCCACATCATTGGTTTCAAGAATGCGAAAGTTAGGCGCACAGTTGGAAAACCAGACCCTGTTTTTTGACCAATGGTGGAAGAAACAACTTGATGAGAGAAATGCCCAGAGACTGATGAGAGCGTCAGGAGAGCTATACGAATTTTTAAGATATAAGAGATTACTTGCAAAATATTCCCTTACAGAGCCAGAAGAGAGAATAATCAACACCTTGGATGTCACAGGTCATTCTGCGCTTGTCAAAATTTACGACAAGATAACAAACGCATTTGTTTTTGAGGTAAAAATAGACGGCAAGACAAAAAAATACAACAGAGAGGAACTATCAGTCCTAATCCGAAGCCCCACGTCAAGAACAAGAGAGATTGCATACAAGGCATTGCTATCAGAGTTTGACAAAAACAAAGGAGTGTTGGGAGAGATATACCAAAACATAGTTTCAAACTGGAAAGATGAATGTATTCAGATACGCGGGTATTCATCCCCAATATCGGTCAGAAATATTGGAAACGATACAGATGACAAGACAGTTAATGCTCTTCTTTCAGTCTGCAAGA
>JAGWGC010000108.1:3624-3870 GCA_028867615.1 Nitrososphaerota archaeon | reverse complement strand
CCTGTGCAGATATTTTCTAAACAAGACAAGCCTTTGACGATAAAATTGGGTGTGACAGTACCATTCAACCAAGATTACCTTCATACTGGTGATACCAAGTTGCCATTTGGGATATTTACAAGTCTGGATAAAAATGCCATTAATCTTAACGCCACAACACAACAGGGTTTTGTGGTAAGGGATACCACCAAGATGACCATTTCCACATTACCATTCATAGGGTCAGGCACATACAAACTAGTTCTA
>JAGWGC010000108.1:0-3614 GCA_028867615.1 Nitrososphaerota archaeon | reverse complement strand
CCAAGATAATGGAATGTCAAGTGCTAGAATCTTCACTTTAAAGATAGTATAAAAAAATGAAAACTCGCTTGTTTCTATATGGATAAACTAACAACAATTAGTGTTTAGACCACCGTATCGCAGTTGACTAAAAAACATTAGGAAATTGACAGACACGGGTTTGATGGCAGTATGTGGTAGTATATTCCGTTTGGCAGGGGTCTAGTTTTCAGCGACCCGCTTTTCGCAAAATAACAAAAGTGGGCAAAAAGGGGGTTTCATTTTTTTGGAAGAGGATATAGGTTAGAATGTGTTGGTAGATGTTTAAGGTAGTTGCCGATGGAAAACCATGATCATATAGAAGGAAAACTCGGAATAGTCTTTTTTATTGCAGTAGGGGTTTTTGTTCTGGAACTTGCAGGAGGGCTTTTGAGTAATAGTCTTGCCCTGATCTCAGATTCTTTTCACATAATGTTAGACTTTGTTGCAGTGGGAGTGTCGCTTTTTGCATTTCGGATTTCAAGGAGACCACACTCTTCGCATCTAACATTTGGTTTTCATAGAGCTGAAATAGTGGCAACTTTTGTTAATGGTATTTTGTTATTAGTGGTATCTGTAATAATTTTCTATGAAGTATACAATAGATTTTTCAACCCACATGTGGTTAACTCTCCGATTCTCATAATTTTTGCTGCAGTGGGTCTTTGTGCAAATGTGGCGATGGCATGTCTCTTACACAAAGATAGTAAAACCAATCTTAACGCAAAGGGTTCTTACGTTCATGTCATTGGCGACCTTATCTCCACCATAGGTGTTATAGCTGGAGGTGTAGCAATGATTTTCATTCCAAATCCCATGATAGACCTTTTGATAAGTGTGGGTATTGGAGTGATGATAATTCGTTCAGGCATAATACTATGTAGGGAATCTCTTCACATATTCATGGAAGGAACTCCAAAAGAAATCAAAGTGGATGAAATCTATGAGGCATTAGGAAAATTTGAGGAGATTGTTGAGACGCATGACCTACATGTTTGGTGTCTTACCTCAAATATGTGCGCAATGTCTGTTCATGTCAAGGTGAGGGAGGGATTTAGTAACAAGAATAATGTGCTTCTTGGCAAAATAAAAGGTATGATGAAGACCAAGTTTGGAATAGACCACTGCACAATACAGATAGAAGACGAACATGACTTGATTAATCCACACAAGTAGAGCATTGAATGGCTATTAGACCAGTGCATTGTGATTGACTAATTAGGATCTAAGGTGCGTCCAACCACATCTCTTAATGACTCTGAATCTATCATTGTCAACCAAAACCACGTTTTTTCCGTTGGTTGCATAGCCTATCTCATATAATGAAATACCTATTTTCTTTGCTAAATTCCTAACTCTGTTCAAATCTCTTGGATGTATTGTGAATACAATTTCATATTCTTCCCCACCACAAAACACTAGATCCTCGAGATTTATTTTATTTTGGCGTGCAAATTTGATTACATTATTTTTGGTGGGTATACTGGTTATCACAAATTTTTTCTTGCTCTGTTCACTCATATCATTTAGTGTTATCGCAAGTCCATCACTAGAATCCATTGACGATGAAAAATATCTAGCAGCTCTTAGTCCAAAAGCTAATCTGGGGGTTGGCCTAAAGATTGCTTTTCTGAATTCTTTAGCAGCCTGGGATTTTACCTTGTAGCCATTCAGAACAATCTTCAAACCTGCTGAAGAATAGCCAAAAGGCCCAGATGTTATTACAATGTCTCCTGCTTTTGCACCTCCTCTTGTTGGCATTTTCTTACTACTGTCTCCAAACATGGATACTTCGATAACCAACTCCTTTCCTTCGTTAGTATCTCCTCCTACTATGCGCAATCCAAACTCCTTGGATGATTTAAGAAAACCGTCTGCCAATTCATTGATCATTTTTTGAGTAAAACCGCGTGGTATTGCTAATGCAATAGTAGCAAATATGGGCTTGATTCCCTTGCATGCAAAGTCGCTTACGCATGAAACCAAACTTTTTCTTGCAATCTCTCCTAGTTTCATCTCTGCAGGAACATCCGTGCTCTGTACCAGCATATCTGATTTTACAACAAATTTGGCATTTTTTATCTTCAGGACCTCAACATCTTCTGGTTGAAATCTTGGTTTTTTTCTGAATCTGCTTTGAAACGTCTTGATTATTTTTGTCTCATCTGAACTCTTCATAGCTTTGTTTAACCAACTTGGTGATCTGTTTTTCTATTTCTTTAGCTTTATTCAAGTCATTTGATTCTGCAGAGACTCTGATAATGTGTTCAGTGTTTGATTGTCTGACCAGTACCCAACTATCTTCATCTATTATTGATTTTATTCCGTCAATTGTTATTATCTGACTTGACTGTTTCCTCATTTTTTTCAAAAGGATTTCAAGTGTTTTCTTATGAAGTTTAGAATCTGCACTCACCTTAGTTCGTACTTGATGATATTCCTCCATGAATTTGTTTATATCATCAAATTGTTTTGTCCCAACCATTGATGCAATGAGACCGCTTGTAAGAAGACCGTCTCTACACATGTTAAACTCTGGTAGGATAAATCCTGCACTGCTTCCTTCTCCACCAGCTTGTGATTTAGTTTTTAACATCAAGTCCACAACATTTGCTTCTCCTACTTTTGATCTATTTACTTGGCCACCTTCCTGTTTGATAAATTTCTCAATTGCAATACTTGTGTCTATGCTAAGAACAAATTTCTTGTATCCTTTCTCAAGCGCACCTGCTACGCCAAGACCTAGTGTTACGTCTGGAGATTGTTTTTTACCGTTCCTTACTACGACTAGTCTATCTCCATCAAGATCAAAAGCAAAACCTATGTTTGCTTTTTTTGATGCCTGAACAAGATCTGACAATTGATCGTTTGTGGGATCTGGACTTCTAGTTGATTTGCCAGGTGTACCGTTGATGATGCTTACTTTGCAACCTAATTTTCTTAGCAACTGGGGAGCAACACTAAATGCTGCTCCTCCGCCAACATCTATTGCTATTTTTGATGATTTTTTAATATTGCCAATTACTTTGATGGCCTCGTCGATATAGTCCGAGTCGACTTGTGTTTCAGTCCCAATCTCCTCTCTTTGAAACTCGTCTTTCCTTTCCAAGTATTCTAGTTCTGATTCATTGATGCCTCTACCATCTAGGATGAACTTGAGGCCATTCCATTCTAATGGATTATGTGAAGAAGTAACTATCAAACCGCCTCCGTATTTTCTTGCCTCTCTGAAAACAACGGGAGTGGGAGACGTACCTAGATTGTAAACTGATATTCCCCTTTCTAAAAGTGAAGCAATTGCAACATTGGTTACAATTTCGCCTGATGGCCTTGTATCTCTGCCTACCACACATTTTTTTGACTTGACAAGACGTGAAAAATTCCTGCAATAATGAATTATGTCTTCAAGATTTAGGTCATTGCCGAAAATTCCCCTAACTCCTGAAATTGATACTTTCAATGAATCAAAAGCGCAAAGGCTTTTTATAAACTCTGATTACATTGCGAACCACTGCCTCGATAGCTCAGCCTGGTAGAGCGAACGCCTCGTAAGCGTTAGGCCGCGGGATCGAATCCCGTTCGAGGCTTTATCATGT
>JAGWGC010000107.1 GCA_028867615.1 Nitrososphaerota archaeon | reverse complement strand
CAGTAAGATCTTTTATCCTATCAAGATATTTGACCATTGTACCAGTAGAAGTTTCATTCCAAACAACATAGAATGCCTTTACATCCTTGTTGTTATCAAATGCCTCTTTTACTTGATCAAAAGTTGCATTTTCTCCAAATGGTGTTGTGAGACGTATAACATTTGCGCCAGCCCACTCTAACATTGTTGAGAGTCTGTTGCTAAATTCACCGTTAACTGGAATTATTACCTTGTCACCTTTCTTTACCATGTTTACAACAGAAGCTTCTACTGCACCTGTTCCAGATGCACTGAGGGCTACTACATCACTTGTTGTATCAAAAATTTTCTGACTCTTTTCAATAGTATCTACATACAACTTGACAAAATCTTTACTTCTGTGATTTATCATGTGAGTAAACATTGAACGTGTTACTCTTTCAGGAACATTCGTTGGTCCTGGTAACATGACTAGATATTCCAAATAAATTCTCCAATTTGCAAGCAAGTTAACCGCTATTTATAATTACAGAATTTTGAGAGTCTGCTTTTTGCATCTATTTTTAAAAGCACTTGCTTGGTCCCTTCAGGAACAAGATCTGACCAGTCTTTGCCACTTGCGATCAACTCGCGAATATTTGTTCCAGATATTGTATCTCTCTTTAACAAAGGAACCTCAAAGACACTTTTTCCTCTTTTTTTGTACAATGTGATAGTAAATTCGTCATTTGAAAAGACCACATCATATGGCGGTACGATAGAATCAACATGAAAAGTCCACTTTTCATGATCACCAGTGTCTGGTACAAAGAATATCTTGATACGTTCCAGCATCTTAGAATCAAGTGATGAAAGGATCATTTCTTTTCGTTCATCTGCTGTAAATGGATTTCTTTTTTCATAACTCTTGTTTGAGCTTCCGATTCCAATCCAAAGATTGTCAACCTTTGATAATCCAATCTTTACAGCTTCGAGATGTCCCTTATGAAACGGTTGGAATCTACCAATTAGAAGACCATCCATTGTCGAGATCTTGTTATACATGTTTAAAAAACCATCATTAATTAGATTCCAAAATTAAACGAGTTAGTCATGGAACCAATAAAGATAGACGGCGGTTTTGGAGAAGGTGGAGGACAGATAATTCGAAGTGCGGTCACTTTATCTGCAATTACAGGTAAACCTGTCGAGATAGAAAACATTAGAAAGAATCGAAAGGTTCCAGGTCTTAGACCACAACATTTGCTTGGGATAAAAATATTGTCAAAGATCTGTCAAGCTAGAGTAGAAGGGCTTTATGTAAATTCAACTTCGTTAAAGTTTTTTCCTTCTAAGGGACTAGATTTAGATCTGCAGGAAGACATTGGTACTGCAGGCAGCATTCCACTTGTTTTGCAAGTGTTGATTCCTGCTGTTTCACTGATGAGAAATAATTTGAAATTGTTAATTGTTGGCGGTACCGATGTGCCTTGGAGTCCCACATCTGATTACACAAAACATGTTTTTTATGAAGCATTATCTAGAATTGGAATCAATTTTACATTAGATATCAAAAGACGTGGATATTATCCAAAAGGAGGAGGACTTGTTGAAGTACGAACACAACCTTGTAAGAATATAAATCCCGTATCACTTCTTGAGAGAAATACCAAAACTGTCAAGATCTTGTGTGCTTATTCTCATATCTCGAAGGAAATGGTAGAAAAAGAGATACATGTTGCAAGAAACATTCTTGTTGAAAATGGATTTGATTGTGAAATTACAATAAAAGAAGAAAATGCGATAGATACAGGATGCTCAATGTTGATATTTTCACACGATGCAAGTTCCATCACAGGTTCTGATGGTATTTACCAAAAAGGTCTACAAGGTCTTGGAGAGTCAGTTGCAAAAAGATTCATTGAATCAAGTCTTGGTGTTGATCTTTATCTTTCTGACATGCTAGTAGTTCCACTTGCTCTTGTAAAAGAAACTTCAGCATACAGAGTAAAACAAATTACAAAACACTTGGAGACGAATCTTTTTGTTGCAGCAAAGATGACTGGATGCAAATATGGAATAGGAAAATTGGATGATGGTTTTGAGGTAAGAATTTCTGGAGTCTCAGACACCTGAATGAAGCAGTGCGGCCATCAAGAGTATAACAATAGAAATTATTACTGTTAGTCTGCCAAGCATGATAATTTTTGAACGTAGTTTTTGTAAATGCTCCCCAGAAAGAGCTTTTGACTCTATCTTTCTTTCTACCTCAGAACGGATTAATCTCACATGTATTGCAAATATGATTATCAACATGATTACAAGAATTACTTTGATGAGAAGAACTATTCCATAATTTGTGGAAAGTATCATCGATGGTCTTTCAATAAATCCAATAGAATTGTAGATTCCAGTTATGATCAATACGATAAGAGATGGGACGCCAATTGTGTTGAATCTGCGTCCGACACGAATCATTATTGATAGTCTTCCATCTACAGAATCTGAAAATGTCTTAAGAAGTGGAGCAAGAACTATTCCAATGAATATGGAACCGCCTACCCAAATGGATGCTGCAACAAGATGTGCCCACATAATTAGCGCATCAACAAGTGCCATTATCCTATTGCAGTGTTGACGAATAATATCTATTATCATCCAAAACCATTTGACGAAGGTTTTTTAATTGAACAGACCACGTAGCTTTTAGATTTGATTAATACTGGAAGGCTAGTAATACTAGCCTGTTTTGCAGGTCTTGGTGCAATGATGTTATTCTTTTTTGTCTATGCAGATTCTTTTCAGGTTGATCTTAACAAAGTAACAGTAAAAATTGACAGCATCAAAATTCTTGATGAGAACAAACTGGACAAACGTGCACATCTTGATGTAAGATTTAATCTTCAAAATCCTACTTCCATTGTATTGACTATTGCTACAATAAATTATCAACTATATGCAAATGGGAAAGTTCTTGGAGATGGGCATTTTACAACAGATGATATTCCAGAAGCTGGAAGACCTGCGCTTTTTGCCAATAGTAATGTTACCATACCTACAACGTTTGCTCTTGTAAATAGTGATGAGATCGCAAAGGAATATTCAGACATAACAACCAACCAACCAGTAACATATGAGATAAAGGGACAAGTAACTATAGAATCATTTTTGACATCAGTTATCAAAGACTTTGATTTGACCTTTAGCTAGCCCAGACCCCAACTTGTTTTAGTTTTTGGAGTAATTTTTACAAACGGTGCTTCCTTCTCTTTCCAAGGATCTTCTCTTACCCAAGCAAACTTTTTGAAAAATATTTCGTATAACCGTTTGAACTGTGGACCTTTTTCAATAAAAGTAGTTGAGCCTTGGACAACAACAGCTTTGTGTTGACCAGGTAGGTAAATGTCCACAGAAATTGCAATTTTATTATTCTTTTTTAGATTTGCATACTTTTTTGTGTCATAGTCTGTTGCAAAGTAAAAAAAACCATCTTCAAAATAATATGTGACAGGAGCAATATGTGGCACATCACTTGCACATGTAGCTATTCTGCATCCCTCATTTTCCTTTAGAAATTCTGATTCTTTTATGGTAAATTTCATCATAAATTGTAACTGACGGTATTGAATAAAAAGAAATGGGCCGAGAGAGATTTGAACTCTCGACCACCTCCGTGTCAGGGAGGTATAGAATTCGGCCTCACTCTAGACATTATTAACGTTAGTTCTATGAGTTCTGTTCAGGACATGGGGTTTGACTAAATGAAACTCTCTTGGTGTTCAATTTCGCAGTTTGAAAGTTATTTACAATATTTCTATTCAGAATCAGAAAGAAACTATATTCCAACAACTCTATACCCCATATGTGGAAAGAGACTCCATGGTACAGTCAATCTCCAAATGATAATCACGTCAAGATGTA
>JAGWGC010000106.1:3619-3883 GCA_028867615.1 Nitrososphaerota archaeon | reverse complement strand
AACAAATCGGTTAATCAGCTCAGTAAATAGGCTAACCAACTTAGATGCGGTGCGAAATCTCCAGATGATGAGTGCTATGGCAGATATCGCAATAAATCCCATGGACAATACCTTGTCTCTATTTTCAAGTATGACGTTTTGAATTTCCTTAGGGTGTTCTTCAAGACTAGTTCTTGCATCTCAGAGCAGCCTGCAGCAAGCCTTGTTGTTATCTCCATCTTTCGTGAACTTTCTACTGTTTCCGTCAAGCCATTCTCACCTTTT
>JAGWGC010000106.1:0-3609 GCA_028867615.1 Nitrososphaerota archaeon | reverse complement strand
CGGAAAGATATGCAAAACCGATCACTATCGAGCCTAAGATCTCAAGTGGAATTGAGATATATGCATACATGCTTGCGTACAGAATGATTGCGCCTGCAGCAGCAATAGGAACTAGTTTCTTGCTTGATCCGTTGGTCCAGACGCCAGCAATCATTGCACCAAATGATATTAGTAGTATCACCTCTCCCCAAAAGCCTCCAAAGAAATCAATGATAGGATTTCCAGTGGAGCCCATCTGCATTGATGATATGGTTGCAGACGCATTCTTCATACTAGCCATGTTACTTGCCGACATTCCATTCATCCCTGCCATGTTTGCTGCTGCAGATTTTGCTGCATTCTTTGAAACATTTACTGCTGCAATTCCTATCATGCTGATGCTCATGAAAACGGTACACAGACAGATGCCAATTCCGGCACCGGCGCACGCGCATTTGCTCTTCTTGTTTCTCATCTATCTTCCTCCATAATCTAAAACTATACTATCTAACTTGCCACCGCTTCTTTTGGAATAGAATGTCTTGATTCTTCTCTTTTTGGTATTTTTGGAAAGTGCAGTACAAAACCACTCAAGAATATTGCAGAGACATCAAATATCATAATTATCATTGCAATCATTGGGTTGAGCAGTCCTGCCATTGCAATTGGGATCCCAATGACATTGAAGCCAAGTGCAAGCAGTATGTTTCTTTTTGCTGCCAAGCTGAACTTTTTTCCAAATTGTACGATTGATGGTATAAGACCTATGTCATCTGTTAGCAGTACAAATGGAGCAGTCTCTTTGGTAATATCGATTCCAGACCCTACTGCAATGCCTGCATCTGCCTGTGCTAATGCTGGCGCATCGTTTACACCATCACCTACAGCTATTACAGGACCATCAGACTGTAGTTCTTTGATGTAGTTTGCTTTATCAAGTGGTGACATCCTTGCCTTGAATTGAATATCAAGTCTTGTCGCGACCTTTTGTGCTGCGGCTTGAGTATCACCTGTTAATATTATTGGCTCAAATCCCTCCCCTTTTAGATCCCTTATCTTAGATTCTATCTGTGGTCTTAGAGAGTCAGAGATGCCAAGTATGCCGCATAATCTGTCATCAACAGCTACCAAGACTGGTGAATCAATTTGTTGAATCACCTCTACTTGGCCTGTCATGGATATGCCTTGGCTTTCTACAAACTCCCTTGTTCCCAAGATCACCTTATGACCGTCAACATGAGCTGATACTCCTCTTCCAGGAAATTGTTTTACATCTGGTGCGACAAGAGTATCAATTCCTCTTTTCTTTGTCTCCTGTACGATGGCTCTTGCTATTGGATGACTTGAGCCCTGTTCAACGCTTGCGGCATACCTGAGAAGATCACTCTCCTTTACAAGACTTAGAATCTTTGTGACCTGAGGCTTGCCCTCAGTAAGTGTGCCAGTCTTGTCTAGGACTAGCTTTTTTGCTTTTGGTATTAAAAACAGAGACGATGCATCATTTACCAAGATTCCATTATCTGCTGCAACTGTAAGAGCTCGGAGCTTGATTGATGGTGCACTGAGTCCAAGAGCACACGGATAACCAATCACAAGAACTGATAATGGTCCGTAGGTAGCCTCAAGCCAGTGTGACGAGTGTGTTATGATGTCAAAGATCACCCATCCTACTGCGGTTGCACCAGCTAGGCCCAGAACAACTCTGACGTACTTGTCAATTACCTTATCAAATACCGTAAGAAGAAGAGGCTTTCTCTCCTGAATATCTTTTACATTTCCTGCTATTCTCATAAGAAATGTCTCTGTACTTACTTTTGTAACTTTGATAGTAAGCAGGCCGTCGCCATTAGTCGAACCTGCAAGAACACTGTCACCTTTTTTCTTCAGGGCAGGATTTGCCTCGCCAGTAAGTATTGCCTCACTTACTTCGGATTCGCCTGACTCAACGGTACCGTCAACAGGAATCTTCTCCCCTCCCTTTACAAGAACCAGGCCTCCAATCTTTACCTCTTCTACGTGGATGAGTTTTTCTTTGCCATCTATAACTGTCCTTGCCATGGGAGGCTGTAGGTCAATTATTTTTCTTAGCGATTTTGTGGTGTCATTTCTTACCTTTGCACCATACCATCCGGCTGAGAGG
Organism: Nitrososphaerota archaeon; assembly: GCA_028867615.1. Taxonomy (GTDB): domain Archaea; phylum Thermoproteota; class Nitrososphaeria; order Nitrososphaerales; family Nitrosopumilaceae; genus Nitrosotalea. The sequence goes on along the minus strand of JAGWGC010000106.1, from coordinate 1,490 downwards.
TGAAATGTTGTAAGAAGTGCGGCAACGCTCAAGAAATCGGGGGTATTTGGATAAAATAATGACACCAGTCCTACTGTATAGGCTGCAAATCCAGCTGCACCATACAATACATGCTCATTTAATATTCCACGCCTTAATGCATTGAAGGCTCCTATGTGTATTGGAAGACCAAAGTAGAAAAGAACAATACCAGAAGCTGCAAGCTCGATTATCTTAAAGTATGGACCAAAATTGAAAATACCGGATGATGCCAGAAAAGCCAAGACGACGATTGGTGCTGTTATAGCTGCTGCAGATATCGTTCTTTTTCGCGAATCGTGAAGAACTGTTGAACCACCGTCCTTTCTCTCGTTTTCATCAAAGGCATAATAGCCCAAGGCTCCAAGCTGATGTTTGAGATCATCCTTATTGAAAATAGATGGGTCATAGCGAATAACAACCTCACTTGTATTCATGATTACCTTAACCGACTCGATCCCTTTGATTGGTGCAAGACCCTCTTCGATGGTAGTTGCACAGAAGGCACATGCCATCCCCCCAACCTCAAAGACTGCTTGTTGCTGTTGCTTACTCATGTCTTTCAGCTCCTGGTACAAATCCAGCCTTTCGAATCGCATTTCTTATCTTCTCTAGTTCTACCTTGTTTTCATCATAATTTATCAAGACCTCATTTTCTCCAAGGTCAACCTTGGCCATACTTACGCCTTTTATTTTTGAGAGTTTATTCTCTATTGTATTGCAGCAGTTCTCGCAGTGAAGACCTGAAATTTTCATCTTTAAATTCATGGTATCAGTATACAAAGGAAACTACTTAAGTTGTAAAGTATATTGTATGATACTGGTATGAAAAAGGAAAGCATTGTGTTATTCTGCCCACTGCAGGGTGTTATTGACATAATAAGCAAGAAATGGTCACTGCTTGCAATCAACGAGATAGGCAATCACAAAAACATAAGATTCAATGAACTAAAAAGAGAGTTGAAAGGGATTACGGCAAAATCTCTTACAAACACTTTGAATGAATTGCAATCAAATAGATTGATAAGCAGAAAGGATTTTGCTGAAAAACTTCTTAGGACAGAATACAGTCTGACTGATGAGGGAACAAATTTGTATCATTTGATAATTCCTTTATTGCAGTGGGCGGCATCAAGAAAGAATGCCGTAGTTACCGAATGTTCTTGCAAAGCTAAAATCAAATAAAAACAAAAACTATCAATAAATACTCAAATGTTTTTTAATTTAGAAAAAAATGAATGCCGTTTTCGTCGATCATGCATATATCTCTAATGTAAACATAAGAAATTGTCATTACTTTGATCTTTCATAGTAACTACGTTACTACGAACTTTGTAGTTAAAATATTATGAAATTCATAGTAAACTGAGTCCAAAGTTGGCACATCAGTTGAAACCAGAACACAGAACAAAAGGCGAACTGGGATTTACCATCCTTACAATTCTTCTTGCAGGAGCATCGGTGAACTTTTT
>JAGWGC010000105.1 GCA_028867615.1 Nitrososphaerota archaeon | reverse complement strand
TGTCCATATCGTTCCAAGGCAACTAAGGGTAATGGAATATGTACCAAATACGAGGCGGGAGCATTATGTGTTATTAGGAAAGATATCCGAAAATTAGTTGAAGAATATGGTGATCGCTATCCAGGGCAGATAATACCGCTAATACGCGAGGAATTTGAGGCAAACTATGAAAAACTAAAATTCTTTGAAGGATTAGAAGTTATGTCAGGTCAGTTAGATCCTGAAGTAACTAAACGAATTACAGTACTTACCAATTTAGGCAGGGCAATTAATGAATTAGAAAAGACAAAGACAACTGTAGAAGTATCAGAAACAAAAACACTTTCCGCGGAGAAGAAAGACGAAATCATGAGAATGTACAAAGTCACTACAGAAAAAAGTGAAACTCAATGACCAAGAAAGTATTAGGCAATCTTCCTCCAATAGAACTGATAACTGATGAAGTGGAATATGCCAAATGTTTTCAAGAATGTGCCAAATCCGCGGCGGCTTTTGCGGTAAATTTTTTGGGACTTGAAGTATTTGACTATAACAAAGCGTTCCTAGACTGTAATGAAAGATTCATAGTATATCGTTCAGGCAGACAGGTAGGTAAGACTAGAAATGCCGCAATTAAGGCTATTTGGTTCGGATATTTTGCTCCATTAGTTGCAAACAACATAGATGAAGGTGTTTGTAATGTAGTCATTGCAAGTATCACAAAAGATCAGGCATATCTAATTTTCCGAAAGATATCTGATTTTGTTCACAAGTCCCCAATATTGGCGGATAATATTGTCTATGAAACCAAGTCAGAATTAACTATGAGATGGTATGATGGCGGAGGAATTACAAATTTCATTGTCAGGCCAATTGGAGATACTGGAGATTCACTCAGAGGATTCACTGTACACTTTGCAATACTAGATGAAGCTGCATATATTCCCCAGGTGGTTTATGATGCATTTATAGCTAGTACTGTAACTACAAAACCCCGTATCCTACTTACATCTACGCCCAAGGGCCGAAGTGGAGCATTTTACAACTTTTGTGAGCGTTCCTATGTCATATACAAAAAAGGAGTTCCAGAGCCAGTACTTGACCAAGCCGGTAAACCAAGAAAAAAGACTCAGAAATACAATTGGGTTCAATTTCATGTTACAACTTTTGATAATCCCTTCGCGGCAAGTGATCCAGAAGTATTAGATGTAATTAGAAGTATATCAAAATCCGCGGAGAGGCAAGAACTTTATGGAGAATTCTTGGATGGTGGTAATGCAGTAATTTCATATAATCTAATGCAAGAAGCCCTAGTACAAGTACAAAGACCAAAGTTTGAATACTTTGAATGTTCTGTAGATACTTCAGGTAAGGGTTCTGATGAAACTGTAATAATAACCGCGGGGGTTGTATCAGGATGTCTTTTTCCAATTGAAGTATATACAGAAGTTACAACAGATCAGGTAAAACTTGCGCGGAAGATTAATGAACTATATAAAGTGTATGGCTATCGTAGAATATATGTTGATAGCACAGCGGTAGGTGAAACACTAGTGGATAATTGTAGAAATGAAAATCCCGCACTTCCTATATATGGTCTTAATTTCAGAGAATTTAAAGTAGATCTATATGTAAACTTGGAGAGATTATTTGAACATAGACTAATCAATCTATCCTTACTAGATCAATTTCATAGAGATAAACTGGATGAACAGGTAAGATCAATGTATTTTGAATTTGGAAAACACAAGGAAACTCCAGAAAAAGTAAGAACTGATGCTCCTCATGATGACTATGCTGATGCATTGGCTCTTGTTGCATATGGTCAGCAACGCGGAGAGGAAATACAGGAATTGGATGGAGAACAACTATTTAATGACGACTATGTAGATTGGTCTGACTAAATACTTATATACTTGTAATCGAAACAATTATATTATGCCTGAATTAGCGCAGAAACCCGAAGATAAGAAAATAGTTGCATGGGCAGCTACTAAAACGGGTGGTAGATTTCCAATTTTCGAGGGAGAGGATAAGGAAGCAGCTTTGAAACGTCATCTTGAACATATACAAAAGAATTTCACTAAAAGATTTAACATAGCAAAGACTAGTTTCAAGATAAGAGAGGAAGTAGTCTATGATGCATTTACTAAGGAAGGAATTGTTGCTGGATTTGTAGGAGATTCAATCAGAATACTTACAGAAGGCGGACAACTCATTAGCAAGGGTAAAAATTTCGTATATAAAAAATCAGAACTAATCGGCGGAGTACATTGGGATGGAATATCTCTAAAGGACAGACTTGACATCCTCAAACACTCCAATGTATCACAAGATTTCGTTAATTCCACTTGGTATTATATTCCATATGAAGTCAGGAACGTAATCCAGAAAGCAGAAGGGCCAGCGGGATACGAAGGCGGGGGATTGAATACTTCAACATCTGGAGTCTTTAATCCAGTTCATGAAGATAAATCAGTATCAGAAAGAATTAAGGAACAAGCCAGTAAACAACCTGGAAAATCAGTTGCGGAAGCAGATAAGGAGAAAGAACCTAATGGCGGCCCTAAGACAGTACCTACAAGTGAAGATACTCCTCCAAAGGATTATGATTATCAACAGGCAAAACAAGAACGTTCCCCCAATACTGAAAAAATAGAAGAAAAATCAATGGTGGGTTAATCTTGCATGGCGGAGATGATGTTAGAAGATGTCTATGTCCATGCGGAAGAGAACTAAAAGACAGGTACAAGGGCAGGGAACAAATTTTCTATAGTACTGAATGTAGAAAAAAATGGCATGATCTAAATCCAGGCAAGTCAGCAAGAATAAATAAAAAAATAGTTCACAAATATTATTAATTAGTTATTTTAGAACCATCATATGTAGGACTAGGAACATTATTTGTCGGAGTCCAGTGTTTCTCAATCTCAACTACCATTCTATGAAATACTTCACTGTCTGATTCCTTGCCCTTCTTTCGTTTAGGATTATTTGTGTTTTGTACATACTTGCGGAGTATGGCTTTGTCAGCTTTCTTTACTCCAATAGTTGTATCTATCTTGTTTATGTTTTCTGGCTTTGGACACATATTTTGTATTAGTTCAATAGGTTTATAAATCTTTATATATTGCTACTAATATTCATATTATAATTACAATGGTGAGTAAAGAAAAACTAAAAGAATATGATATAAAATATAAAGAAAATCATAGAGAATTATTAAGACAAAAAGCTAGAATATATAGAAAAGAAAATCCTAAACATAATAGTGAATATCAAAAAAGGCCTGAAGTAAAAGAAAGACAAAAACAACTAAGAAATAGACCTGAGTTTATTGAAAAAAGAAAACAGTATTTATTATCAATAAAACTAAAAGTATTTTCACATTATTGTGGAGGAATAAATAAAATAAAATGTCAATGTACTAAATGCAATATATCAATTATTAGAATGTTGACAATAGATCACATAAATGGTGATGCTCATAAAAATAGACATCAAGGAGTAGGAATTGCCCTATGTTTGTGGATTATACGAAACAATTTTCCAGAAGGGTTTCAGGTATTATGTTGGAATTGTAACTGTACGAAAGGTACAAATAGAGCTTGTGCTCATTATGATTAATGTCAAAATTAGAGAAGGTTGAAGGCAAGAAAGCAAACTGCCCAATTTGTGACGATTCTATGGTTTGTGTAAATAAACCATATAATGGAAAAGACAAATTGCAATGGCAAAATCCAAATGGAACTGCACATTACAACTTTGACTTTAAAACAAACACAACTAGTTGTAATAGAACAAGTTCTGAAAAGACAGAATCTACTTCTTCAAAAGAAACTGTAACAAGTCCAGCAAAATCTTCTTCACTGATGGAATTCATATTAAACTATGATTTCACTGAGCTGAAAGAACCTGAACAAGAAGCGGTTGAAAAGAAAGCAAAGAAACTATTTGAACAGAAACTTATCGTGACTAAAGTGGCAATGGAAACATTTGCCTCCGCGGGATTTGATAACGTTGCTTCAGTAG
>JAGWGC010000104.1 GCA_028867615.1 Nitrososphaerota archaeon | reverse complement strand
CATACCACATACGACACAAAAGATGTGCTAGTTGTGGTTATCCTGAGGCTAAGATAAGAAAATACAACTGGATCAAATGGTATACCTAAATGGAAGAAATAGCGCTAGTTTTTAGCTCTCTTGCAGGCGCATGTACGGCAGTTGCACTCGACAAGGTTCCAAAGATAAAACGCAATAAACAAACTCCAACTGTTAATTCTGCAATCATAAATCAGTTACATTCACTAAGAATGGAAAAGGAAATACTCTCAAAAACCATTACGAGACTTCACCAACAAGAGTCAGATGTTACAAGAATACAAAAAGACAAACTCTTGCTTCGTTATCAACATCAACTTGGAACGGTCATTACCAAGATTGAAAAACTTGAAGTTGCAAGCAAGTATCCAGATTTAGGTCCAGTTGGAGATAGTTTGATTTCACTAATGGACAATAAACTTTCCCAGTTAGATCAAAGATTACATGAAATTTCTTCCAAGATTACAGTAAATACAATTACTCAACCTAAACAAGTGGAAAAACCTACTGAGACAGTACTAGAAAGTCCTCAAGTCAAAAAAATAGAACCAAAAATAGAGATTCAAAAAGAAAAGATTGAGGTTCAAGAGAAGAAGACAGTAAGGTCAGAAAGAACATCTGAATGGCTACCTCCAATTGAAGTTCCAACATATGAAAAACACAGAACCGTAGAGTTGAGTACCCTAACAGAGATTACAAACAAGATTCCACAATTCCCTGCTGATCTTATTAGACCTGTACAAGTTGAACCACAAATTCCTCAAGTAATCACAGAACCAATAATAGTTGAAGAACCAATACTAGTTCCTCATCCAAACACACAGAGTATAACAGAGGAGATTTTGCCAGAAATACCAAAGCCAGAATCAGTACAACAAGAATCAGAAAGAAAGATACAGCTCCCAACAGCAATCAAGATACCAGAAGAAGAAAAGCTGGAAGACGATGACAAGGATTTGGACAAGATAAAGAGCGAAATAATGAAGGCACTATCAAAACTAGAACAAGTAGAGGTAGAATAATTGACAGTAGATGATGCCATTGAGGCATTATCGCCACAGGCACTAAAAATGATCAAAAACAATTTTGTCATAGGCCTTGGAAGTGGAAGAGCAGCAACTGCAATAGTGAAGCTATTATCACAATATATTAAAAAGAACAAATTTTTTGTCAAGGCAATACCTACGTCGCTACAGATCAAGATAGAAGCAGAAAAGGGAGGAATTCCAATAATAGAGGCAGATCAGATTAATCACATAGATTTGGTCTTTGACGGTGCAGATCAAATAGATGCAAAAGGAAACATGATCAAAGGTGGCGGGGGCGCTCTTTTACGAGAGAAAATCCTGGCAAGTATTGCAAAAAAGGTTGTGATAGTGGCTGATGAATCAAAATTTGTCAAAAAACTTGATCGAAGTGTACCTGTAGAGGTACACCCATTTGCAAGAAATACAGCTGATAAACAAATAAGAGAATATGGAGGCAAGCCGCACCTCAGATTGTTAGAACGTGGATATCCATTTGTAACTGAAAATGGAAATATCATACTGGATTGCAATTTTGGCCAAATACATAATCCCAAAGAACTAGCATCAAAAATAATAGGAATACCTGGTGTTATCGAGGTTGGAATATTTCCAAAGCCAGATATTATTTACAAGACAAGAAAAAACGGCAAGTATGAGATCATACAATAGCATGAGGAGAATTTCGCCATGAAATGCGATCGTTGTGAAAATGTAGCTGTCTATTCAAGAAAGTATTCTGGAGAGAATCTTTGTTCCAGTTGCTTTTCAAGATCAATCGTACACAAAACTACAAAAACAATGACCAAATACAACATGATAAAACCTGGCGATGTAGTAGGTGTTGCCGTATCAGGTGGAAAGGATTCTCTTTCATTGTTACAAATACTAAAAGAAATTTCCCTAGATCATCATTTTACATTAAAAGCTATCACAGTTGATGAAGGAATTCCAGGATACCGAGATGAAGCTCTTAAAATTGTAGAAGAGTTTTGTAGAAAAATTGATGTGGAATACAAAGTATATCCATACAATTCTCTTTTTGGTACAACGTTAGAACAAACATTAGAACAAAGAAGCAATAAAAAAACTTCATCTTGTTCTATATGCGGCGTATTAAGAAGAAGAGCAATAGATTTTGGTGCCATTGATCTAAAAGTTGATGCAATAGCAACAGGTCACAATCTTGACGATATGCTGCAGACATTTATTATCAACATTATTTCAGGTGACACAAAAAAAATTGGTTGGATGGATCCTGATACTTCGGAAAACAAGATACGAAAAATAAAACCATTCTATGAGATTTATGAAAATGAGATCGTCTTCTATGCATTCACAAATGAGATTCCATTCCAGTCAGAAGAATGCCCCCACATGAATGAAGGAATTAGAACAGAAATTCGTAATTTTTTAAATTCCCTAGAAAAGACCCATAGTGGAATCAAAAATAACATGTTCAAGTCAATTTTGAAGATCTCATCCACCCTCAAAAACTCCAACAATTCAGAATGGAGAACATGTTCAGAGTGTGGGAGTGAATGTACAGGAGACATATGCTCTGTCTGTAGTACATTAGCCAATCTACGATTGAACTGAATCCTAATGCAGATAAAGAACTTGTATTACAATAAATTTGGTAGTAGGTAGGGTTGGGGCGCTAGCCGTGCCCTATCTCTGAAACCGGCTATATGCAGAGACCAGTAACTGCTGGATAAATCTCTAGATAGACGGTACTCGCATGACTTGCGGATATGAAATCACGCCGAAGCGGGTGGATACAGGACTGAAGTTATCCGAAGGGATGACTCTCAAGTTCTAACTGCCGAAAGGGATGAGGTCCGGGAGGGAGCAATCCTAAGGTAGAGCATTCACGCTGCTTCGTCTACGTGGCGGATCTTGCTTGACTTGAGATGAGACCGCTTGTTTAGACTGGAACTAGCGGATCTACTACCTTAATATTCTTAAATCAAAGAGGAACAACATGGAAGGATTAGTTTCAGGAAAGAAGAGAACTTATGACGAATTTAGATCAAACATGCCTTTGAGTGTAGCAACTCTATTTGATGAACTTCGCAGATATTGCTTGACTCTTGGAAAAAACGTAATTGAAGACATTCGCATGCACCGGATTGTATTTGCAAAATCAATTAAATTCCGAAGTTTTGCAGATATAGAGCCACAGCGAGATTCTGTCATCATAAAGATCAAGAAAGATAGAAAAGAGCCAGATGAGGAAATACAGATAAAACCAAATGACAATCTTGATGAAATCAAGAAACTTCTTTTGAATGCATATACTAGCATTCATTAATAATGAATCGTAAAATTAGTGAATTCTCCAATGTATCTTTCTTCAGTAACTGTTAATTCTTTTACAACTGCCCCCGCAGGACCAAACCGGGCCCATTCCACTACAGCATCTACGTTTGAATCATTTCCTTCCAAGGCGGCTTCTACCCTATCATCTGGGAGATTTCGGACCCAGCCCAAAACATTATTTTTTTCAGCAGTCTCCATCATTCCTTGACGAAAGTAAACACCTTGTACTCGTCCTTCTACCAAAAGATGAACTCTCTTTGAATTCATGAATATTTATTTTCTAAAACTAGTATTTAGTCTTGAGGAATTATGCTCGTTCTTTCATTCTAGAACGTCCAGTCTTTCTAGCTGCAATGCTTCCAACCTTACGTCCAGGTGGGGCGTTTCGTGAAACTGTGGAGCTTCTTCCAACATGTTGATGTCTTCCACCACCATGCGGGTGAACGTATACAGCTTGTGCAACACCTCTTACTATCGGATACTTGTGTCCCTTTGAGCGCTTTCTTCTCCATGCAGGTCCGGCTCGCATAAATGGTCTATCTCCAACACCTCCTCCAGCAAGAACTCCTATCATTGCACGGTTCTGTGGATTAAGGGTCGTGAATTTTCCAGATGGGAGTTTTATTGTTACACCTTCAGAGCTATGTGAGAAAAC
>JAGWGC010000103.1 GCA_028867615.1 Nitrososphaerota archaeon | reverse complement strand
TTGCAGCACGAGAGGTAGCATCAACACGTGCAAACATGTACGCGGCAGTAAGCGCTGCAGTTGGTGCACTAAGCGGTGAATTGCATGGTGGCGCAAACTTTCAGGTGATGAAGATGCTTTTAGAAATTGGATCTGAAGAAAAAGTTGAACAATGGATAAAAAACAAGCTGGAAAAGAGTCAAAAGATAATGGGCATGGGCCATGCAGTATACAAGACATTTGATCCAAGAGCAGAAGTTCTTCGAGAGTTGTCAAGAAGACTTGCAGAAAAGACAGGACAGCCATGGTATGGCATCACAAAAAAAGTCGAAGAAGTCACAGAGGAAGAGATGAAAAAAATCAAGAGTTCCGATATTTTTCCAAATGTTGATCTTTACAGCGCATCAGTGTATTACATGCTAGGCATTCCAATGGATCTCAACACTCCAATATTTGCAATATCTCGCGTGTCAGGATGGACATCTCACATCATAGAAGAGAAATTTGCCGAGGCTGCACCAAAGCCAATGCTTTACAGACCAAAGGCAGTCTATGTTGGCAAATACTGTGGACCATCAGGATGCGAATACGTATCAATTGAAAAACGTCTGACACAAATTTAGGTTCAATTCAATTCTGTTCAAATTTTATAATGTACTGGTTGCAAGTTTAAAAAAATATTCAAATTTGTAATGTGTGTAAACTATAGGATCGGTTCAGCATACTTACACATAGACTAGATACACCAAGCACGATGTGGTAGAAGATATCTAGTGGTATTTGCAAATCAAAAATTATTGTAACGGATTTCATACCAAATCAAATCACAAAAATGTTAAACAGTGTAAAATCAAATATTAGAATCTAATTTCTATTTGCAAGCCAGTCTTTTGCTTTAGAATCTACATCGTGTCGGTGCAATACATGAAACACCATCTCATAAAATGTAATTCCTCTTTTTTGTGCCTCGCAGTCAATCCATTTTAGTCCCTCTGCAAGCTCTGGATCATATTCTGAGAAATCAACAAGTTCGTCTACCATGTTTGTAAAGAAGGAATTTGCCTCTAACACGATTAGCAAGTTTTCATTTTTCTTATTCAGTAGTATACAGAAAATATATTGACATATTTGGTAAATATGTTGACATGGAACACATTTACTTTTTTGACGGTGATCAAAAAAAGATCTCTTGGATAATTGAAAACACTCAATCAAGATCAGAAGAGAGCAGAATGCATGCAGAATATTTTTACAACATTGTTACACCAGAGCAATCAAAATACATCGCATTGCATGTTGGAATTTTTTGGGGTATTGGTAGATTCATAATAAAAAATGGTGATGTGATCAAAGTAATGCTGGATCACAAATCAATGTTTGATCGTCTTGCAAAAAATGAACTGACTGATGACATTTTCATAGAAAGAAGAATAAAGTTCATTGATCAGATAATCAAACAGAGAGATCTTGATGTCAGATACCAATCAATAGATCCAAACGAAAACAGGGCAACCAAGTTGCTATTTTCGTAACACAAGGCCAATATCCATCAGGTTGGTCCCAGTAGAACCGGTGAAAACAAGTCCGCCATATTTTTTGAAAAAGTTGTACGAGTTGTTGTCATCAAGATATTGCGCCATAGTGCCTATTTTCGGACCAGACTGCCAAATTGCACCAGCACAGTTGGTAGTGCCATCAATTCCATCCGTACCAACTGACGCAATTACAATGTCATTTCCTTTCTTTGATAGATCAGACATACAGCGCAAAACTAATTCTTGGTTTCGTCCACCTTTTCCTTTTCCAGTTACAACAACAGTGCTCTCTCCTCCAAAGATCACACAATTCTTTTTGTTGCCAGAAAATACTCCAGATATCTTCGCGCTAAGATCTTTCACATCACCTGAAACACAACCAAGAATTTTGGTAGAATAGCCAAGATCTTTTGCACGCAATTTCATCGCATCAAGACAGTCTTTGTTTGTTGCAATGACATAATTTTGTATTTTTGCTTTCTTTGGAGTTTCTTTGATCCTCCCTTTTACTCCAAGATCCACATGGTACAATACACTCTTTGGAACAAGTTTTTCAACATGGTATTTTTTTAGAATCTTTTTTGCATCTGCAAACGTTGTTTTATCACAATATGTCATACCGGATGCGATACTAGATAGATCATCACCTACCACATCAGACATGATAAGAGACACAGCATCAGATCTTAGATGTTTCACCATCTTGCCGCCCTTTATCTTTGAGAGATGTTTTCTGACACAGTTGATCTCATGGATGCTAGCACCGCATTTTAGCAAAAGACTGGTTGTTTTCTGTTTTTGACCAAGTGTTATGCCATCAGGCATGCAAACAAGTGATGACGTACCGCCAGATATCAAAAAGATTACAAGATCTCCCGATGTTGTTTTGTCAAGAAATTCTAAGATCCTTTTTGCTGCAATCAAGCTGTTCCTATTCGGAATTGGATGACCAGCCCTAATCATCCTAAATTTTTTGCCCGTCACCTTGATTTTATCCTGAACTACTAATATTCCTCCATCAATACGAGTCAGCAAGTCAATTGTACTTGCCATAGAATAAGCCGCTTTGCCTATTGCAATGACAAGGACATGATCATACTTTCTAAGATCAATCTTTTTGCCAGGCAAAACCAAGATATCATCTTGAATGATTTTTTCAAGATATCGTCTTGGATTTGCAGCATCAAGGCCTGTCTCAATTATAGACAAGGTATCTTTTTTTGCAGAATTTGTTGATAACGAATGGAAATTTTTAATTATCATTTATTGTCACCGTGCAACAAATAAAATTTGGCCAATTTTGAGTCTTTTTGTTGTCATTCTTGGAAAAACAAACCTAATGTTCATTACCTTTGTTACACTTTTTTTATATATCCCAACCTACAAGCCATATTGTGTCAAAGTCTAGAAACGGTGTAAAGGCATCAATATTTGGTGTACTGGGTGCTTTGGCGATCATGACAATCATCATGGTCCCAGCTTATGCAGACCCAATCGTGAAACCAACCAGTGCTGGAACACTAAATATCAGTTTTGAAACAAATCCTGCAACTCCAAATCCAGGAGATCAGACAGAGATGAAGATCAGTTTTCTAAACAAACAGAATACAGTCCAGCAACACGTTGACTATAGGGTTTCCATGACACAGGGTAGTAACCAAGTATTTGGAACTCAGGTTACACATACCGCTGAGGGTTCAGTCAGCATTCCGTTCCAGTTTCAATCAGCAGGAACATACCAAGTCACAGTCGAAGTTCAAGGAATATTATTCCAGCCCATTCCTCCAGAGACAGCAAGTTTCACAGTTGTAGTTGGCCCATCAGTGCCAGAGTTTGGCCCACTGGCAGGAATGATTATTGCAATATCAATAACCAGCGTCATAATAATATCAAAGAAAACTAATCTCCACATTTAGACCGCAAAAAAGGCATAGTATAATAATTGTAGCAGGTGTAGTTTTTTCATGAATACTGTCAGAATGCCAAAGACAATTAATTTCGGTAAAGACGCTTTATCTGAAACACAATATCCAAAGAATGCCCTGGTTGTAACAACTGCACCACCGGATGTATCGGCCAAGTGGCTTGCAAGGATGAAAATTCAAGATTACATGTTATATGATAAAGTAGAGCCAGAACCATCAATTGAAACAGTAAACAAAGTAATGGCAGAATTCAAGCCAAAGAATCCATCCGTAATAATTGGTCTCGGTGGAGGAAGCTCCCTTGATGTTGCAAAATATGCTGGAATGGAGATGAAGATTCCAAAGATACTCATCCCTACAACATTTGGAACCGGTGCAGAGATGACAACATATTGTGTACTAAAATTCGATGGAAAGAAAAAGCTCTTGCAAGATGAGCGATTTCTTGCAGACATGGCAGTAATTGATGCTTATTTCATGGAGGGCACACCAGAGGCAATTGTAAAAAACTCTGTCTGTGACGCATGTGCACAGGCAACAGAAGGATATGACAGCAAGCGAGGAAATGAATTTACCAAGATGTTGTGCAAATCAGCATTTGATGTTCTCTAT
>JAGWGC010000102.1:3914-4202 GCA_028867615.1 Nitrososphaerota archaeon | reverse complement strand
GCTCGCTTATACCGCCCACTCATTTATACCGACATGAGCATTAACTTCCATAGATTTGAGAGCTTCTTGAGATTTTTTCACATATGCTTTTTGCAGAATTTCTGATCCTTTTACTAGTTTGATACCTTTCTTTTGTTTTGTACACCATTTAAGATATTTTTTATCAGATTGCATAATAACACCACATAATATCAGAGAATTCATCAGCCCCCTTGAGAATAATATGATTAGAGACCACTTCTTTTATGAGCGGATCATTGTTTCTCAATCCCTCTAGAAATTGTTGCC
>JAGWGC010000102.1:0-3904 GCA_028867615.1 Nitrososphaerota archaeon | reverse complement strand
TTTTTATCACTTATGATGAATACATCTACATCACTGTCTTTTGTGTAAGTTCCCTTTGCAAAGCTACCAAATAGAATTATCGGTTCATGAATCTTATTTTCGATCTCATCAACAATTTTTTTTATCAAAAAATTTTTCTTTAAATAAATAATTGAGATAAAAACCTCTGCCATGACTAGGTAATATTTTGTTGTTACATTGTTCAAGTTCAGGTGATAATCTTTGTTACGTCCTCTAATGACGCTAGACAAAACATTAATTTTTTCCAGTTTTTTGAGTTGTAATTGAATCGCCTTTACATCTATCTCAGTTTCCCTAGATATCTCTCTCAAATGTAATGATTTTTTATAGTCATTAAGATAAAGCCCTAGTATTTTTAGCGTTGTTTGGTTAATGTTGTATTCTTCCAACATATGTTGTATTTATACAACATATAACTTAAAGATTGCTCGTAGAGTTTTCATGAGAGTAAACAGTTGTCAATAAAAAATGCTTAACATTTGTTTACTTGTTTTCTTCTCTCATTTACAGATGATTCTCCAAGCATCTAATTACAGATATAATACTTGTATGGTTAATACAAGATCAGTTGGAAAAAATTGTAAGAATTTTAGATGGTATGATCTCAACAATGAATTCTGTCAAACCACCTCGTATGACGGCACTCAGAGAACTACGCGAGGCTGAAAATGGAAGTCCCCTCAGCATATTGATAGGAACAATACTTTCCGCCAGAACCAGAGATGAAAGCACCGCAGCTGTGGTGAAAACATTATTTGCAAGATACAAGACTGCCCATGCACTCGCAGGCGCAAAGTTAGCAGATGTTGAAAAGATAATCAAGCGAACTGGTTTCTATCATGTCAAAGCAAAAAGAATAATCGAGGTTGCATCAATTATAGATTCAAAGTATTCAGGCAAGGTCCCTAAAACTATGGAAAACTTGTTGAGTCTACCAGGGGTGGGAAGAAAGACTGCCAATTGTGTTCTAGTTTATGCCTTTGATGAGCCAGCAATACCTGTTGATACACACGTACATAGAATTTCCAATAGACTTGGACTAGTACAAACAAAAATTCCAGAAGAAACAGAAGTTGAATTGATGAAAAAAATTCCACGAGAACAATGGATTAGGATAAATGACACTTTTGTCATGTATGGCCAAAATATTTGCAAGCCAATTTCACCAATGTGTTCTGTCTGCAAGATAAAAAAAGACTGTAATTATTACAAGACCAAAAACTAGGATGGCTTAGTTTCGGGAATATTTTTTGCCTCTTCTGAATTTCTATTCTTAGTTTTCAATAATACAAAAATCAATACCAATGTTACTGCAAGTACCATAAATGGCATGTAAAATATTATATTTTGAGAGGGATCTCCAGAAGTAATACTAAATGTAAATGCTCCTGAATCTACGGGAGGAGGATCAGAAGCAGAGTTCATTCCAGAAACAGTGAATTCCCTCATTGTAAAACCAGCGATATCCAAGTTGGAAACTGCCTCCTGTTCACCAACACTAACAGTAAGACCGCCACTACTTGAGTGGGTTGCGGTGATAAGTTTGTCAGGAGTCCAACCAAGATGTTTTTCATCATGAATTATAAAGTATCCATCTTCCGGAGTATTTACTGCAACCCAGAATCTGTAGTCAGGTGGACCTCCCATTCCAATTTCTATAAATTTTGGTGCATGAACATCCTCATACAATCTTACTACCGTATTGCCATCCTGATTTGCATAGTGGAGCTTATTTTGCATTTCAATATCCCAGTTGGTTACATGCTCGTGATCAAGTTTGAAAAGCGTGGCATTCTTGGCATATACATTAAATGCACTATATGGTACTAGAACCGAATCATAACGCTCAGACTTGTTCATGGTTGATTCCTGAGCATAAGCAGGCAAAATTGTGCTTGCCAACAAGAGTACAGCTAGCAAGACACGCATGGTCTTCAATGATATATCATTTCAATAAAAATCTAATCCACAAAAGGATTATCTAATTTCGTTAGTACTTTGAATACCTCTGGCCTCATCATATACTCGGACGGACTCTGTTTATCAAGAATCATTGCTCTAAGTTTAGTTCCGCTCAGACTTTCTTGATATTCTGTACCATGTGGACAATTTCGCTCACTTGCAAATGACAAACATTTTTTGCAATAGAAAAATGCTGGAAAGAAGATTGGTTCTATGCCGATATCAGGATACGAATCAAATATTTTTTGCGAGGCAAATGGATCATAATAGGTACCAACTCCTGCATGATCTCGTCCTATTATGATATTAGTGCAGCCAAAGTTTTTTCGCATTATAGCATGGTGTATTGCTTCTTTTGGTCCTGCATACCTCATCTCTGTATGCAATGTACCAAGATAACACCTGTTTAGAGGGTAGTAGTATGAGATGAGAGTTTCATAAGCAGTAACGATTGCTTCGTCTTTATAGTCTCCAGATTTTTTCTTCCCTACAAGAGGATTCACAAATAGTCCATCATGCGTATTAAGGGATGCTTTTTGAAGCATTTCATGTGCCACGTGTGGAACATTTCTTGTTTGAAATGCCACAATTGTTTTCCATCCCGCCTTTTGAAAAAAATCTCTTGTTTCAATAGGAGTCTTTCTGTATCTTCGGATTTGAGTTTCGTCTGATCTTTTTACATAATCAATTTTTCCACCAATAAGAAATTCTTTCATATTCATAGTTTTTGCCACACCTGGGTGCTTTAGATCAGATGTACCATAGACTTTGTCTGAGACATCATTCTTATCAAAATTATAAACATCTTCAACATGCAATATAGCAAAATTTTTGCCTTCCACATTTAGGGCAACATCTCCTGCATCTTTCATCTTTGCAGCAGTATCCTTGTCCACATCAAGTACGATTGGAATCGTCCATGGTAAACCGTTTGCAAGTCTACCTTCAGAAACTACTTTCTCAAAATCTTCTTGCATTAAAAATCCTTCAAGTGGACTAAAAATTCCATCAGCAATATTTTCTATGTCATTTGCAAGGTCAGCACTAACATTAATTGAGAACAACTGGCTTGGATCTTCTTTTGAAATCCTATTTACTAGTTTACCACCATGTGGTTTTGCTACACCAATATTTGTCATCTAATCACTTACTGTGTTCTGCATGCAATCCACATTCTTTCTGGGAATCAGATTCCCACCACCAGCGCCCAGCTCGTAATGGTTCTCCAGGTTTTATTGCACGCGTGCATGGTTCACATCCAATACTGGGAAATCCTTTGTCATGTAATTTGTTATATGGAATATCATTTTTCTTGATATAATCCCAAGTTTGCTCCCAGGTCCATTCTATTATAGGATTTATTTTGATGATAGAGTTATGCTGTTCATCTAGTTCAAATTTATTTGCGTTTGATCTTACCTCAGTTTGATCTGCTCTCAATCCCGTAATCCATCCATCTAATGTTGAAAGAATTCTATTTAGCGGATGGACTTTTCTTATACCGCAGCAAAGTTTTCTGTTGCCTATGTTATCATAGAATAGATTTAATCCATTTACACGAACCATTTGTTCCACTTCGTTCTGGTCTGGAAACATTACTTCTATGTTCACGCCGTATTTCTTGCGTATTTCATCCATTACATCATATGTTTCTTGATTGAGCCTTCCAGTGTCAAGAGTAAAAATTCTTGATTTTGGGTTTATTTTCATCATCATATCAATTACAACTACATCCTCTGCACCAAAGCTTGATGCCATGGCTACCCTAGGGTGAAGATTATCTAATGACCATTTCAGAACTTCTTGAGGAGTTTTCAGACTTTCATTTAACTGCTGGATTTGTGAGACAGTAAACTTGGGCATGATAAAATTTATCATTATTCGTCATATAATTATTCGTACTGTCAACTTTTGGCTGATC
>JAGWGC010000101.1 GCA_028867615.1 Nitrososphaerota archaeon | reverse complement strand
AACTCCATGGGTGCAGGATTTGGTGCAGCTTGGTCATTTGGCCTAACTTACATCATTTGGAGAATCCAAGATGCAATTTGGCCAGGTGGTGTTAGAGTCACACCAAAAGAAGAGGAAATAGGATTGGACATATCTCAAGTAGGCGAAAGAGCATACTCTGGATTTGCAGAGTAAAAACATTCCCATCTTTTTCATTTTTATATTTTGCACTAGTAACTGTTGATTGTAATTCATTTTTCTCAATTGATGTTTTGCTGACTAAAATTCGTATTCTTCAAAGACCATCTATTTTCATTGATACCTCTTCAGGATCACTATATTTACACCAAAATTGCGAGTTGAAACTAGTCAGCAAAGCACAAATTGAGAAACGGTAAATAGTGTGTGGATTTACCAAATCTTGTCAATGGTTGACAAGTGGCTAGTTTTTGTTGCATTAGAATTTGTTAGCGCAGTTATAGGATTTGCTTTTTGGTATCTAGTTGATCATCATTTCATCTTTCTGTTGGTGGGTGGATTTTTCTTTACACTTGGTACATTTGGAGCCACGCGTTGGGGATTTGACAAATGGAAAAGCAAGAACAAACCAAGAAAACGTGAAAAGAAATGATAGTTTTATTTTCTTAATATTTCAATTTTATCTAATGGTATCTTTATATCAATCACAAATAGCACACTACCTGTAGATATTCTTGTCATCACAAAAACCAAAATCTAGTAAGAAGAAACGTCTTGCAATATTTGCAGTTATCACTGTAATTGGAATATCATTTGCATATTATAATGCCGAGATAAACTCTGGATACCACCATGTTAAGATGTGGAACTTTGACTCGTATCAAAATGGGACTGTCCCTCAGGGGTTTGCCGAGTTATCAACAGATCAAAAAACTTCTTGGATAATAAAATCCGAACCTAGCGCAATATCAAAACCAAATGTATTGGAAAAATTACCAATCAATGACACTAATGACTATCACCTACAATTAATTCCTGATTCGCCATCTGTAGACACTGAAAATGTTACAATGGAATTCAAAATTGTATCTGGTGAGAATGCCAAGTCTGCAGGCATGATTCTTAGATTTATTGACTCAAAACACTATTTTGTACTGATGGCTGACTCGGCACAAAACAGGCTCTCTTTATGCAAAAATACGCCTGATTTTCTAATATGTAATTATGATAAACAAGTCACTATTGCTCCTGGTGAGTGGCATACGATGAAGGCATTAGTTTCTTCACAAGGAATAGCTGCATTCCTTGATGGTCAGCTTCTGATACGCGCAAACGATCATAACTATCAGTCTGGGGAGGTTGGAATGTGGACCAAGAAAGACACTGGTGCATTTTTTGATGATTTCAGGATAGAGTACTAGTTTTACATTTACAGATATTTACACCTAAATTTCATCATGATTTCACAAGAGAACATACGTATCAAAAAACTACAGCAAAACAGCAGGAATCGATTGGATGTCAAACAGAATAAAGTTGAAAACCTTATAAAATTTGTAACAAAAAAGCTGAATTGAAAATAGTATTGTCACCGATAGTGATTTGATAGTAAAATCATCGTTGAGTTTGCATCCGTGATTATTCTCTTAATTTGACGAATCATTTGTTCATCTTTATCTGTACTTTGTGATTATAGTTTTTTAATTATGGGGGTGATCATGATCCAACTGGATCGTTACTCTAGTAATTGGTTTAAAGAAACAAATCTAAACCCAGAAATTGTAACCGAACTCAAATTGTAATAACATGACACAAAATGATCAAGATAAAAAATTCATGAAAATTCAGATGATACTTGCTGTTATGCCGATATTTGTGTCTCAACTGATTGCATTTTATAGGATACAAAAACTAGTCTACGGAATAATTATTGAAGTCATTATCTATTTTGTAGATTGGCTAATTCAGAGCAGCATTTCATGGCCCTTTGGAATGATAATATTTCTGCCAATATCTGTTCTAATTCCTGTTTACTTTGTAAGAAAGTGGACTTTGGAATTTAACCAAACTAGACATCGCTTTTGATCTGGACAACATAGTTTTGACTAATTGGAAGACTTAGAAAATGAAAAGAAGGGGGTGATTGTTTTAAATCACTTGCCAAGGTCTTGTTGCGAAAGTAACCACATATCCAACACCAATTATTATCGATTGATATACTACATTTGTATATGGAATTGGTTTTACGATTGGATCGCCTGTTACCACGACTGTTTGTCCTGGACCTAGACCTGGACCGATGCTTGCTATGTTAAGCTGCGTATGCATGTGATATACTCCTGGTTCGAGTGCCCTGATGGTTAACTTGTATGGAATAACTGAGTTTGCTGGTATTATGATTACATTACCAGGTGGATCTCTTGCTACAATTTCCCATCTGTTACCAGCGTTGGATGAGTCACCATATACTGTGTACCAGCCTCGCAAGTCTCTGTTTACAAGACTTACAAATTTGCCAGAATCCGTCAAAGTCTCTCCTGTGCGAACAGATTGTTTTGACCATGTCTCACCATCTATTCGTACGAAACGACTTTGTAACTGTGCCTGGACACCATGGGCCTCAGCATGTTGGAACATTTGTGCTAATGATGGTCCAACTGCTCCAAGTGCTACTATCACACCTATTGCAGCTACAATAAACTTCTTATCGACCATATCGCTTAACTAATCCAACTGAGAAACTACAACGATATATGTTTTGCCCTTTCAGATCCAACATGATTAATTAGTAGATGTTATACATTCATGTTAATCATATGTTACATAATTTTTTATGCGTTATTATTATGTAATTATGAGTTTATTTAGATTATTATTGTTATAATTTCAAGTTAAATAATGTGAAAATTACATATGAAATTATAAAAATTATAACTCATCTTTTAAATAACCGTTAACCGTTCCAACATTCATGGCACAAATGCCAGCACTAATTCCAAAAGAAGTTGAAATCCAGAGACTGAAGAAGATCTGGCTTATCATCATCGCATTGGGATCAATCGCTGCATCAGTAGAGGTCGACAACTTCGTAGACGGATCTTTACACCAGACATCAATCAGAGACAGTGCCTTTACACCAGCACACTGGTGGTTATACAGCCACTTCATTGCTCTTCCATTAGGATGGGGAATGGTAGCTGTCTATGACAGAAAGGTACCAATTCTGAGAGGTCCAAACAACTCGATGAACACTGGTCTCAAGATGACCATCCTTGGTTACTTGGCAACCATGTTCACAATAGGTGTCAATGAGATGTGGCACTTCTGGTATGTAGAGGAGATCTTCGCAGTTCCAAACCACTGGATGTTTAACATGGGTGTCGTCGTTGCTTTCATGGGCGCACTTGCCTATGTAGTAAGAGTATATGCACGACTTGTCGAACTTGGAGCAGAAACACCAGGTGAGAACCCATATGTTGCAGAAATGTACAAGATGGCCCTTGAAGGCAAATTGTACAGTAGATCAATCCCATAAACGCGCACAAGCGCTTTTTTCTTATTTTTCTCCGATCATCTTAACATAAGTTATACCTCATCTTGGGAAAAGACTTAAAAGCATACATTTGTCAGTAAAACCAAATGACCTTACCAAAAGGATTCGGTACAGGTGGCGGAGCTTCCAGTTCCGACGTCAGTAAGATGATTGGCAGACGTGTCGAAGACATGGTTGGACTCATCACTGGTGCATTCGTTGCACTCTGGGCAGGAACATGGGGAGGAGTTGCCGTTGCAACTATATACTATCCATGGGCATATCCACCGCCAAGCGCACACTTTGCGTTAACTGTACTTACAATCATAGAAGCTATAGGGTACTTGTTTTGTGTCAAAGTAGTGACCGAGGGTACTTCTAAAGCGAAGACATACAACGGTCTCATCGCTGGTGTGATCGCAGCAATTGCTATCGCAACAATTGTGACCGACTCTGTCTTCTTCGGATAGGAAAATTCCTTTTCATCTTCTTTTCTTTTATTATTTTTCAATAGATCTATATCTATTTTCAACTTGGGGGTTATTCTCTGCTGATCTCGTATCTCATAAAATTTTATATACATCACTTCCTGCATACAATTCAATGGTCTGGCTAAGACGATGTACTCACTACTTATTCATAGTAGTGGTAGCAGTCAACTCAACCTTGTTGACAATCAACGCAGGAGACTACATATTCTACACTGATTGGGCATGGACATCTTATGTGATATTTACACTATCACAATCATTGATGCTCGCAGTCGGTGCAGCATATTA
>JAGWGC010000100.1 GCA_028867615.1 Nitrososphaerota archaeon | reverse complement strand
ACAAAGTCGTACTTTAGTTGTCTGTACAGTATCACCGTGATTTTTTCCTTGTCTTTACCTTGCCATTTTTCACATACACATAGTTTCCCCTATTTTCAAGAAGCGTCTTTGCAAAGGTTCCACATTCTGGATCCAATACCAAGTCCTTCAACCCTTGATTGCTGAGTTTTGAAAAATCAAATCCTGCCAGTTTCTTGGCATTCGCATCTGATGATGCAGCCGTACCATTCTTCTTCCCTATTTCTAAATTATGAGAATCCGAATTTTCACCAAGTTTTTTGCCCTCCTCTACCGGTACGAAATACTCCGATCTTTTGACCTTAACTATGTCTTTTCTTTCCGAGTCAAATTCAGTATTCCTAGTCTCAACATAGCCGCATTCTGTCACACCTTTTTGTTCAAGTTTCCATAAAATTTTCATTACATCACATGCAGAAAGTCCCGTTTTGTAGTCAACAGATTGCGCCGTACCATCACCTTTTAGCACACTGTATACCTCAAGTTCCTCCCCAGTTAGGCAAGATATAGAATTGTTCTGTATGTTACCAAGTCGCCCTACTGCATCAGGTGAGATGATTGCAATGTTATAAAACTGCTCGACAATGTTATTCTTGTTCATTGTATCCACAACATATTGTTTGTACTTGCCTGAGAAAACTATGAACCATACATCATACCCAAGTTCAAAGTTTTTCCTGAAATTCTCAACAACTTGGGATTCATGTTTAGTTGGGTCTATCTCTACTTCTACTGCAATTACTTTTTCTGACCAGTGTAGAGGATCATATGTTATCCCTTTTGAAGCCTTGCGTCTTTGCGGCTCAAATATCAGCAAGTCTGGTCTTTGTTCGCCCTTGTCACCAAGATCGGGAATGCAAAATTTGAATGCCTTTTGCTGCATGTTCATTATCAGAAATATGGTAGTTTGGTGCAATGGAGACCCTGCACGCCTTCCTATTGCAGTTTGTGAGAAAAAACTATTGTACGCAAGGCCTGACAATACATAACTAATAGCAAGTTTGTCAGCGCCATCGTTGAATATCATATTTTTACGCTCTACCAGATGTAATTGGTTAACTAGAATATCATCGAGTTTTGAAAAAACATCTCGTTTATCTACTGGAAACATTTTGTAAACAAAGTCGTAGATCTCGTCTTTTGTCATGTCCCTATTTTCATTATACAGCAAGAGCAAGATTGTTGCCTCAAGTGGTGTCACTTGTGGTGAGAGGTGTTGTGACTTTGTAGGCATGACATATCTTTCAAGCGATGTGGGCTCGCCATACTTTTCCACGCTGTATCTTGCCAGTTCTTTCCAATCTTTTTTCCTATCAACTATTGGAACTGCTATTAGTAATCCAGTATGAGGTGGATTCCCCTGTGAATAAAAGGCAAATCTTCCCTGGGTCATGGATGTGAGTTGCTCTACTGATACAGGCATTACCGTCTTGAACATATTTGCAGTCTCCAAATCCACTTTGAAGCAAACTAGCGTACGAACTAGGGCAGATATCTCCTTTGCAAATTCCCTTGGAAATGTATTGATGGTTTGTGTCGCAATTGTTACCTTCATGTTTGCCTTTCTCATGGTGTTTAACAATTCCCTGAGTGCAAATGGTGCAAAAAGATGTGCCTCATCAATATACATGAAAAATGGTTTTGTGGTACCAATAGGCCTTCCAAATCTCTTTCTTGCTTCCACATAGACCATGTTGATTAAAATCGTCCCAAGAAACGATATCACGTCATCAGAGCCTCCACTTGACAAATCTACTATTACCCACTTGTCTGATTCCATCACATCTCCAAAGTCAATCGTGGATTTTGTAGTATCAAGCATTGCCGCAACCTGTGGCGTTGACAAGATCTTGTCAAGTTTGTTGTATGCTGAACGACCGGCATCTTTTTGATACTGTTGAGGAAACAAGACATTCCAAAAATGTCTGACATCTCTGTTTGCAACTTTATTTATAAAAATAGAACGCATTCTTTCATCTGTAATTATTTTAACTAGATCTCTAAGTGTCGAATCTTCTATCTCTACTAGAGCATTTGTGCCATTTCTTAACAAGGCTTCAAGCTGCGGACCCCATGAATCATGATATATGTTTCGTAATGCATTTACAAGATTCATGGCAACAACATACCTGTCTCCTCCACCCTTTACCTCAAGTGGGTTTATTTTTACAATTTTCCCCCACAAGCGCACCGTATCTAAACTGATGTAGATTACACGATCCTTTTTTGATTCCGGAATCATTCTTAGAACATCGTGTGCTAATGTTCCATGCGGGTCAACAAGCATGAATCCCTCATCTCTGTTTATGTTCTGGTTTATCATTATAGTATCCACAATACTTTTTCCTGAACCCACCTCGCCAAAGATTCCCGTGTGTATCTGTTCATTTCGCGGTATTCCTGCCGTCAAGCCATTGTCGTTAAAACCCAGAACTGTTATGTCAGACTTGCCAGAACTCACAATTTGTAGAAATATTCTATTTTAAAAACCGGTATGGATTTACTGAAATTAGTTCAATACCACGAACCGCCTGATTTTATACTCTAGACATACAAGACTTGCCTTAAACAATCTCATCCTTAATTTTATTCCCAATCATCCAAATATTTCAGGCAATAATTACAGATTGGATAACCGGTGTCTTCATCATATTCGGTTTTACATCTTTTACATATCTTTTGTGATTTTTGTGCACTATTTTGTGTGGTCATTAAACAAAGAAAACATCTTTGCAAAATTGGCAATATTCCCGTTTATCATCTGATCATAAAAATCCAATACTGTAAGCCTATGAGATACGTAAGACTGGATCATGCTTTCGTTCATGTCTATTTGAAGTAGAACCATTTGTTTGACAGATCCCAAATAGGCGTCAAACATCGTAGGTATTGCATTATTTACTCCCATTTTATCAAAGAATTCTTTTTGAGCCAAGCAAGAGGTGGTGCAGAAATTGTTTGCCATGTGCAGATATTTTTTGTACAGGTCAGAATAAAGTTGAACATATGTTGGAATTTTAGAATCAATTTTTTCAATTATCTCCGAAGTGTTATTTTTCACTATATTAGGCACAGAAGCGGAGGTTTTTTGTTCAGATAAATCATGTTCGTTTTTGCTTGTCTTGATTGCCTCGATTAGTTGCTTTTTTGTTACATTTTCTATTGTTGGCATGGTTTCTACGGTTTTTTCTGACATCTATTCTATTACACAGCCATAGCCATTAAAGGTGATCATGATTATCATGTCAAATTGGTAAAAAACGTCATCGAATGCATTGGTACATAAAACATCTTTCTAGTTTTGAGTGCTCGATAAGTCCAATGAGGTAAATTCGGATCCTCTTGTTGTTTGTTCCTTTGGTTTTCTTATTATCAACCATGATAATTTTATGGGTTGATTTTATATCAAACATTGGAATGATCATCATGAGTACTGCACTTGACATAATGAGTAAGAAACTTGTTACTCTTGATGCAACTGTTTCTGTCTCCGAAGTTGCAAAAATAATGGACCAAAACAATGTCAGCTGCATAGTGCTTACAAAAAATGAAAAACTTCAAGGTATGATAACAGAAAGAGATCTGTTGTCCAAAGTTATTGTACCAGACAAAAGACCTCACGAACTTGCAGCGAGTAAAATCATGACTTCTCCCATTACAGTTGTATCCCCCCTTACTCCAGTAAATGACATAGCACAAAAAATGCTTGATAAAAAAATCAGAAGAGTAATTGTTGTAGATGGTGAACTACCGCTTGGAATAATCACAGTTACAGATTTTGTGAAACACATCCATACAATATTGTCAGATTCTGAAGACTCCAAAATGGAATTTTATAAAAACTTGTTTGAAGATTACGAAGACTGGATTAATTAATGAACCAGTTTGAATCTAGTAGTATCGATTAATGATTAGAGTGAATTCATTGAAATATCTAACCTCGAGTCCACTTTGGATATTCAAAGTTTTATTATTTTTTAATCAATAATTTTTCCCGTCACATGATTGAACACATGGAATTTCTCATCATTGTATACGGATTACAAGGTAATGAAAATACCATAATGCACATCCAGCCAAGATCTGAGTATGATGTCTTTTGAAATATTGATGAATTTTTGGGAACTAGTGTGATTGAGTCAATTCCAAGTGAAAACGTATTACATGTTACTCAAGATCTTTGTGCAAGCCACTTTCCAACTTCTGGCCATAATTTTTCATGTGCTGCTGTACTTATACACAAACCAACATGGCCTGTTGGAAATTCAACTAGTCTCTTGTCTGTACTACCTATTGCATCAAGTATAGATTTGCTCGATGATGGTGGTACCAGATCATCCTTGGTACCAACTATGTCAAGA